>DATEFT010000553.1:0-5179 GCA_035280505.1 Blastocatellia bacterium | reverse complement strand
GGGTTCGAGTGTCCTATTCCTTACTGTTCTGATATAGAAAATGCTGGGGAACAAATCGATCCTAACTTTCAACTCGCGTGCAATCGGAGAATCCGCGGCCACCATCGGATCCCCTTCCGGAGGTTGCCTGCACCAACTTGGAGAGGCCACCATAGTGAGTCAGTTTGGGGGCATGATAAGAACGACCTTCTTCCATTTCGGGAGAGGCCGAACCGGTCTCTTCTGAAGTTGTCTCTTGAGCCTGTTTGTTTTCCATGTATTTATCCATTTCTTGAGGAGTTGGTAGTGAATCCGATTTCAGAGTAAATGGTGCCGGCGAGACGCCCTGACTCTAAGATCCAAAATAACGTGGGAGAGCAATGTAGTCACACTCTCTCGATCGATCGCAGGTCAGGGCGGGTCCTTGATATTCGATCCAGGCATGTGACTGGAGCTGGCCCTCCGGCTTCCTGACGCCGAAACGGCCGGTAACGCTGCCAGGCACGGCGAACGCGTTGAGAGAGTTGGCCGATAGTCGACCGGCGCAAAGATCCTCCTGATCATTCCAGCGCTACGGCGCAACCGCTTCGACTTTGACCAAACCTTCGGCCTGCAATTCCGCGATAAACGCTCCCAGATCTCGCCGGAGCGTGCCCTCATCTACCCGGTAATGCTGGCGTAACTGTTCCAGGACTGCCACCGGCTTGCCGTATTCGGAAAGCAATTGCCAGATCCGGGTGCCGACGTCGTCGAGACCGTAATACTGCTCGGTCGCCATATTTAACAGCACACATTCGCCTTCGATCTCTTGAAAGATAACCTCATCCGAAATCGAGACCTGTCTCGGCCATGATTCATTCATAATACTTCTCCTCGGAACAATCTGGATTTTCGAGCTATGTTTGAAACTCCGGGAACTGACGCAGGAAGTAGATCAAGTAGATCCCGAACGGCACGATAATCAACCCGGGCTCGAGGCCGGCCGTTCGAGAGCGCTGGATCATCATCCCCTGAGCCGCCAGCGAGCGAAGTCCATCGACGTCGACGATCTGCCTCACCGGATCCGTGGGGGTGATGGCCGCCAAAATGTCTTGAGCTTGCCGGCGTTGTGCGTTATAGCGGCGTCTATAGTCCGGCGAAAAAGGCAATTTACTTGTGCGCCATCGGATCTCCGGCGGTAGAATGTTGCGGAGTCCGGCTCGAACCAGATAACGCGGGTAACCGTCTCGCACCTTGAGATCTCCCGGCACCGCCAGACAGAACTCCAGGAGGCGTTTATCCGAGAAAGGAGAAGAGGACCGCACCTGTTCGTACCCTGGAAAGCCCTCCGCACCGGCATTCTTCTGGTGCCAACAGTGAATCAAATTGTAATGATTGCGGCGTTGATCGGGCCATTTCCGAGCGGCCGTTCTGCTGGCCTGTTCGAACTCGCGCGCCCGTTCTCCGAGCTGTCGCCGCACATAATCCGGCCGCAATACGCCGTGGTCCTGCCGGCCATCGTTCTTCCGGCGTAGCCATCGGAGAAGCCAATCCATGGGGGGGAGCGGCCGGAGCACTTCCGATATCAGAATCAATCCACGCGATCTGCCCGAGATCCGGCTCCGCTGCCGCAACTCATGCGCAAGCGTACGCCAGCGCCAGTGCAGCAACAGTTCGCTGTAGAAGCCATTACCGCTAAAGGTCGGGCCGAGTTCGCCGAAATCTCCGGTCAGCATAACCCTGGCGCCGCATTCACGTGAGGCTTCCATAAAAGCGCTATAGAGATAATGGCAGGGAGTGGCCATCGGTGAGTCATATCCCCTGACCACCTTTTCGATATCATCAAAAGGCCCGCGCTGCGGGGCGGTGATATATTTAATCGCGATATTCGGCCACGAGCGGAACTGGTCAATATAGAATCGTTCATCGGCGATCTCATGATCATCCGGATTGGCCTTCACCGCCGACATCACCGTCAATTGCTTTCCCTGCCGCTCCAGACATTTTGCCGCCACGCCGACAATGGAAGAAGAATCGAGCCCGCCGCTTAGTTGCGCCGTCACCGGAAAGGCGCTGCGGACAGACTCTCCGATCACATCGAACATCAAATCCTCAAAGGCTTCTAAAATCTCCTCGTGGCTTTTGAATGGTAATTCGGCTTCTGGATTCAGTTGCCAGTATCTGCGTAGACGCAATCCGTGACGGTTAACGACGAGACTGAGGGCCGAGGGCAATATTGAGATGTGCTGGTAAAAGGTAGCCTCATTCGATACGAGTTGCGCGCCGGCTATCCCAACCCTTGCGAGATGTGCTTCATTCAGTCTTCTGGGAACTCCCGGGACTGCCAGAATGCCCTTGATTTCGCTGGCAAAGACGAAGCGCCGTCCATCGTAGTGGTAGAAAAAAGGGCGGCCTCGCGAATGGCTGCGACAACAAAATAACTGCTGGATGCCGCCGTCCCAAATAGCGAAAGCGAAGTCGCCCAGCAGATACTCCGGACAGCGTTCGCCCCACTTCTGATATGACTTGAGAATGAGCTGGCTGTCGGCAAGCTGTCGGCCTTCCGAATGGGAAAGATTCAACGTCCGGCAAAGATCTTCGCGATTATGAAGAAAAGCATCCGCGACGAGCGCGAGGTTGGCCTCAGCCTGAAAGCAGGGCAGGTTTTCGTCCAGCGACTCTGGGGTCAATCGCGTGATCTGCTGACCCAATCCAATCGCTCCCTGCCGCCATGAGCCGGTTCCATCTAACCCACGGTGCGCCAATCCCGAGATGAGGCTGTCCAGATCGTCGGCGGATACGGGAGCCCCCATAATATTGAAGATTCCGCAAATAGCGCTCATATTTCAGGTTGGTGTGAATCAGAGTGCCGCCGACCCGGAAGCAGATAATCCCTGGCAAACGTCGGCCAGGCCTCTACCGAGTGAAACCAACCGACCCCAACTGTACGTTCGCCGCCGGCTTCCACCAGCGTCAGACGATGCTGAAAATCCGGATCGATATCGAAGAGAAAGGCATCGCCTATCGGAAGTTGACCGATGACGCACAAAACCTGCTCCGATCTCTTCTCGCGCAATTGAAAGAGACCTCCGGTATAAGCTTCGCGGCTCAGACTGATACTGATGCCTACCAGCCGCTGCACCCCATGATCTTCGTGCCAATCTATCTGGTGCTGTAACCCGGGACTGCTGCGGTGAAGGCGTCCCAAGAAATGGCCGATCGGCGAGCACCCCGTGATCTCCCGCACTGCTTGAAAGAGGGCCGGACGATTGAGCAACAATTGGAACAGAAAGAATGCCGTCTCCGTCTCCGGGACGAAGAGCGTCTGTCCGAACTGGCCCGAGGCTTCGCTCACTTCGAACTTGGTGACGAATTTGGCCACCTCAAGTTTCCTTATCAGATGGTCACATAGGGATGGCCCCAGAAACCGCGGCAAGATCACACAACGTCGTTCTTTATATTCCGCCCGCAACCGCGCGAGCTGTGAGTCTTCGATAATTACACGATCAGGCGTTATTTGAATCACGCTTTACCTCGACCCATCGTGGATTGTCTCTGTAAAGACACAGACTTTTGAGCAGAATCCCTCGCGAAGGTTGCGGCGCGAACCGCTGGCGTAACCCATCAATTTCCGTGGCGCTGACCGTTACATCGGGGCGAGTAACCTGAATCATAGATGGTAGCTTAGGGTCAGATCTAAAACGAGTTGAGCATGTCTACATCAATTTGGAGCCAACAATGTATCCGTCACAGCACACACTTCGACCTCCAACTTGCAACCAATTGTGGAAGCCTCATGACGAGGCAGCTTCATTTTGTAGCTAAATTGTGCGCCTGGTACTGCCGTTCAACACGTGCCGAGGTACATTAACCCTAGCTTTCCAGCACACAAATTGATCATATATCTCCTAAAAGGAGATTTACCGCATCGATTTGTGATAGGGGATGCTCTGTGTAAAGAGGCAATCGAAGTGTGTGATCGGGCGGCATACTATACAATCAGCATTGGGATGTAAAGTATTTTTTGCCACCCTACATTTTTTCTGAATCACCTTCTTCTCACAGCCGAACTGAAAAATCTCTTTACCTCGAGTTTATCCAAATTAGGCATCCGTGTTGTCGATTACACTCTGCGGCAGTCGCAGAAGTTGTAAATGCTCGAAAGGAGCATTATGAGTATTACAGCCTTTCAAAGAGATAAGACTTGGTATTTCTCAATCCACGATAAAGAATTTGTGGTTCGAATCTACAGCGAGCGGGTCAAAAAGCCTGCAAGGCTGTCGGCAAACGTGAAGCGATAAAACTCGGCGAAGAGGAACGTGAACGTCTGATCGCCGAGGCTCAAGCCAAGAAACTTGCGTTGCAAGTGGCTGCCGAGCGAAAGCTGATCGGAGGCAAGCCGGAGCCTTTGCCGACAGACACATTCAAAGAGCTCACTGACAACCGGTACAAACAGTGGCCGAACTGAATAAACACCCGAGCACATTCAAATCCGATACCTGGCGGATCTCCATTCAATCTTTGACCAGATAGCGGCAAGCCGTTCGAGTTGGAGGCGACAAGGCGCCGGAGTGTCCGTCGATGAAGAGTCAACCGGGAGGGCCGCGACTGTCGGCAGCTTGAAGAAGGCCGATTGTGACAGGGGCGCGGCCTGTGTCTGGGTGGATGATTTCGACTTCTGCTTCGGTCCGCCTGGAGGCACGGGGCGCGAAGGTTGAGGCTTTTTTTTCGGCGCGGTGGCCGTTGGCGCGGATCGGATGGCTGGCAGCGTCTTTTTCAGTCTCGCCGGGTCAACCTTCAGGACTCGCTGGATGAGAGAAGGCGGATAACGTTGTCGCATTTCCAGTGTCGCGTTCCGGAGTTCATCCGGCATTGATTCACGGATGTGTTTGCGGGTGGCGCGCCAGGTCTCAAAACGGGTTTGCAGTTCGAGCAGGTCGGCAGGAATGGAATCCATCGAATACCTCCAAACAGAAATTAAGCATCGATGGAGAGAGTAACCGGGCACACCTTCACAAATCACACACTATTACCGAAACAGGATGAGCGAACAACGGCCGGCAAGTTCGATGGAGGGGCCGCGCCCTGTGTCAAGAGGCGATTGCCGAAGGGATACGAAGGATTCGTTCCACGTATGCCTGCCGGCTCAACCGTTCCTGATTCATTTCTTCTTTCTCCGCGCCGTGGCTTCGAGTTCGCTTTCCCGAACCCGGTAACTGTG
>DATEFT010000552.1:0-6751 GCA_035280505.1 Blastocatellia bacterium | reverse complement strand
GCAGCAAACGCAAGAGATCGGTATTCGGATGGCGCTCGGCGCGCAACCGCGTGACGCGCTGAAGATGTTGATGAAGCAGGGCGTGAAACTGGCCGCCGCGGGCGTCACGATCGGATCGGGCGCGGCCCTGGCTCTGACCTGGCTGATGAAGGGCCTGCTATTTGGAGTGGGGGCCACCGATCCGGCGACCTTTGTGACTACCTCGTTACTGCTCGTTGGCGTGGCGCTGCTGGCCTGTTACCTTCCGGCGCGGCGTGCCACGGAAGTCGATCCGATGGTGGCTTTGAGAGTTGAGTGAAATCAACGGACTGATCCGCGTTAAATCCGGCGATATCTCATTCAATAGAGATCCGTGAGGTGAGTGCGGCGCTCGAAAAAGTAACTGCAGAGTGCGGCCACGATCAGATGGCCACTATCGACGTCGCGATTCCGGGCCCCGTTCAATCATTTATACTTAATACTATCTATTATCCCATTTGCTTCCTGCATGACTCGCCGTAGCGTCCGATCGCCTCTGAGCGGTATGCCGTTTGGGCTATTGGTATTGTAAGTTAGCGCATATACCATTTCCCAGTCTGGATCCTGCTGCGGGGCTTTGCCGGAAAGGTTTTGATAGACTAAGAAGTAGCCGTCACAACCTCTATCTCTTTCCAAAGGTGGTTGACCGCCAGCAGGACAAGTCTCCGTAAAATAAGAGCCATACCACAAGTCTCCCCGCCTGGCGGGTCTTCCGCACTGCTTGAATGCCGTCAGTTGGCTCTGTTTCTTAACTTTTGCCGGATTAAAATACAAATCGACTCGCGAAAGTTGGCGATTGACGGGCGTGGCCTGATTTTGCAGATGACCAATGCAAGTATTTCCGAAGTCGTTTGGGACATTGGCCAGCCACGGTGATACATAAGAAACGATTTCGGCAAACCTGCCTCCTACGATACCACTGGCCTGACTTTTGTGAGTCAGTAAGTACAACCTATAATTGCCGTTCTTTAATACCGCTCCGACAATTCGTTCACCTACCACGTTGTAGTCGGCGCCATAAACCGGCGAGGTTTCCGGCTCGACTGTCCAGCCCCTGGGGACTATCACCTTGATGCGGTCATCTTCAAAAATATTCTGAAGAGGGTTATTGGTGACAGCGGAGGGCACCAGTTGGGCATCGTCTGTCAACGACATCTGGAAGATCAGTATCAGCAATAACGACAGGTGTTTTACTATTGTCATAAATCTCCTTGTTCGTCGCAGCATCTTGTTTGGTCACTTCATCTCTGCCGGGGGGCCGACTTGCTGGAAGCTCCATCTACTTTGGAAAGAGTGACGATAGCAGAATGCGGGAGGCTGCTAATACGCGGATACTTACGGAATTGAGCTGTGGTTTTCCACTGTGTCGAATGCTGATTGCCGCATCATTTTCGGATTCGAGTGCGGCCGGCTCTACCGGGCGACGTGGATTCGCTGTTCAATGGATTTAGCTACGAAGAGTTTTAAGGATCAGATCCGTAACAATCAACAGTGCAGCCGAGCCGGACTATTCTGAGCTCGGAGTAAATCTGTGGGGACTGCTTTGAGTCGTGGGCGTCCCGTTTGATCATGGTGGCGAGGCGGAGCCGGCTGGCTTTCCGAGGGGGCCCTAGACTCCGCTTGTCGTGGCACGTATATTTACAGATTGTGCCCTGGTTTCAGCTCCAGGTCCTAATTCTTCTTGGCGACCGGTTGCCGGAAGGCCCGCTCCACCATGTCGTTCGGGTCGGTGGAGACCGGTCCATCACGCCACAGCCAGCGCATCATCTCCGGCATAATCGCGCCGCCAAACTTCTGCCCGTGCAGATTCATGCCCCATGAGTAGTTCACGTCATATCCCTTCTGGGCGAGGGCCTTCATGAGGCGCACATTCTGATAGAACCAGTCGCGCTTCTCGTCATAGACACCATTGCGGATGCCACGGTTATCGTTACGCCCGTCGCACAAGAAGACGCGGATCGGCTTCCGCTCGCTCGCCAGCACGCGTTCAGGGTATACGTGACCGCCGCGAAGATTCACGAAGCTGCCTACGTTGCTCAGGACTTTGCGGAAGTGGTTGGGGCGCTCCCACGCGACCGTGAAAGCCGCGATCGCGCCAGAACTCGATCCGCCGATTCCATGCATCTCCGGATCCTTCGAAATGTTGTACTCCTTGTACAGAACCGGCATCAGTTCCTCGGTAATCACTCGCGCGTACTTATCATCGAGGGTGTTGTATTCGGTGGGACGATTCGTCGTGCTGTCGCCCCAGTTCTGCAGCGTGGGTTCGGGCTGCTCGGTTGTGCGTCCCGGATTGATGAAAACTCCGATCATCACCGGTATCTCGCGCCGGTAGATCAGATTGTCCATCACATGCTGCGCCCGCATATCTCCGTTCTCGTCTTTGAAGGCCTGGCCGTCCTGATAGACCATCAGGGCAACCGGAACCGCCGGATCGTACTGCGCCGGCACATAGACCCAATAGGTGTGCTGAGTTCCGGGATAGGCATTGCTGGGAAGCGTGAACGGCCCGTGGATCTCGCCCTTCGGGACGCCTTCCTGCGGCAGCGAATCAGGACCCAGCCGGTATTGGGAATTCGGGTTCGGACCCGGCGGCATCGGTTGCTGGCCGCCCCGCCCCTCTTGCCGGGCCGGGCCGGTTGGCCCCGGAGCCGTTTGCGGAGCAGGAACCTGTGCCAGAATCATCGCCGCCGTTCCCACGAAGACTATGCTGATGGCGTATGTCGCTATTTTTATCATCCGAAAACTCCTCAGGTTGGAAATTCAGTTTGACCTTTCCCGTTCACCCCACCCACCGCTCCGGCCTGGTCGGAGATTATCACCACTGCGGTTTATGGCTCAATAGCGCTCGATGGTCTCCCAGGCCGCTCTACCGGGATAGACAGGCTGGATCTCACACGCTAATCTGGTGGATGGGGACACGCGACTTTAAGGAGTCACTCGCGTCTGCGCTCATCAACGTGTCCTCCGATTTCCTTCTCCGCAGAAGGCGGGATCTACGTCTCATTTCAAATTGTTCAGTTTAGTCCGCGCGGCCCGGGATCCGGGCTCCTTTTCGTTTGAGATCACGGCTTTGAGAGAACACCTCGGGTCATACCCGGCGTTTCTATCGAGGCTGGCAGCCTTGAATTTTATTTTCAGAGATGTTGAGATTGGACCCGGCGGTTGCTCGGCAATAGTAAGGAGCGTTTATTGATCAGCGCCATCGGGACTGAGCTCAGGTGCCGTCTATTCCACCATCCTCAGCGGTGATTTCCTGGTAGCGGTCAGGTCGGTGTTGTGTTGTTTTCTTTTCGATGTGTGCAACAAAGCTATGGAAATTTATGAAGCGATCACCTATGTCTCAATCGGTCACCGTCCTCGGTAACGCGTTGCTCGCGTGTTTATTGATCGGCCACGCCCGAGCGCAAGAGGGATGGTGGATGAACGAGCCGATCCGCTGGGTGCAAACCAATCTGCGGCAAGTCGACGCCACTCTCGACGCGCGCCGGCTGGCCGAACAACTGGCCGAGATGCGCGCCAACGTGGTATTGATGGGGATGGGCGGAATCGTCTCCTATTACCCCACCTCGGTCCAGTATCACTATCCCAGTCCCGATCTGCCCGCTGGTCGCGATATGTTCGGCGATGTGATCCGTGAATGCCAGGCGCGCCGGATCCGCGTGGTCGGCAGATATGATCTGAGCAAGACGCGGAAAGAGGTCTACGACGCGCATCCCGAGTGGTTTTTCCGTCAAGCGAATGGCGAGCCGGTGATCTATAACGGATTGTATTCGACCTGCATCAACGGCGGCTATTACCGCGAGCAGGCGCTCAAGATCCTGTCCGAGGGGCTCGAAAAGTATGAAGTCGATGGGTTGTTCTTCAATATGTTCGGCAATCAAACGCGCGATTACAGCGGGCATTACGTCGGGCTGTGCCATTGCGAGGCTTGCCGAACGAAGTACCGCGCAATTTATCACAAAGAGATTCCCGATGAGCCGGACGCCGATTACCGACGATTCATGTTCAACTCTTCGCGCGAAATCGCGGCCGTGATCGGCGAGTTGATTCACAGCCGGCGGCCGCGGGCGGGCTACTTCAACTACATTCAGGAATACACCGACGGCATTATGTCGGAATCGAACACGGCGATTGCCCGCCCGCTGCCGCTGTGGCCTTATACGGCAAGCGACAACGTGAATCGCGCGCGTAACAGCCAGCCGAACAAGATGTCCATCGACCTCAACATGCAGTTTATTGATTATTGGTGGCGCTTCGCCACGGTGCCGCGGGGTGAGATCGCGCTCCGTTCCTGGCAGAACATCGCTCACGGCGGCGCGCTCACCTTCGAGATGAACGGCACTTTCGATCAGCAGGATCGGCAGGCCCTGGAGACCGCCCGGCCGATCTTTCGCTGGGTCGCCGCACACGAGCAGTTCTATGTCAGGCAGCGCAGCGCGGCGCGAGTGTTGTTGCTGGGGGCGCCGCCGGGAGCGGGGCGTGAAACCGGCACGGAGCCTTATCGCGGGCTATTTCGGCTGCTGACTGAAGAACACATTCCGTTCGCAGTCTCTGACAACCTGGACTGGCTCGGCCAGCGCGACTTCGATCTGGTCATCGCGGCCGATTGGGCACCCGCCGGATTGAAGCGATACGCCGAAAACGGCGGCAAGGTCCTGATCGTCAGCGCGCGCGTGCCAGAATTCGAGGTGGCGCCGGTTGTCAAAACGATCGACGAGATTCGCGGTTACGTGCGCGTGCGCGACCACGCGGCGTCTCCGGCGCTGCCCTCCCTGAAAGAGACCGATCTTCTGATGCTGAACGGCGCGTTCACCGAGGTGCGCGCCGACAGCCCGGCGATCCTGACGCTGGTGCCGCCGTCGATGTTCGGCCCGCCGGAATTCATTCACATCGATCTGAAAGATACCGACACGCCGGCCATCGTTTTCAAGCAGCTTGGCCGAGGCACGGTCGCCTGGATTCCGTGGAACCTGGGCGGGATGTATTACCGCCACAGTCTGCCGTCCCACGCCGGGCTGTTTCGAGATGTCCTGAATTATCTCGAAGCGCCGCGCCAGATCCGCACCAATGCGCATCAACTGGTCGAGATGAGCCTGATGCGTCAGAACGGGCGCACCCTGTTGCACCTGATCAACCTGAGCGGGCACTCGCAAACAGCCTATTTTGCGCCGATCCCCATGAGCGGCATCGAGGTCCGGGTCGCCGGCGCCTTCAAGGCCGCCCGGACGATCCGGACGCCGGGCAATCTCGAGATCAAAGTGAAAGACGGGTACTCCGGATTCACGATCCCGTATCTCTCGGATTACGAGCTGGTCGTGCTCGATGATGATGAGAGCACGCGAAGGCCGCGAACCCGATAAAGCCGGCAACACGGTCCGTCCGCTGTGAGGATCCGGAAGCAAGATGACGGAGCATTATCATAGTGCTTTGGCTCGGAATGTATAAAAATTTAAGTTGCAGGCTAATATTAACCGCGAAAGACGCGAAAGACGCGAAATCAAATACCTTTCGCGTCTTTCGCGTCTTTCGCGGTTTGTAAACCAATTTTGCGGGCAGCGTAATATGGACAAGTCGATGAAAGAAATCCTAGAACGGATCACCTCCAGTTTTGAGGCGCAGGGGCTGATGGAAACCCTCGGAGCGCGGTTGGCCCTGGTGGCGGATGGCGAAGTGCATATCGCGCTGCCGTTTTCCAGGCACCTTTCCCAGCAGCACGGCTTCGTGCATGCGGGCGCCATCACCAGCATTGTCGATAGCGCCTGCGGTTATGCGGCGCTGACAAAGGCGCCGGCCGGCTACGAAGTTCTGACGGCCGAGTTCAAGATCAATCTTCTGAGGCCGGCAGTGGGCGAGCATTTCCTGGCTGTCGGGAAAGTGCAGAACGCAGGCAAATTGCTGACCGTCTGCACTGGAGAGGTCCGATCGTTTGCCGGCGGCGAATCTTCCTACAAGGTGGCTGCGCTCATGCAGGCCACCATCGTCAATGTTCCTATCGACAGGTAATTCAGTAGACACACTTCAGACTATCGAGATCACTCCGGCCCCGATCTCTGATCAAGAGGCGGAGAGCACGGATCAGACGCGTGCAAACAATTGTACAGTACGGACTTTCATCATACAGTGACAAGATCAAAATTTCTTCCGGAACCCCAGATCCCGAAAAAGTGGATCGGAAGATGTTTGGTCGAAGCGTTGAACCAGCCGGCGGTCTGGCCGGCGTATCAAGGAGAAAACGATGAAGGAACCAGCAATCGAGACTGGCGAGGCCGGAACGGGCGTCGCGGCCGGCAAGAGTATGACGAGCGAGGCGTCAGCGGTTTCGACGACCGGTTCGTATGTGCGTTTTCAAGTCCTGGGATTGGCGGTACTGCTTTCGGCGATCACGTATTTCGATCGAATCTGCATTTCGATGACGGCGCCGATGATGATGAGGGACCTGGATCTGACGCCGTTCAAGATGAGCCTGGTGTTCAGTTCCTTTACGTTGGCCTATGCGATTTTTGAAATACCGACGGGCGCCTGGGGCGATCGGTATGGGACGCGCCTGGTTCTGACGCGGATTGTTCTCTGGTGGTCGGCTTTTACGATTTTCACGGCCGGGGCCTTCAATTACGTTTCTCTACTGATCCTCCGTTTTCTGTTCGGCGCGGGCGAAGCCGGGGCCTGGCCGAATGCGGCCAGGACGTTTTCCCGCTGGTTTCCCATCACCGAGCGCGGGACGGCGCAGGGA
>DATEFT010000551.1:0-3716 GCA_035280505.1 Blastocatellia bacterium | reverse complement strand
CAGCAGCTTGAAGTTGGGCCGGGCGAACGCGAGCTGATGTTCGCTCTCGCCCGTCGTGTCGTCGACCACCGTTCCGGCCTCCTGCAGAAAGCGCACCGGCCGGCTGGATGGCTGGCCGTCGGATCCGTTTCGATCGGGCTGAAAATTGGCGGCCCCGACCTGACTGGTCGGGACCGCCAGATAGACGGCCAGGTTGTCGACCGTCGAGGGGAAATGGTCTCCCACCGGGCGCGCCTCGGGCGCCGGGCAGGTCTGCGGAATATCGACCACCAGGCCGTCCGGCATGACGCCGCGGCAACTGATCAACTGCACCGATCCGTTGGCGACCGCGTCGCGATTGAGCTGGAGTTCGAGCAGCCCCCACTCGTGTGAGAGCAGCCAGGCCACCCGCGTCCTGATCAGGTCTTCCGTGTAGTTGTCGGCTTGCTGGAAGTGGTGGGGAGACAACAGCATCCCCTCGCTCCAGACGACTCGGCGATAGCGACTCATACAGTACCGGTTATACTTTCAATGATGTTTTGGCGCGTTATCTGTGGGCGAATTCGATTCTCACGACCAGCTGTTCACTGATTTGCGGTTGCGGATTCCAGACCTTCGTGATGTAGCTGCCTCTGAGCGCCTGGGGTTCGTTGCGGTATTGATCGGCCGAGGTCCAGACCTGGCGCTGCGGCAACGGAGATTCCTGCGTGATCTGGAAGAGGAGGTTTTCACTGACGTAGATCTCTTCTCCGGAGTTCGTTCTGGCGATCTCCGCAATCTTATCGACCCGGGTCCGGCTGAAGACGGCGGTGATCACTTCACGTCCGGCGGGCTTACGCACTTTCCACCAGCATTTGCCGTTACGCATCGACTTCGAATCGCATCCGAACGGCAATTCGACCACTTCGTTCCTGGCAACCTTCGCCACCTCTTTGGAGACCAGAGCGGGCGGCGAGCTCTGGCCGTCTTTGTCGATCGTGTGTTTGACCAGATACAGATAGCCGTCCTGATTGACCTGAACCGCCAATCGCACCAGATCGCCGTCCGAGAACTCACGCGACGGGGCTACGGCCGATTCCTGATTCTGTTTGTCGATGGTCAGCAGTTGCCAGTAGATGGCCAGTGCGGGGGTCTTCTGTCTCTGAGGGGCGCGTCTGACCCGGCCTCGCCTGGGCGCGGGGGCCTCTTCATCGCGGTCCTCCAGAATGTAGGGATTCTTGCCCTTGCCCGCGGGGTCGGGCGGATCTTGGGCGAGCGAAGTGAGCGACAAAGTCAGGAGTCCGAAGATGATCAGGACCAGATTCCGCCCGCTCGATAGTGGCCGGAAGAGCCCGTCGCCCCGGCCGCCGCGATTACAATCGGATATCATAAACCTCTTTCTCCTCATTACTCTGGAAAGTAAGTCGTTCGGAATTTGGGAATCAAACCGCGAAACACACGAAAGACGCGAAACCATCAGGCTTTCGCGGTTAAGCCTCAAAACTTCAATAAACTTACTTTTCAAAGTACTCATTGCTTTGATAACTAAGTTATTTGATGCTACGGTCGTTGCTGTCTTCCAGCGCGCGAAGCGCGCGGGAGCATAAAGTCTGGAGTGAAGCGCGCAGCGCGGAACCCCAGGTTGACGATGAACATGATCCGGAGCCCGCGAGAGCGGGCGACAGCCCATGATCTGCCGCCCGTTTCACGGGCTCAGGCCCATCGTTGGCAGTACTTGGGGTTCCGTTCGGCTCCGCCTCACTCCACCCCAAGGCTTTATTCTTTCGCGCGCTCCGCGCGCTACAGGTCAAACAACTTAGTTAGCAAAGTACTCAATACTCGGGAAAGTAAGTTCTTTGGAATTTGAGATGCAAACCGAGAAAGACACGAAAGACGCGAAATCATCCGTCTTTCCTGCTTTCGCGTCTTTCGTGTCTTTCTCGGTTCCGAATCAAACTTCAAGAAATTTGCTTTCCAAACCCATCGCACCCAGGCCGTCATCTGTGCGATCAAACAGCGGTTGATCTCACTGGACGAGTTGTAAGGTCGAAGCAAAATTCATGGGCTCAAAACGACAGCCGCAACTGGAACTGGATGAAGCGCGGGGTGTTCCATTGGGTCGTGACGCGGCCGAAGTTCGAGTTGTTGAGATCCGTGTTCGGATTGTCCCAGAGCACGTGGTTGAAGGCATTGATCATGTCGAGCCTGAACTCCAGCGATCGTTTTTCGCCGACGGAGAAGCGCCGCAGGAGGTTGGCATCGATCTGATTCTTGCCGTCGCCGCGGAGCCAGTTGAGCGCCGACGGAAAGACGCGGCGATGGAACGAATTGGGTTGAAAGTTGGTCGGCGTGACGTTCGCATAGGTGCACGGCTGGTTACTCGCCGATCCGCAGATACTGCCCATCTGGGTCAGGATCGACTCCGGCACGATCCGGCGGATCCGCGCCTCGTACGCCGCCCGGTTGGAAGCGTTGTAGTCCCGCGCCGCGCCGGGGAAGAGCTGCCAGTTGAACCAGGCATCCACTGTCTGGTCCTTCGTCTGCTTGGCGATGTCGCGCAGGTCGTTGCCGTAGTAGAACCAGTTGCCCAGACCGTAGATGCGCCCGGTCTGCTTGCCGTAGATGCCGCTGACCTGCCAGCCGCCCGCCAGCGCGCTCAGCCACTTGTTGCCCGCCAGGAACCGCTTGCCCTTGCCGAAGGGAAATTCATAGATGAAGTTGACGTTCAGGTTGTGCGGCGCGGAGTTGTTCGAGGGCGTCCAGACCAGGGAGGGATCGAACTCGTTTTCGCGGGTCAGACGCTCCAGGTTCGATGACCACATGTAGGAGGCCGTGAAGCTGTAGCCGCGTGAAAACCGCTTGGTGAGGACCACCTCGAGGTCCGCGTACTTCTGTTGGCCTCCCGGGAAGCGGCCGTTCGTCAGGCCGTTGGCCTGCGGGATCAGGCGCAGCAACTGGGCCTTGCTGATGGTCGTGCTGGTGAAGAAGCCGTTGGTCAGCATATCGGCGTAGAGCGTCGGATTCGACGTCTGCAGCGAGGCGAAATTATTGATCCGGAATGGATTCGGATAGGTTCCGTTCAGATCGTTGGCCAGCGCGTTGTTTCGTATCAATCCCGAAGCCCAGTACTTCTCCGGCAGAAGGTCCAGACGCTGCGTCACGTTGTTCGTGGCATTGAGCCCGTAGTAGGTGATGTGGTCGGTGTAGGAACCGAGGTGCGCGACCTCGAGCATCAGGTTGTTGCCGATCTGCCGCTGCAGACCGATCCGCCAGCGATGCTGCCGCGCCCGCTTCCAATCCTCGTCGATGAAGGTGAGGCCCCGGCCCGTCAACGCCATGAGGCCCAGCGCATTGCCCAGCGGCGTGTCGAAGCGCGTACCGTCGGAGCGCTCCGGAAACGGATCGGCCAGGAGCGTCCGGCATTCCGCGAGATTCATCCGGCAGGCCTGCGAAGTCAGGTTGGTGTGGTTGAAGTCCAGCCCGTTGGTGTTCGTGATGGTGGTGCCGGTGGCGCGGTTGTACCCGAACTGGTTCAACCCGTCGTTGAGCACGTTGTTCGTGTCGTAGAACATGCCCCAGCCGCCGCGCAGCACCGTCTTGTCGTTGAGCTGATAGGCGAAACCGAGGCGCGGCATCCAGGCCGGCTGCGCCCGATTGAGAGTGTCGGGCGCTCCGTTCTGACCGAGGTATCGCGTTCCGCCCCGAACGATGAAGTCGCTGGCCGGGCGCAGCGCGAGAATCGAGGCGGGCAGTTTGGC
>DATEFT010000550.1:0-2102 GCA_035280505.1 Blastocatellia bacterium | reverse complement strand
CGCCGGCGGCCCGCTCGATCAGCGGTGTGATTCCCTCGATCTTCATGCGCCCTCGCCGAGCCGGAGGCTGGCGCGAGCCAGCTCCTTGGCCGTATTGAAGGCCGTGGCATTGGCCTCGAACGCGCGAGCCGCCGAGAGAATATTGACGGTCTCCTCGAGCGGATCGACATCCGGGAGCGTGACGTATCCGTCGGCGTCGGCGTCGGGATGTTCCGGCTGGTACCGTTTGATTCCCTCATCCGCCTCCGCCATCCGGGTGGTGACCTCGACGCCCTGGGGCAGGTCTCGCGACACATGGCTGACGAAGGCCGCGCCGAAGCTATCGCCCGGCCTCTCGAGCTCGACGGCCTCGAAGATGACGTCGCGGCGCCGATAGGGGCCGCCGGCATCCGTGCGCGTGGTGTTGGCGTTGGCCAGGTTGGCGGAGGCCGATTCCAACCGCTCGCGTTGCGCGGTCATGCCCTGGGTTGAGATCTTAAAGACATTGAACAGCGACATTTCGATTAACGCCCTTCTTTGATTGCGCTCCGCAGGGTGCGGAATCTCGACTGTAGCATCTGGGTGCCGGTCAGGAACTGCATGCCGGTATCGGCCAGCGTGGACATCTCGCGCTCGGGATCCACGGTGTTGCCGTCGATCCCGGCAACGTGCTGGTCCTGCTCCACGACCCGCACCGAACTGTTGGCGACATTGAGCAGCGCCTCGGCATAGCCTTTCCGGTTGGGTTCGACCATCTGCTCGGCCGCCGTCTTGAGATAGTCCTTGAAGTCCAACTCCTGCGCCTTGAATCCGGGGGTGTCGGCGTTGGCCAGATTTCCGGCCACGATCTCGGCCCGCCGGCTCTGCACGTTCAGATAGTCGGTCAGCAATGCGGTGACGTGATCCATTTCAGACAAACGCATAAATTGACGCCTCCCTCGCGTCTCGCTGAAGTTTTGCAACTGACGTACCTGAAGCCGCCGAGCGCGGCCCCGGCGCCTTAAGCGGAAGGCCGCTCTCGGTTTCTCCCGATCTCATCGCCGATCTGCAAGCGCGGCCGATCGGCGAGCGAGTGTCGCCTTCTTGACGCCGCCCGCCGGGCAGATTCGCACGTGAAATATTTCTTGACACGGCGGCGCGCGGGGCCTGGAGCCGGATCCCTTTTTCTTTCATCGCGACTCAAGTGCCGGCCGCAACCTGCCGAAAAGCCATCTAGTCCGAAGGCTAAAAGATGCCGTCGGCCATTCTGGAAAGTGGCATCCGGTAGCCATTGACGAGGCACCGCCTCAATTGAATTAGTCGGAGTTGACGAAAGAGATGAACAACATTCCCGCCATCGAAATAAATCGGCTGCTGGCCCGTTCGGAAGAGTTGATCGCCGGTACCAGTGAGGGCTGCACCAATGCGCAGACAGACCTGCGTGAGTTGCTCCGCCGCACCAAAGAACTCGCCATCGAGTTGATGCGCGACAACGAACAGATCCGCGTCCAGAACCTCTTGCTTGAGCGCCAGAAGTTGGAGGCCGAGCAGCGGTACGAGAGCAGTCGCCTGGGGGTCGAGAACGAACAGTTGAAAGCGGAGCTGTCGCTCCTGAACACACAACTGGCCGACCTCGAAAAAAGAACACAGAAGTTTCGCCGCCGCTACGAAGATATCGAGAAGTACAACATGGCGCTCTCGAACGTCTACATTGCGGCGAACCAACTCCATTCCACCCTCGACTTCTCCGAGGTCGTCAAGACCGCCGGAGAGATCCTCTGGAACCTGGTCGCCTCGCCGGTCTTCGCCATCTTCCTTCGTAACGAGAAGACGGGCGCTCTGATGTTGATCGGCGGTGAAGGGATCGAGGGCCGCTTTCCCGGCGACCTCTTGCCCGAACCGTCCGGGATCGTCGCGGAAGCCCTGACCGAAGGGGTCTCTCTCTTCATCGATGATCAAACCAGCGGGGACCCGCTGGCCGCGGTGCCGCTCAAGATCGAAGGGCGCGGCGTGATCGGTCTGATCACGGTCTACCAGATTGAAGAGCACAAGGGCGGATTGAGCGACCTCGATAAAGAGCTCTTCGACCTGCTCGCGAGTCAGACGGCCACCGCCCTGACCAGCTCGCAGGTCAGGGCGGTGGC
>DATEFT010000549.1:0-20337 GCA_035280505.1 Blastocatellia bacterium | reverse complement strand
TCGTGCGAACGAGTCTTCAATCCGAAGCTGTGGGGGCGGCCCCTGATCGTTTTGAGTTTATCTGCACCTTTGGCCTGTAAATTATTGTAAATACATCTGAAGTACGTCATTTGTATACTTACAATTGTACGTCTTCAGGGAAGATGCTGAACGTTTTCAAAAAAAATGCTGAACGGCAATCGATTCCTCGGCCCACTCGGAGACGCTAGCGGCTCTGGCGAACGTGCTTTCGATTTAAGCCACCGAATTTAAACCAAGTCCAACCGAGATGGGGTTCTGGAAGAATTATTGCCTGAGCAAGGGGATCGCTCCCGCCGCCCAGCGCGCGGCCGCCCACAAAATCCGGCCAGGTCAGGAATTTTCGAGATGGACACTGATTCGTCGGGACCGCGGGGAGCCCGCGCGTGTCACGCGAGCTCCCCGCCCTTCAGGTCTCGTGATTCACCACATCGTCCGGATCTGATTGCCGCGTTCCGGTCACGGATTGTCTTCCGGGCAAGACCAGACGAATAAAATCAGATCCTCCAAAGTCCTGACTATCGGTTTACCGGCGGATCCCCGAGTTGGCAGTGGCAGACGTCTCCTGAGAAGTCGCGCCAAATCCTTGGCCAACTTTTCGAGATCCTCGTCTACTACACCGTACTTGGTGTCGAGATCGTCCGCTAGCGCTAGCGGCGTATCTTCGGGTATTGGCAGCTCCTGTTGCAGAAAGGCATAAGCCATTGTTGAAGTCGATTCGGGAAGGCCTTTTGTTATCAAAGCGCTCGCGAAGATCTTCAATGCCGCCGCCGATTCTTGTTGAGTCTGCGAATGATTTTTACCCATGATTATTTTTAATAGTGGGATCACTTACATTTCCCTCCCGCCTGCACACAAGCGTCAACGCATCTGGAAAATGCCAGGGTGCCGCCGAACATTATTCCTCCTGCCGCCATAAACCCTCCCACGTAAGGAGTAGCTCTTCCTAGAAATGTGCTGACATTTCTCGTGCGAGCCATCGGGTTGTTTGACGTCGGTGCGGGGACGCCTCTTGGAAACATCGATCTGGGAAATTTGGCATTAGGAAACATTCTATCGAACAATGTTGACGCCGTTGAAGTGCGCGCAGAAGCACCGCCTAGAACAACAGTTTTGGGGATGATTGGTTGACCGGCTCCGAGCATCACGGCCCCCATCGCCGTCACCGTATTAGCTGCGCCGCTGAAGAACTGCCCCGAACACTTCGATTCGCAACTCTTACGAGCGATAAAGCAATCCGGAGTCTTCTCGAACTCCTTGGCATCTCGCAAATCTTTCAAATCCTGACTTCCCTGTGGGAAAGCTCCAAGAAAGGAGGTAATGAACGCTCCCGCGATGGACTGCGAATCCCCCCCGTCGCTCTGTGCGAAACTATTTACCCCCCCGACTCCGGTCCCGGTCGGAAAAGTGCCCGGTGTCTTAAAACTCCTGAGGCCCCCTCCTGATAGGACCCCCAGAACGCCCCCGGCAAAGCCCGCGATCTTGCGGATCGACCTGGGCCCGATCTCAGATAACAACCCGATGCTGGCTCTGGCCAATAACGGCACGTTGAGAGTCAGTACGGCATAGGCCGCGGTCACAGCCAGCGCCACCACTTTGGCGACTTTAATGACGCTCCTGAACAACTTCTTAATGAACCCAAAGAGCAAACCGTCCGGATCCAGTCGATTGATCGGGTCGTTCCCGCAGTATGCATATAGGTTCAAGGTCTGAGGGTCACTCCCGTCAACCGCCGAGGCCCCAATCGGATCGACCTGCGTGAATCGTCCTTGCTGATTACTATAGAAGCGGTTGACAGCATAGTCCAGGTTGGTCGTGGCGCTCCGGTCATAGCTGGTGAATCGCTGCCTGGACGGGTTGCTCTTGGTCGAGTGTTGCCACGAGTTGTCACCGTACAACGTCCCGGCGAACGGCTGCAGGATCCCGAATGGCAAGCTCAACAGCTCGGTGATGACATCGCCCGTCGCCCTTTCGGTCGTCATCCTTGTCCCGACCCGTCCGGCATGATGAAGCTGCGCGCCGCTCGCGCTGGTCGTGGCGACCAGCCGCCCTCCCAGATAAACATAATTGGCGCGCCACTGCAATGCGTTTGCTCCGACGGCGTCATACTCCGCAATCAGCCGCCCCGAAGCGGCACAGTAATAAGTTGTCACACCGCCCTCAGTGCTCATCAACCGCTGATTGCTCGCGCCATAGCTGTAAGTCGCCAGCAGGTTGCCGCTTCCGTCGAATACCTGCGCCAATCTGCCCGCCGCATCATACCGATACTGTTGTTGCGCGCCGCTCGCGTCGACTACGGCTCTGACCTGATTGCCATCCGGATCGTATTCGAAGCTGGCACTGGTGATCCGGTTGTTTCCCGTATTGTAGGCGAGGCTCGCCAGACCGTCGAGTGGGATATTTAAGGTGCTTCCGGTTTTCGTCACAGAGGTGCGGTTTCCGAAGCGGTCGTAAACATAGCTCTGGCTCCAATCAGGACCGGAAAAGGCGTTGGTGCCCCCTTTCACCTGCTTCAACCGGCCCAGGTGGTCATAGACGAAAGCCCGAGTCCGGACCTGATTCTTCAGATCGGTGATGCCGGTCAACTGGCCCGTCTTCGCCCCGTTGTTGCTGGCATCGTTGTTCAGCGTGTAGTTATAGTTGAGATTGACGAGAGTCTCCGTGCCCCGCTTGACCTGTTGATTGGTGAGCAGACCGGTCTTCGGGTCGAAGACCGCGGTCTCGTTAATCAGGCTGCCGATCTTGAGCGAGGTCGTCTGGCTCTCCGCGTTGTAGACCGGCTCCGACACAAAATTGTTTTCATCATAACTCAGACTTTCGAGCCGGCTCGCGAGATCGTAAGTCTGATGGGCCACGTTCCGCTCGCCAGTTGTTCCCCACGGCTGCGGATAGGTCAGATCAACCTGGCGATCCAGCGAGTCGTAGAGGAAATCGGTCACCAGCGGATAGCTCTCGCGCCCGGTGAAAGTCTGCCTGACCTGGTTCAGTCGTCCCTCGCTGTCATAAGAGAGAGTCTGATTTCCCATCCCGAAATCGACATTGACGTTCTCCACCCGCGTCTTGTCGCCGGTGGTCAGATAGTCATAGCTCACATTGGGGGCGTCTGGAATGTTGCCGATCAGCGAAGACGGCGCCCCGCTCTTGTCGTACTGCACGGCCTGCAATCGGTCGAGCGGGTCGTTGTTGTAGACGAAATAGGTCTTGACCCCGCGAGCATCGATCTTCTGGGTCAGGTTCGAGCGCGTATCATAAGTGAAAACGCCGCTCCATTGCCCGGTCGCGCCGACATAGAGCCCGCTGTCGTTAAGCGTGGCGTCCTGTTCGGCCAGTTTCTGGTGCGTTAACCGGCTCAGGCTGTCGTATCGGAAGCTGCGAGTCTGACTACCCTGGTTGACCAGGATCAGATTGCCCAGCGTGTTGTAACTGTAGTTCGTTTTGAGACCGTTGCTGGCGACCGCGCCGGTCCCATTCGGGTCGGGCTCAACCACCTCGACCAGACGGTTCTGATCGTCAAAGCGGACCCATCGCTCTTGATTCCACGGGTCTTTGATCCGAATGGTCTGGCCGGCCACGCCCTGGGTGGCCGCGCTGGGATAGCTCGACTCATTATAGAAACGCTCCACCACACTCCCATCAGGCGTCGTAACTTTGGTCGGACGATCTAGTTTGTCGTAGTCAAAGGTCGTCCACTGCAGAGTGTCGCCGGAGCGGTAGGGTCTGGTCTGCTGCCATAACCGGCCGAGATTGTCGAATTTAGTATCGACGATATCGAGCACGTAGTCCTTGCCGTAAGCGATCTCGCCATGCACCCGGCCCACCCCGTCGAGATACTTGTCACTGCGTGCGGCGAAGTCGGGATCACTCTTACCTGCTTCGTAGACGAAATCGTAGACTACCAGGTTCGCGTCATCATAGAGATGATAATTGTAAGCGTCGGTCGGAGCGTATTCATACTCGGGCCGAAGGCTATTGACCTGATAGACCGTGCTCGACGTGCGTCCGTTGGCGTCGGTGCTCTCCTTGACTAGGCCGGTATTGAAGTCGTATACCGCGCTGGTCACATTCTGTTTAGACGCTTCGGTTGCGGAGCCTCTGGTCGTCGAATCGGGATACGTGTATTGCGTGGTCGAGGTGAACTGAAGGGTTGTTTGATCGCAACAATCGGTGACCAGCTTTATCGCATTGCCGCAGACGTCATAATAGCGAGTCTCGGTAATTGCCGTGTTGCTGTCGAGCGTGGCCGCGTTGGCGTATTGTTTAATGCTTGTCAGATTGCCTCGTTGATCGGGCGCGGAGTCGTGCTGCGTGACGCCCGGCGTGTCCTGGAGCGGAGGATTCTGATCGTATTGCTGTTCGGTCCGGGCCTCACGCGTGAGGTCGTTGGACGCGTAGGTCTCTGTCACCTTCAGCAGGTTGAAGAGATGCGGTCCTGACCACTGAGGCCCTCCGAATAAAGACCCTCCGTCATGCCACCAGAGGGTCCCGCTGTTGATCAGGCTCCCGCGGTAGGCCTCCCCGTTCTCGTATTCGTTGTGCACCCGCTTCAATAGATTGTTGCCGTATCCAAATTGTCTGATCTCGGTGACCTGGTTGTAGATTCCGTAGGTATAGGTCGTGTAGGTCTGCTGCCCGCGCTCATCGTAGGCGTCGGTGCGCAGCGGACGGGCTGATCCGTAATCTCCAATCTCCCAGGTTGTCGTAGACCGGCTGAGCGGCGTCGTACTTGAGGCGTCCGGATAGGTTGCATCCTCCGTCACCATTCCGTAATAGACCGAATTTGGATCGTCGTTGCTGATCTGCTGCGACCTGACGCCGTCCGGGCGCGTGATCGTCATGGTTCGAGTCGTCCCGTTATCAACCATCGCGTAGGAGGTCACCGGCGCGGAACTGGTGTCTCTTGCCGCCCAATTATCGGTCCGGCTGATGAAGGTCGGCGGCTCGGTCAGCAGCCCGCTGATGTGCGGATAGCTATAACCAGGGGAAGTCGGATGGCTGTAGGTCTGTTCCTGTGACATCGACCCCGCCCCGATCGTGGGTTGCTGGGTGAGGGCTCCAGTGCCGGCGCAGTCGCCTCCACCCGCTGCACAGGTCATTCCACGCCGCTCACCGACCTTGCGAATCATTCCATAGGGCGAGTAAGAGTCGGCATCCCCGAACCAGTAACCGGTTCCGGTCGCCGGATAATAGATCGCCCGGACCACCGGGATCACGGCGTTGCGCACAATTGCGTTGGCGACGACGGGTTGAAAGCCGTAGGTGATTCCGTTGGCGGCGAGGTTCTTCGTATCGTACGCTAGCCGGACCAGCACGCGGGGCTGCGAATTGCCATCAGCGTCACGCAATCCGGGCGCGGTGACGGCCGTCAGCAGGTTGTTCGAGTCGTAATAGAACTGCATGGACCGCCCGAGCGTGTCGATGATGGTCTCGATCTGTGGCCCCTGGTTGCCGCGGTAGGTGATCGAGAGATAGTTGCCGTTGGCATCGGTGATCTTGACCGGATAGATCGCGCCCGTCTTTCCCGCGCCCAGTTCCGAGGCGCCGTAGTCGACGGTGGTCCCGTTGGGATACCTGGCCCAAGCCTTGAGAATAAAGCCGCCGCTGAATTGCGGCTGGTAGCCCTCGGCATAATAGTTGATGAAGGTGCCGTCGACGGTATTGGCCTCGAAGGTCTGGAGCGAACTGGCCGGAGCGGGAAAGTTGGCGCGGGCAGTACCGGCGGCGGCGTGGCGCGTGCCATCGCCATCGACCAGCATGTATTGGCTGCCGGCCACGATGATCTTGCCGAAACCGAGTGTCCAGCCGGGGATCAAGTCTTTATCGATGTCGAAGTAGACCTGCGAGCCGATCTTAGTCCAGACCCGCGAGTTGTAGTGAAAGGCCAGGTCGAGATCGATCCCGCGTCCGTCGAGCTTGAGGAGCGGGGCATCGAACTGAAAATTGCCGGAGCCCATGCCGGTGCCGAGCGCGCGCCCAGGGACTTCGCCGCGTTCCAGGCCGGGACTGGTGGCTGCCCCGATGTTGGAAGCATTCCAGGTCTTATCGTAATCACCCTGCAGCGCCGGCATGATCGAGAGCGGCGAAGCCGAAGCCCGGGTCCGCCGGGCAGACCTGGCGGTCGGATCCACTTTCTTGCCAGTGAGAAGACCGGCCGTTTTTGAATCGCCCTGGCCCACGGCCGCCCGGGCTGGAAGGTGGCCCGGAGCGATCTGTTTCTTCATCAATTCAGCGCTGGAGATGGTCTCAATCGATTGCCCGGCCAGCATTCTGGTCCGGTCGATGCCGGTGACCGTGACCGTAACCTGGGCTCGATGTCCGGCCACCTCGGCCGTCAGCCTGAAACGGCCCGGAACCGCCGAGGAGAAAGAGGCCGTGGGCGACACCTTCACCGGTGCCTTGCGTTCTTCATCCCATCCGGTCCACTGGTAGACCAGGCCGCCGATCGAGGCGCCGTTGCGATCGTAGGCGATGGCATTGAAGACGACCTGCTGGCCGGTCTCGATCCTGACGTCGCCGGGATAGATCTGGACTCTGGCGATCCGGCGTTCCCGGTCCTCCCGCCGCTCGGGAGTTTCGGGAGCCGGCCGCTCACGTCTAGGCGCCCCCTTTCCGTCCCAACCTTTCGGGGTAGGATTGGGCGATCGATCCGGGAACCAGCGGTTGAAGGTTGCGGCCCATCCGCTCGAATGCCAGCCGAAATGGGCTTCCTGGCGGAGGTCGGTCAGCACCCCGGCGACAACCAGCGGGGCTGGTCCTGCCAGGGCCTGGTTGCCGATGAGCGTCAGGATCAAGCCGGCGACTACAACCTGGCGCGCGGCCCTGCTCAGGCGGCGAACTCGGAAGAAGCTACCGAATGAAGCATAAAACAGACGGAGAACGGCGAGTATGCGGGGAGACAACATACGATTGGTTCCTCTGATGATATGAAAGCGTAGTTAAATGAATGAACCGGCCCGACCACCATCCTCCGGTGCTTGCTGAGGAGTGGTTGATGCCAACTACAGAAGGCGAATTACCGCCTGGCCCGAGCGACAGACTGAAGATGAAACTGAGCCTTCACCTATACTCGAGCTACTCCGAGGTCACTGAGAGCACGCTGATTCTTTAAGATTGATAATCTAGTATAGGAGATTAGTTACTGTCAATGCGAAATTATTCAGCGCAACTCCCGGCCTTCGCCGAGTCTCGCCCAGGAACGGGAGCCCCGAAACCATTTTTGCGGAGAGGCCGATTCCCGTCCTCTCACCGGCGCGCTATGAGCACATCAATGTATTCGGAAGATACTCGTTTCCAGTGGAGAAAGTACGGATAATGATCTCCAGGTTCTCCTGGTCTTTTTCCAGTTTCTCGATATGGCGTGTCCAGCCATTTGCCCGCGCCTTGGCCAGATCGGCATTAACCTCTCCCAGTCGAGTGGTGTGAAGAGAGAGGAATTTCCTTTCAGTCACGAACCAGGTACACTGATAGCAGGCGTTGAACTTCGGACAGGGTCCTTTTACCAGCGGAAGTGTGCGGTGACCGTTATGGAGCGCCAGCCTTTTCTCGCCGATCTGATGCTTGAGCATTTGCTGTTTGGCGGAATCGACGGCAGGGTTTAAGTCGATCACCTCTCCTCTGATATTAATCAGCGGTCCACGGGCTTTTTGAAAATTCTCGAACGCCCGTTTCTTAGTGCTATCGAACATGTGCGCGTAAACATGCGTCATTGCGCTTGATTCATGTCCTAAGGTCTTTTGCACATCGTATTGCGACGCACCATAATTGATCATCTGAGTACCGAGTGTATGTCTAAATTGATGTAAGCCGAACCGCCAGAGCTTGCCGGTTGAGTCCTCGATTTTGTTCCTATATCCGATTTCGTTCAGATGCCTCCTGATCGTGCTTTGGCTGAATGGCTTACCTTTGTCGGTAGGAAACAGGATGGTGATTTCATTCCCCCAGATCTTCTTAATCTTCCGCTGTTGCGCTTGGATCTCAGCGGCCAGTTCCCGCGTAATCGGCAACCGGTGCTCTTTCTTGATTTTGAAGATCCTGAACTTGATCCAGAAATCACCTTCGGCGTCCTGATCCAGGCAGTCCAATGTCAGATTGAGCAATTCATCGGCGCGCATCCCGCACTCTGAGAGAATTAAGATCATGCGGCGGAGATAAACCGGCACACTCTCGTCAAAGAGATGAGCAAACAACAGATCCAGCACATCTTGTGGGATAAAGCGCGGAGTCGACCATTTCCATTTTGGTAAATCATCATCGTAGATCAACATTTTATCCGGAACACTGGCCCCTCCCTCTTTGGCACAAGTCTCAAGGAACACTCTGAGCACGATCAGGCGGTTGTTTCTTGTCCCCACTGCCAATCCAGTGGTTGATAAATGAGCGATATAGTCGACGATTACCGCGCGATCTATCTGATGGGGCTCGAGGGTAGGATCTTGGGTGTGCAGGAAAGAGGAAAATTTGGAGAGCGCGGTCAGTCTGTTTTGAGGCGTTCCGGTGTCACGCACCGAGATCCAATAGCGAAAGTATCGCTTGGCGGCTTCATATAGCCAGGGCTGATGAATGCTGGCGAAATCCAATTTGTATTGAGCCTTTGTCTTGGAAGGATGAAACCCCATTTTACGTATGTCCCACACATCTTTCTCGTATTCGCTGCGGCTATCATACGCATCCGCGATCAACTGGTAGATAACGCGAAAAACTTCCAATGCGCGATCGTCAGCCTGAACCTTTCGCAGAGTCTGAGAGCTGTCGAGCCAGGTCTTGGTTCGTGAGCGGTATAAGCCGTTCTCAACCAGATACGTGCGTAAAGATAATTCCCATTGATCCAGACTCTTCTCCAGAAGTGACTGGGCGCGCGGAGCAACGTGGTTGAGCCATCTAGTCAGCCGATTAATCTGATGTGTGATATGCGGCCCTGAAGTCAGCCTCCAGTCTCCATTGATCAGCCTTTGCCAACAGGCATATTTCAGTTCAATGTTGATGTTTTCCGATTGACATTTGAACCGAAAGACGAAGGGGCGCCTGGGGGGAGACGCCGCTAAGGAGCTCTTACCCATATTCCACTCGTCTCGGGACCAGAAATCTATTAGCTGATCGCGGAGGTTTTGCTGTTTTTCCTCGGACCAGGAGATTGACGCTTTACTCATTGGCTTTCGCCTTCTCGCGTTTTGAGTCGAGGAACTTCTGATGGGCTTGTTTGAGGTCGTCATTGACCAGATGAAGATAGATTTCCGTCGACTGCAGGTTGGAATGACCCAACCTCTCCTGGACCGCTTTGAGATTGCCGCAGGCACGTAACATCTCGGTCGCATGTGTGTGCCGCAGCATATGAGGAGTGACTTTGCTTGCAGTCTTTTTGCTGAGCCGATGGAATAGCGCGGCGACAGCGCTATATTGCATCGGTCGTCCGATAGGGCCATCCCATAAGTTGATGAACACATGGTCATTAACCAAATCTTCCAATTCGTAAACCAGATAGTTTTTATACAGCTCCATCAACTCTTTGGAGACGTACACGGTATTGAGCTTGCCGCCTTTTGAACGTGCCCCATTGGCGTTATCACTGCGAGGGACAATGTGAATCAGATTATCCCAGGAGATGATATCTTCATGGCGTAAACCCAACGCCTGGCCTACTCGCATGCCAGTCTCATCCAACAGGGCGATCAGAAACTTATCGCGGTGCCGATAACAGGCTTCAATCGATTGTTGGACCTGTTCGCGAGTCACCGTCACCGGCAGTCGGGCGCGTTCCCGTAATCGGAGCGTTGATCTCATGATCGGCTTTCCTTTACTGATGTGATGCAAGAAACTCTTATACCGTTTGTGTGGGTAGGCCGAAGTGCGGAACAGTGGAATATTCTTCACCGCGCCGGTTCGCTCGTGATAGTCATAGAGTGTCGACACGGAAGCGAGAATAGCGTTGACGGTTGCCTCGCTACGCCGGGCTGCCTGCTGGTCGGATATTGGTATAATGTTCATCGGGTAAGAGAAGCGCAGCCAGTGAACGAAAGCCCCAACTCGTCCAAACCGATATTGGTCCACACTAACTGGAATTCTTTCAAATATTCCCAGAAGAGTTTGAGATGGTAAGCATAGGCGCGGATCGTATTGGGCGAACGCTCGACATTTTCTAAATGGACAAGAAAGGTTGCGATCGGGCGAATGGGAAGATAATCATCGTCCAGAACCATCCAGGTGACTCGGCCAGTGTCGGGGAGCACGGCGCGTTGCACTCTCATGCTTGATCAACCTCCTATACATATTGGTCGTCCTGGAAGAGGTTAGGTTAATCGTGTTACAACGAAGATATGAAACTCTCAAAAGTACGTTAATTATTTGATGGAAGCTGCTCCCGGGAGCTAGAGATAATTGAGTAATAACGACGGGTGTATCGTCTCGCGCAGCAACGAAGGCGCTCGGGATCAGGATGGGCGCCCCGGTCTTTCAGGTCGAAGAGATCATCCGGAAGCACGGCGTTTTCGCCTTCTCGTCCAATTACGAGCTTTATGGCGATTTCTCGAATCGAATGATGGACCTGCTGGAAGAGTTCTCTCCCGAGGTCGAGCGCTACTCAATCGACGAGGCCTTCATCAGCCTCGAAGCCGGCAACTATCGCGAATTGGAGGCGATCGGCCGCGAAATCCGCCATCAGGTCAAACGGCAGTTGGGGATTCCGGTCTCGGTCGGCATCGCCGAGACTAAATCCCTGGCCAAAATTGCCGCCTATCACGCTAAAACACTCTCTGAACTCGACAATCTCTTCAACCTGACCGACGCGCCGGCGAAAAATTGCGCCAGGACGGGCTCGCCGCCGGCGCCATCACGGTCTTTATCAAGACCAATCGATATCGTAAGATCGGTGAACCCTATTCGGCTGCGAAGACCCTGGCGCTGGCGCCGATGACCAACGTCACCACGGAGCTGCAAGCGATGGCCTTTCGGTGCCTCGATGAAATCTACGTGGGCGGGCTCTGGTACAAGCACGCCGGAGTCTATCTGAGCCATCTGCGTCCGGCGGAGAATCTGACCCAGCGATTGTGGGAGAACGATCGGCACGAACGGATGCGCGCCCTGATGCTCCAGCTCGATCGCGTCAATCATCGCTACGGGCAGGAGACGGTCAAGTGGGGCATCTTCAAATCGGACGGGAGATGGCAGACGAAGGTGGCGAACCGTTCGCCTCGAGCTACGACCAGATGGGACGAGCTGTTGTGTGTCGAGGCCAAGTAATTAAGTTCTTGGAAATTTGAGATTCAAACCGCGAAACCCACGAAATATGCGAAATTTCGAATAAAAACTTCGAGAAACCTACAAAGATGAAGCTGAGGGAACACCACATTACACTTCAAGGCCGGCGCGTGACGCTTCGCCCCTTGACTGAGAATGATTGGGATCTCCTCCTGTCATGGAATAGTGATCCTGAGGTGCTCTACTTTTCGGAGGGGGACGACGTTCAGTCCTACAATCTCGAGCAAGTACAGGACATCTACCGGCATGTCTCTCAAACCGCATTTTGCTTCATCATCGAATTCGAGGGCCGGGCGATCGGCGAAGGCTGGCTCCAGCGAATGAATCTGGAACGATTGTTGAATAAGTATCCCGATCAGGATTGCCGGCGCATCGACCTGCTGATCGGTGAGAAGGGTCTATGGGGACAGGGCCTCGGAACCGATACGATCCGAACGTTGAGTCGATTCGGCTTTGAACGGGAAGGCGCGGATCTGATCTTCGGCCTGGTGGGCGGCTATAATTTACGAAGCCTGGGGGCCTTCAAAAATGCCGGTTACGAAGTCGATGCCGAGGTCGAAGAGCCGCCCGGAGAGAAATCGAAATACAGCTACGACCTGGTGCTTCGGCGGGAGCCATAGCGGGTCCGGGCTCTCACTCCGACCACCAGACCTCATCTCCGGCCTTGATCTCCCCGTCATCGAGCACTTCTCCGAACGCGCCGCCCCTCCAGTCATCGTACATGGCGCGCTTCAACCCGAGCCAGGCCTCGTCCATTCGTTCGCAGGGCTTGGTCTCGCCGTAGACTCGGATCCGGCATTCGCCGATGTGCAGCACGCGTCCACGACTCCCGACCAATTTCAGCCCGCTAATCATGAGGTTGGCCCGGCGAGCCGATGGTGAAAGGTCGCCTCCCAACTGTCCCATCAGGTTCTCCCAGACCTCTTGCTCGATCAGCGTTACTTGTCGACGGCCGCCCTGATTGGCGTTGCCCACCAGTCCGCGTCCAGTGACCAACCGCGCGGAATCGACCGGGTCCATGGGGCCCCGTTTCATTCTTTTGATCCAGATCTTCTTGAGTCGACCGGTCTTCATCAACGACATTCCCTCACAGGTTCGGATCAGGATTCCACCAGCAGGGCCCCTTCTCCTGTCGGGCCTCACGGGCGCGGCGCTGAATGTCTTCCATCCGCTCGGCCGGGAGCGGCTCGAAGGTGATGGCCGCTTCAAACGCCGCATCCTGCTCGTTCGGAAAGCTCAATCCCAACAACGTCACATCCGGATTCAGCGTCAGGGTGTAGTGCAGGCAGTCGCGGACGCTCAGGCGCGGCAAGGTGGCCGCGGTCTCGTCCGTGCCCCCGGAGGAGCGCTTGCCTCGCGGTCTCTCTTGCAGCGGCTGGTTGTAGCCGGTCGTGTCGCCGAGCAGTTTGCCGCCGCCGAAAGTCTTAAAGCAGACGGTTCCGACCCCGCGCGCTTTGGCCAGCGGCAGAATCTCGGTGATGTAGCGCGCGTCGACGAAGGGGCCGACGGGAAACATGACGAGATCGCAGAGGTTGGCGGTGATCGCGGCCCGAAGCACCTCTGGATGATGAGACGAGATGCCGCGAAACCGCGTCTTTCCGGCCTTGATACATTCACTGAGCTGGTCGAAGCCGCCGCCCGGCGCGATCAGTTTCTGGTAGGTCTCCATTGAAGAGAGGCCGTGAAAGACGAAGGCCTCCGTATGGTCCAACTTCAGTCGTCGCAGCGAGGCGTCAATTTGAGGCTCGACCGGCGCCTCCAAGTCGTCGATCTTGTCGATGATGAACAGACGATCGCGGCCTCTTCTGACCGCCTCACCGACTATCTGTTCGGAATAACCGTCTTCATAATTCGGGGCCGTATCGATGAGATTCAACCCCGCGTCGATTGCGCGTCGAACCGTCGCGACGCAGATCTCGAATGGAAGGTTTCGGTCGGCCAGATCGCCAATGCCCAGGATGCTGGCCTTGAATCCGGTCCGGCCCAGCTCGCGCCGCGGCTCAAAAATCGGAAAGGTTCTGGTTGAACTGTTGCTATACATAGTCGATCAGAGTGATAGTGTTGATGCGCTCATAAAACATATTTAACCAGGCAGAGAGGGAGTCTAATTCCCCCTTTTACAATCGGCAATACTTTTGGCGCGACTTTCGTGTAGGATAGCGATCAATTCTTCGATCCTGCCGGAAATTTGTTTAAACAGAGAGGCATCCGATGAGATCACAGATCGATCGATTTTTATGGGTCCTGTTCACCGTCTGCTTGATCGGAAGTGGGATCGCGTCGGAAGGGCAGACCGTGGCCGCTTCCCCGGTGCAACAGTGGGGCATCTTTGAAGTCCGGTTAAACGGCCCCTCCGGCGGAAACCCGTTTCAAGAGGTGAGCCTGACGGCCAGTTTCACCCAGGGCGATCAGGTGACGGAGGTCGCCGGTTTCTATGACGGCGAGGGGCTCTATCGCATTCGTTTCATGCCCGAGAAGACCGGCGAATGGCGCTATCGGACCAGCAGCAATCAGGCGGATTTGAACGGCCGAACCGGGGCTTTCACGTGTGTCGCCGCCGCTGCCGGCAATCATGGCCCGGTTCGCGTGCGCAACACCTATCATTTCGCCTATGCCGACGGCAGTCCCTATTTTCCGATCGGAACCACCTCCTATGCCTGGGTACATCAGGGGGACGCACTCGAAGCGCAGACCCTCGCGACGCTGAAGAGCTCGCCGTTCAATAAGCTGCGCATGTGCGTCTTTCCCAAACACTATGTCTACAACACCAACGAACCGGTCTTTCTCCCCTTCGAGCGGGACGCAAAAGGGGAGATGGATTTCACGCGCTTCAATCCGGCTTTCTTTCGTCACCTGGAACAGCGCGTAGGCGAGTTGCGCGACCTGGGAATCGAGGCCGACCTGATTCTCTTCCATCCCTACGACCGCTGGGGCTTCGCGGTCATGGGGCCGGAGAACGACGATCGTTACCTCCGCTATGCGATCGCCCGCCTGGCGGCCTATCGTAACGTCTGGTGGTCGCTGGCCAATGAATTCGATTTTATGATGAATGAAAAGCGGCCCGAGATCGTGGAACTCAAGAAGCGAGGGCTGCCGATCAGGCTGAAGACCATGGCCGATTGGGACCGCTTCTTCCAGATCCTGCGGCAAGAGGACCCGCACCAGCACCTGCGCTCCATTCATAACGGTTCAGCTCTGTACAACCACACTCAGCCCTGGGTCACGCACGCCAGTATTCAGAATGGGTCGGCCGTCACCGATTACGGCCGCGCGGAACTGCTCAGAGACGTCTATCAGAAACCGATCGTTTATGACGAGGTGAAGTACGAAGGGAATATTCCGCGGCGCTGGGGCGATCTGTCCGCCGAGGAGATGGTCCATCGGTTCTGGGAGGGGACCATTGCGGGCACCTACGTGGGCCATGGCGAGACCTATCTTCATCCTCAGGAGATCGTCTGGTGGTCGAAGGGCGGGGTTTTGCACGGCCAGAGCCCGACCCGAATCGCATTTCTCAGAAAGGTCCTGGAGGAGGGACCGGCCACCGGGATCGAACCGATCGATAAGTGGCAAGACCAACCGGTGGGCGGCAAGAATGGCGAATACTACCTGTTCTATTTCGGCAAGGAACGGCCGGCCTCGTGGGCTTTCCGACTTCCCAAGGCCGGCTATGAGTTCCCCGCCAAGACGATGTTTAAAGTCGAGATCCTCGATACCTGGAACATGACCGTCACGCCGGTCGAGGGTGCTTTCGAGATCAGACCCGACGGCAACTACGCTTACACGAGCGACCGTCCGCCAATTCAGCTCTCGGGCCGGCCGTATCTGGCGCTGCGAATTCGCCGGGTTCCCTAAAGGTCAGGCCAGTCGGATCTCCAGCGCCGCGACCGACTGCCGTGGCATCTCCACCGAGAGGCCGTCACCGCTGGTTTTGACCGTCAAGGGAGAGAGCTTGATCTCGTTGGCATTCTGAAACGTGTTCCGCGCGCGCAGATCCGCATGCGTGAGCACCGTGCCGCGACCCTCGCCGGCCCTGGCTCCGCCCGTCAATCGGATCCGCGCGGTGACCGTCGAATCCAGGGAGGGATTGGTGAGCGTGACCGTCAGGCGTTTCTCGCGGATCGAGGCGGAACCCATGAGCCCGGCGATTTTGGCCGTGCCCTCCTGCACCGGAACGGTCAATTCATCGACGCGAACCTGCATCGGCACCAGCCGCGCGCCCATATGCGGCCGATACATTTCAAACACGTAATAGGGCGGAGTCCGAATGTACTTGTCTTCCTGCGCCAGGAAGAGCGAGTGGATACAGTTGACGGTCTGGGCGACGTTGGCCATCTCGATCTTATCGGCATGCCGATTGAAGATGTCGAAGGTGATGGCCGTGTGCAGCCCGTCGCGAAGCGTGACCGGCTGGCTCAGAATGTACTCGGGCGAGATCTCTTCCCCGGGTTGATACCACGCGCCCCACTCATCGATCACCAGCTTGGTGCGGTGCTGCGGATCGTACTTGCCCATGGCTTTCCAGTGAGCCTCGATCACCGCCTCGGTGCGCACCCCTTCGAGCAGCAGGGTATACCAGTCGGGCGCCTTGAAGTCCGCGACTCTCATCTTGTTGTTGCGGAAATCGGTGTAGAAATGGAGCGAGAAGCCATGAACCTGGCTGCGATGGCCGCCCTGCATCGCCTCGAAGAATCCGTTGGTCCAGCCCAGATCCAGATCGCGCGAATGCCCGCGCGGTCCGGTGGCGACGAGGAACGGCGCCACATAGACGGGAAACTGCGTCACGAACTGGCGATACTGGGTGGCGTATTCGCCGGGTTTCATATCGCCCCCACAGCCCCAGGACTCGTTGCCGACGCCCCAATACTTGACGCGGAACGGCTCCGGGTCGCCGTTGGCCGCGCGTTCGTCGGCCAGGCTTTCGGTTCCGGCCGGAGCGTTGCAGTAAGAGACCCACTCGTGAAACTCCCTCGGCGTGCCCGACCCGACGTTGGCGGCGAGGTAGGGCTCGGCTCCGATCAAGCGGCACAGCCGCAGGAACTCATGGCTGCCGAACTGGTTGGTCTCCGTGGCGTGGGTGCCGGCCGGCATCCGGTGCTCCCAAAAATTGTAGGTCCGGGGACGTTTGGCCGCGGGACCGATCCCGTCGCGCCAATGATAGCCGTCAGCGAAACATCCGCCCGGCCACCGCAGATTCGGCGCGCCGATTCGCTTCATGTCATCGATGAATTGCCGGCGGATTCCGCCCACATTCGGAACTTTCGAATTGGGTCCCACCCAGACGCCGTCATAGATCACACCGCCGAGATGTTCGATGAAATGGCCGTAGAGGTGCGGGTTGATGACCGGGCCCGGTTTATCCGGAGCCAATTCGATTTCGACGTCCGGCGCCAGGCTGAGCCGTGATGTCGCTAAGGCTCCGAATCCGGTGCAAGCTGCCGACTTGAGAAAAGCGCGTCGTTGCATAGATGAGGTCTCCTGGTTGCTTTAATTAAGATTTTTGAAAAGCGGACTGCACAAGGGCTGAGCGGATCGTAACAGATCCTCGGCCGGCATGAATTGTTTTCCCGGTCAAAATCGACGCCCCTGGCGGGTTGGCCGGCCGTCGATCTCTGCTTGAAGGAGCGATTGACTAGGTCTAAGATAACGGAACTTTTGCGCCCAGACCAAAATTGAAATCTAGAGAGATCCGTTCCAATGAGCAGCAATCGACAGCAAGATCAAGACCGGAAGACGACCATCACTCCCATGCTTTCAGTACGAAACGGAGTGCAGGCGGTCGCCTTCTACCAGGCGGCGTTCGGCGCCGAAGAGTTGTTTCGCATCGACAGTGAGAGCGGAGAGATCGTCGCGCTGCTCTCCGTCGCGGGAGCCGAATTTTGGATTGCCGACGAGTCGCCGGAACATTTCAACTTCAGCCCGGAGTCTCTCGGGGGCGGTTCGGTCCGGATGGTGCTGGTTGCGGATGATCCGGATGCCGTCTTCGAACAATCCGTGCAGGCGGGCGCCAGCGTCGTCTCGCCGGTCAGCGATCACTCGTACGGGTGGCGTGTCGGTCGAATCGCCGATCCATACGGGCATCATTGGGAGATCGGCAAGCCCATCCCGAGCTGACGGATTAATTGATGGAAATCATCGAAAAATTTCGGCCGCGTGTCGATCCGGGCCCCGGCCGTTCGATTAACTGATGCAGGTATCCAAAATGAAATACCTGCGGCAAACTGATCTGACAACCTAAATTATGGACCTCGAAACGCAAGGAGAACGAAGATGTCAAAGAATGCGATCAACTACGAAGCGGGAGTGGCAGGTAACCAGGAGACCCCCAAAATGAGCCTGGCCCTGAATATTGCCCTGTGGGCCGTTCAGGTTCTGCTCGCGCTCCTCTTTCTGTTTGCCGGCGGATCTAAACTGGTCATGTCGATCGAGCAGATGCAGCAGGGCCCGGTCCATCTGCCGGGCGCGTTCCTGCGGTTCATCGGCGTGGCCGAGGCGCTGGGCGGGCTCGGCCTGATTCTCCCGCAACTGCTGCGCATCAAGCCGGCCCTGACTCCGCTGGCCGCCATCTGTCTGGCGATCATCATGGTCGGCGCGACGGTGATCACGTTGATGAGCGGACCGGCCTCGATGGCGGTGGTGCCGGGGGTCGTGGGCATCCTGCTGGTCTTCATCGCCTATGGCCGTCGGTCGTTTTTCAAATAGGTTCGATCCGGATCGGAAGATGAACCGCGAAACACGCGAAAGACGCGACATCATCCGGCTTTCGCATGTTTCGCGGTTCATCATTGAAGACCATAATGTCGGTTGCCCTCTCGGTGGCGGCGTGTTAAAGTGCGCCCCGCGTGATCAGGACGCATCCCGTCCGCGGAGAGGGCCGAGCCCACCTGAACGACTGAGCCGGTACAACTTTAATCTTCTTTCAGCCCGAAGTGCGGACGCGGGCGCCACCGAAAGGAGATTGCCATGTCCGATTCCATTCGACGTCTACCTGCCCGTCCATCGCTGACGCAACTTCGTAAACAGGCTAAAGAACTGCGGCGAGCTTACCTCGCGGGTGATGAGGCCGCGATCAATCGCCTGTCCGCAGTGATCCCTCGGCTGGCCGATCCGGATCGATCCCGCGGCGTGACCCTGGCCGACGCCCAGTTCGTTCTGGCCCGCGAATATGGGCTCGAGAATTGGGCGAAGCTGGCGCTGCACGTCAAAGAGATCGATCGGTCGGAGCGTCTGGCGCGATACGAGCAACTGGCGCGGGATTTCGTCGCGGCCTCTCAGGGCGATGCCGAAGCGCTCGACCGTCTCAACCGGATCCTGCCGCGTTCGCTCGATCAGGATCAACTGCGGGTGCGCGTGCGGCAACGCCTGAATGCGCTCCGGGGATCGGCGGCGGGTTCCACCGAACTGTCGTTGCCCGCCGAACTCTCTCTGGAGGATGCGCGGCTCTTCGTGGCGCAGCAGCATGGTTTCGAGAGCTGGTCACGGTTCGTCGAGAGCTTTGCGCGGCCGCCGGCCGACCCGCGTTCCGCGCCGGTCGGGTTGAGTTCGACGCCGCCGTTCTACAAGATCGATCGGCAGCACAACACGATCGAGCCGGAACTGATCCTCTCCGACCGGGACTGGGAGACGATCTTCGGCGTCATGACCGAACTGCGGATCACCGGTCTCAAGGCCAACGGGCAACTGACCGATGCCGCTTTGAAGGCCCTCCTGCGGCTCGATTTTGTGACGAGGCTCAATTTGGGCGGGACGAAGCGAATCACGGATGACGGGCTCAATCGGCTGGCCGGCATGCCGCAGTTACAGGAACTCGATTTGAGCGACTACCCGGGAGGTCAGATCACCGACCGGGGGCTGGAGTTTCTGCGACACCTGACGGGGCTCAGGCAATTTCAGATGTGCTGGCAGCGCGGCATCTCGGATCTCGGCCTGGCCAATCTGGCCGGCTGCGATCGGCTGGAGAGCGTGAACCTCCTGGGGACGCCCACGGGCGATGGGGTGATCCGAGCGCTGGCCGGCAAGCGCCGTTTGCGCCTCTTCAAAACGGGCCGGCTGGTCACCGATGCCGGGCTTCCATTCCTTCATCAGTTTCCCATGTTCAAGACCTGGCAGGACGGCGAGATCCAGTACGGGTTGATGTCGTTCGAGGCCGAACCCACGGACCTGTTGCTGGACGGACCGATTACCGATCGCGGGTTGGCGAACCTGGCGGGCCTGGACGGGCTGTTTGGATTGAGTTTCTTCTGGCATTTATCGGCCCTGACGGCCGGGGGGCTGAAACCGCTCGCCGATCTTCCCCGCCTGGGCTATCTCGGTTGTCAGGGCGAGCTGTGCAATGACGAGGCGATGCGTCATATCGCGGCCATTCCACGGCTTCGCATGCTGATGGGGCAGGGGACCGTGGCGAGCGACGACGGCTTTACGGCGCTGAGCCGCTCGCAGACCATCGAATACCTCTGGGGGCGCGAGTGTCCCAATCTCGGCGGACGCGGGTTTGCCGCTCTGGCCGCCATGCCGTCGCTTCGAGGATTGGCGGTTAGCTGCAAGAACGTCGATGATGCCGCCCTCTCCTCGCTCCCGAGCTTCCCGGTCTTGCGGGGCTTGATGCCGATGGATGTGCCGGATGCCGGATTTCGTCACATCGGACTCTGCACGCAATTGGAAGACCTGTGGTGCATGTACTGCCGGGAGACCGGCGATGAGGCGACTGAGCACCTCACCGGCCTGTCGAAGTTGAAGACCTACTATGCCGGTCAGACCCGAATCACCGACCGCAGCCTCGAGATCCTGAGCCGCCTCTCATCTCTCGAGAAGATTCAACTCGAAGCCTGCGATGGGATCACCAATGCGGGACTCGCTCTGTTGGCCGGACTCCCGCGGCTCCGGGAGATCTGCATCGGCGGTTCTCCCAGGATCACTCGCGAGGGACTGGCCGTCTTTACCGCGAACGTCCGCGCCGACTACTGGTAGATACGCTGGAAAGTAAGTTCTTTGGAATTTGAGAATCAAACCGCGAAACACACGAAAGACGCATCATCAAACTTCGGGCTTTCGCGTCTTTCGTGTGTTTCGCGGTTT
>DATEFT010000548.1:0-5277 GCA_035280505.1 Blastocatellia bacterium | reverse complement strand
GGGCGAGGCCAGCGGCAGAAACTGGCCGACGAGCTCGGGATCTCGCTCAAGGCGCTGCAGGAACGAAGAATCTTCTCGATCAGAAAATATCTTCGTCGATGTTTGAACGATTGTCTCGGTCGTTGCCGCGAAGAGGCGAAGAGACCGAGAGGCTGGCGTTACCAGTGAGAGCCGGCCAGGGAGAGAGAAGCGCGAATGGGGACAATCAAGGATGAGACCATCAAAAAATACCTGCTGGGCGCCATGCCCGAGACGGAGCGTGCGCAGTTTGAGGAGCAGTACTTCGAGCAGGACGATCTCTACCGGCGGATGCAGGTCGTCGAAGAGGAGTTGATCTCGGAATACATCCACCATCGCCTGACCGCCGCCGAGCGCCAGCTCTTCGACCGCCACTATTCCGCCACGCCCGAACGGCGCCGGCGCATCGAGACGGCCAGGCGGTGGAAGCGAATCATCGTCGATCCCTATCCCGAACAGTTGTCCGAGCGGTTGAAGCAACGGTTCTGGTCGCTGGCCGGCCTCTTCAATTTTCGCACCGTTCTGGTCGCCGCGGGCGTCGGGCTGGTTCTGGCCGCGGGCGTGTCGGCGTGGAGCTACCTGGAGGCCCGCCGGTCACCGGGGCTCGTGGCCGGCGGAGAACGTTCGCCGGACGACCGGCCCTCACCGAATCTGAACGGCAACCAGGAACGATATGTTGCGGTCGAACTGACGATCGCCGGCAATCTCCTCCGGCCGCTGAACGACCAGACTGACTCCGTGACCATCCCCGGCGGCTTTTCAGGCGCGAACCTGTCGCTGCCGATCCCGCCTCAATTCGGCTCCCGAACGTTCAAGAGTTGCCTGGCCCGGCTCTATTGGGACCATCCCCGGGGCGAACCCGCCGGAGATCCAATTTGGCCCGCCGGAGATCCGGTTTGGGAGGGGCAGATCGACGGCGACGCGGTGCGCGGGCAGCGGCTTGAGCTGAAGATTCCGAAGACGGCTTTCGGCGGAGACGGCCTCTACACCGTCCTGCTCACTCTGCACACGGCCGGGGAGAACGGTCGGGAACAGTCCTTCTCTACCGGTTACCGGATGAAGGTGACGATTCCATAACCTTGATCCACAAACCACAAAACACGCGGAGCACGCGAAAGCAATGTCGTTTCGCGTGCTCCGCGTGTTTCGCGGTTGATCGAGCGGTTTAGGGAGTCAGGCAGGTACCGTTGGCTTTCACCACGACGTTGTCGATCAGCAACTCCGTCGATTGGCTGGCCAGCGTCTTCTTGTTATTCCGGACTCCGATGGTGATCGCGCGCGTGCCCGCGGGCAGACAGCCGAGGTCCAGCACGCGAGAGACCGGCCCGGTCGAGACCGGGGCTCCCCCCTTGCCGTCGCCGGTAATCTTCGCGACACTGATGATCGATCTGCCGTCAACCCGGACCAGGGTCTCGCTGAATTGATCGCTCTCGTATTCCGGAGTCTGCGTCATCTTGAAGTCGAAGCTGAGGCTGACCGCCTGTGGTGAGGTGAGGTAGAACGTTCGCCGCCACCCGCCGGACATGTCCAGCACTTCGGTGTCATCGACGTCGCCCACCACGATTCTCAGTCCTCCGCCGCCGAATCCGCTCTGACCGGTGAAATCGCCGGCCGCATAGCCGGGCTGGTTCGTCTCGAAAGCGTCATCGAGATACCTGAACCCATCGGTCAGGGCGTCGAAGGTCGAGGTGAACAGCACGGCGCTGAACGTCGGATGATTGAGCGCCCAGGCTCCGCGCCCGAGCGTTCCCGCGATCAGCACGTCGTCTGTGGAGTTGTAGTCCAGGTGATAGGTCAGGACGTTCGGGAACCCGCTGCCGAGCCGGTCCCAAACGGTGAAACCCGAACTCGCCAGCGCGACGAAGATCCCGTTGTTGCTGCCCACGACGACGGCCTCGCCCGAAGCATTCGAGACGAAGGCATTCGATCGGAAGGCTCCGGGATTGAACGACGGCAGGTTGCCCGTGATGTTGATCCAACTGTTGCCCAGGTCGCGGGTCAGAAAGACCGTGCTGCTGTCGATGACACAGGCCATCGCCGGGTCCCGGGGATCGACTACCAGGTTCACGACGTTGCGCCCCGTTCCGTTGCCCGGATAGCCGGCCGACCGCACGAGCGCCGCGGGCGGCGGTTGAGTCCGGACCCAGACGCCGTCTCGAGATCCGATGTATAGAATGTCGGGGTTACCGGCCGCGCCGTAAGCGATCGGATGACCGCCGCCCGAATTGACCGGGATGGCCGGGGTCAGTTGCCGAATCGTCTCGGCCTGATCGAACGATTCGTAGACGGCATTGGCCCCGCCGATGATGAGGCGGGTTGGCGCGACCGTGTTGACTCTGAGCGGAGTGACGAAAGACGGCTGCAGGGCGACTCCCCCTCCGACCAATTGCCGGGCGGGCGCCACCACCCGCTGCAGCACGTTATTGGCGTTGTAGATCCGGCGGCGTAAATTGCCCAGGTTTTGACTGCTCGAATAACGGCTCGACAGTCCGGGCGAACTGGCGGCATCTACCGCGACATCGCCGCCGTCTCCGCCGCCGATGCTGTCCCAGATCGTGGACCCGGGCGAGGGCTGGCCGCCGGAGCCGTTATCCTGGGCTCCGCCGATGACGATCTTGGCATTGGAGTCGTAGGCGATGCTGTGCAGTTCGAAGACCTGCAGGTTGTTGGTGATGGAGAACCAGTCGCCTTGATTGGTTCGCGGATTGGTTCGGCGGAACAGCCCGCCGTCGTCGCCTTCCAGGAGATTTCCGGCGGCATCGAAGGCCATCTCGCGGGAGTCCGCATGCGGCGAGCTCATGTTAAGCGTCCCGCCGCCCGCCGGCGCCACCGCGTTCGAATGGGTCAGGTGCACGCACTGGCTGCCCGGAGCGGCCGAGGCGTCGCAGCGAAAGAGGCGGCCCGAAAAATCCCGGGCGCCGAAGACGCCGATCTCGGCGCGATCGCCTCCGATATAGACGAGGTTCGGATCGGTGGGATCGGCCACGATCGAGAGGTGCGTCGCGCCCTGGCCGCCGGGATGTAGATTCGGCACATCGAGCGCCGTCCAGGTCGCCCCGCCGTCGCCCGAACGGAAGAGACCGGCGGCCCGCCCGGCATTGACGATCGCCACGTAGACGGTATTGTTGCCGCCGGCGGCGATCTCGATATTGTTGGTGGTATTGCTGATGATCAGGGCGTCCATCGCCGCGTTGCCGACCTTGGTCCAGGTCGCGCCGGTGTCGGTGCTGCGATAGATTCCGTTCAATCCTCCGACGCGATCGGCGAAGACGAGATTGGTATACAGGCGAGCCGGGTTGACCGGGTCGCCGGCCAGATCGTAGGCCACGCCGCCCGGCAGCCCCGTCGCGGCGCCGGTGCCGGAAGAGATCTGGGTGAAGGTCGCGCCGAAATCGGTGCTGCGAAAGATGCCGATCTGATCGAAGACGTTATTGTCGGCGGTGTTGACCGAGATGGTGATGATCCGGCCGCGGGAAGCGATCCCGGAGATATTCTTGCCGATCAGCGCGCCTCCCCCGTCGACCTTCGTCCAACGGCCGCCGCCGGTCTCCGTGCGCAGCAGCCCCAATCTGGGTCCGCCGCTGCGGCTGAAACTGCTGAACCGGCCGATTCCGGCGACCAGCGTTTGACGGGCCGGATCGGTCGGATCCAGGTCGAGCGCGCCGATCGAGAGCGTGGTCTGCGCGTCGGTCTGCCGCACCCAGGTCGGGGTGGCCGAAGCGGCATCGGTGCTCTTCCAGATTCCGCCGTTGACGGTCCCGAGATAGACGATATTCGCGTCGGCCGGATGGGCCGCGATCGCGTGAACGGCCCCGCCCACTCCATTGTTGGGCTGCGCGTTCTCCGATTGCCCGCCCCTTTTAGGGGCCGGTCCGATCGGTTGCCATTTGCCGCCCAGCACGGGCGGTTCGATCACCTCCGATTGGGTGATCGGTCTGGGTGGCGTCTTTTCATCACGTGGCTCCTGAGCGGCGGCCAGGACGGGCACCAGGAGACTCAGCAGGAACAGGGCTGGAACCCCAAGGCGACCGGTCCGGCCGGTCAGCCGTCTGCGGTGGGGAGTCGTGGTCATGGCAATCTCCTTCAGCTTGGATACTGCGAATAAATTGATCGATGTTCGGGCAGGATGATCGACAACGCTAATTGGGAAAAGGCCCGTAATATTCGGGATCCAAAACCGGATGTTCCCACAGCTTGCTGCCGGTGCGAAGGTCCATGGCGACCAGCTTGAGCGGCGAGCGTACCATCCGGTCGCCCTGGTCGCGGACCGCGTACGGTCTCAACTGATAGACGAGGGTCGAGCCGGAGACGATGAACGGCGCGGTGGGAAAGGGCGTGGCGATCGTCCCGAGTGGCTCTCCGGCCGCGCTCGAGTAGATGGTCCATCGATACTTGTTCAATTCGTGATCATTACCCTTCATCTCGCTGACGAGGACGTGGGTCTGATCCGCGGAGCTGAATTGGGGCTCCGGCAGCCCTTTCAATCGCCGATCGGCGGAGAGGTCTTGCCGGAGGGGCGGCATGATCTGCACGGGCGGCTGCGCGGTCGAGCCGGTCGGCCCGGCGGCCCGGCGGACCAGCGGCTGGACTCGCCCGTTCGGATCGATCTCGACCGAGCCGCTGTCGGCCTCGGCCCGGGCGCTCAACCGCTTGAGGTCCTGCGCCTCTTCTTCTTCATCTTCGTCGGGCATGCCGCGAACCTCCCGCTGCCATTCGGAGATCCAGGCCACGGTCACTTTATCGCCCGGTCCGGGCGTGGCGCTGGCTCGCAGCGATGAGCCCAGGCCGTTCTTCACCGAGACCCAGGCCTCTGCAGAGAGCTCGATCCAACTGACCTGATGCTCGCCGCCGTCGGCCAGTTGCAGGAAGGCGATGCCCAGGTGTTTGCCGGCTTTGGGCTGCCCTCCCTCCTGCATCGCCACCAGGTACTTGCCGGAGACGGCCAGCGGCCGATAGGCCTTTCCCTTGGGCGTCGTCCAGAGTGGCGTCCCCGAATCGAGCTTGATGGCGGTAATTGCGCCTTCAGGGGTCGAGAAATAGGCTGTTCCCTGCGAATCGACGAGGATGGTGGCACCCAGGCCGAAGGTGTTTCGAGCCGGATCCCCCTGGGCGAACGCTTCGGGACGGTCGATCCCGGCGAGGATGATCAGCGCCGACACCACGGACAACAATCTCCAGGTTAGAGACATAAACGGATCCTCCTTGCGCGAATTATTGGATGATGACCAGATTACTTCCAGAAAAGCCTAGAGCAGTCGG
>DATEFT010000547.1:0-7895 GCA_035280505.1 Blastocatellia bacterium | reverse complement strand
CCCCCTCGGGCGGAGTGTACGGCGCCTTCGGATCGACAGTGTAGTTGTGCTCATACCGGTCGTGGTGACGAACCCACGCCATGGAGAAGGTTAAACCGCCTTCATCGCGGCCCTTCGGCGTGAGATCGAGATAGTTGTATGCGCCGAGGAAAAGATCGCCGCCGCGCCCATAGGAGGAATAGGTGTGAAAGACCGCGCCGGCCGCGTCTCGATAGAAGACGCTGACGCCGGGAGCTTCTTCGCTGCCGAATTCCTGCATGGTGTAGTTATAGTAGACCTGGCCCACGGCCATTTCGTCTTTCGTGAACGACACGTGATAGTCGTAGTTGAAGTCATTCCCGAACGACGAGACCCATTTGAAGCGCCAGCCCATGCGCTTCTTGAAGGCCTCGATCTGAGGCTGCGGGGCCCGTGAAACGGCGATCAGGGTGACGTCCCGAGCCTGGAGATGCGGGAGCGAGCCGTCGATGTGGTCGGCCAGCAGCGAACAGCTCGGACATCCTTCCTTCCAATCCGGGCCCAACATGAAATGATAGACGATCAACTGGCTTCGCCCGTCGAAGAGGTCGGCCAGCGTCTCTTTACCGTTCGGCCCGTCGAACAGATAGTTCTTCTCGACCTTGACCCACGGCAACTCGCGGCGCTGCCGGCTCAGTTCGTCGCGCTGTCTCGTCAATTCTTTCTCTTTGACCAGGTGCGCTTTGCGCGCTTCAAGCCAGGCCTCTCTCGATACGATTTTTTGATTCATAAATTCAATCCTCATTTCTTCTCAAAATGGCCGGTTGACGCGCGTGGCGCCAATCCGGACACAAATCCTCTCCGCTGGGGCGCGGTTGCGCCCGCCGGTCTGCATGAGTGAGTCGAACGGCGAACGCTCAAATCGACACCTCATCGACAATTTTCCGCACCAATTCGATCGAGGCCGCTGGCACGTTTCTTGCGGGCTCTTCTGACGCGGCCACGGCGTGCCAATGAAGACTGTGGCCGGATCTACACAAGTCAGATTGCAAACGCGGGAGATGGAGAAACTCGACTCCCCAACGGCGGAAGTCGATGAGAATCGGTGCCAATCCCTTCGGTCGTCTGTGGCGGGAATGCCCTGGAGAAATCGTTGGATAGACATATCTGTCACAACCGCTCTTCAATCAAACATTCAGAGGCTCTCAGAACCCCGTCGGGATCGGTGTGTGAATGCGTTACATGACGAATGTCTATGGGAGAAGAAAATAATGAGTCTACTCTTATTCAGCCTGCTAACCAGCGTCGATCTCTGCCGCGCGGGAGAGATCGAAGTTAGAGGAGAACCATGATGGCAACCATCAGTGTGACCCGATTCAAGAACGCCGTCCAGCGAGACATTAAGCATTTCGGCCTCGTCGACTCGGTCAAGGACTATACCCTCCGAGCGGTCAACGAGCTGACCTACTTTCATGTCTTTCGCGGGATGATGATCGATCAGGTCACCGATAAGTATATGGAATCCGCCTGGAACTATGAATGCCGATTTCTGACGCCGTCCGAGATGAGGGCCTTGTCGCGACGCCCTGAATACGAGCTGAGCGAGAAGTTCATCGAGGCGGCCCTGGAGAAAGGCGATCAATGTTACGCCATCCTCAGTGACGGATTTCTGGCCTCCTATGCCTGGTACTCCAGCGAACCGACCTTGATCAACGACGAGTTGAAGGTCCGGTTCGACCGGCAGTACATCTATATGTACAACACCTTCACGTATTACGACTATCGGGGCCAGCGTTTGAACGCCATCGGCATCACGCTCGCCCTCAATGAGTATTTGAAACGAGACCTCAAGGGGATCGTCTTCTGCGTGGAAGAGAACAATCACCGATCGTTACGATCGGTCTCCCGGTTGGGCGCGCAGGAATTCGGCCGAGTGATCGCGCTCAAGCTCTCCGGCCGGCACGTTCTCTATCATTCTCCCGGCTGTCGAAAGCGCGGGTTGATGATGATGACCGTGGTTTGAGAGCGCGGCCTCAACAGGCCTGATGCCTGGCGAGAGTGGCTCGCGCTGTGATTCCCGTTGACGCAATAAACTATTCATCCGCCTTGAACAATCCTCTATCATTCAGGAACTGGCAGAAACTGGCAGAAACTGGCAGGAACTGGCAGGAACTGGAGCGATATCATCACCGGGGTTTTCCAGCCTCCTGACTGCTTCCCGCCGCCCCTCCCAGCCGGCGTGGAAGCAGCAACCCGTCCTGTCCAGACTGGAATGCCCGGCGGCTCTTTGACGCGGAGCCGATCGATCCTTTGATCGAGCAGTCGGATCTTTTTGGTCTCTCCTTCTTCGACCGCGAAACACGCGAAATACGCGACCGGTCATCGATCGTGCGTATTCCGCGGTTTCCGCGGTTCGCCAATCGACGCGGTCAATCCGTTCCCGTCTCAAGCCCTCCACCTCTTCAGCGGTTGCGCCTCCGGTCCGGTGTGGGATAGCATAAAAGTCCAATCAAGTTATACCAGAGCAGCCTTTAATGACGAGGAAAGAACATGAACTGTCCGAGATGCGACCTGATCAATCCCGATACGGCCCTCAGGTGTGACTGCGGGTGGGACTTCAGTACCGGCAGCGCCATCAAGTGCGCCAAATGCCATGGTGAAATGGAAGAGGGTATCGTCGGGGGTCATAACCATCAAGTCAAGACCTGGATCAAAGCCGACCCGAAAGCCGGTTTTTGGGAGATGCCGAAGAGGATCGGCGGAGAACGACGGTTGATCAGAACGTATCGGTGCACGAATTGCGGATATCTTGAGTTATATGCCAATAAGACCGGGTCATGGTGAAAATTCCGAGAGCCTCGCCGATTCGACAACTCCAAAAAACGCCGGTCCGGCCTCCGCCAGTCATGGCACTTATCCGGCGGAAGTGATCATGGTGTGAGCTGATGGTCATTGGATATGGCGATCACGTTCGCGCTGGCTGTGGAGGCAGGAGCTTGATGGAACGATCTTAGAGCAACCTATGGAATTGACATTTGAGCTTTCAACAACCGCTTTCGTCTGTGAGTGCGGCGTAACCGTCGAGCCGAATTCAAAGATACTTTTTGTGGACGATAGTCAAAAGTATCTCTGTAACGATTGCATCAGGCCATATCTGAAACGCTTGATTTCGAGCCTGGAAGACACTGACGAAACCTATGCAATCATCGATAACACCTCACCCTTTGAGTAGAGCCGACAAAGCGACCGGCGCGACCTGGATCGGCATTCGGCGCGCCGCCAGCCGCCATAATTTCGGCGCTGCAAGTCCCACCGTTCATGACGGTCCGGACCTTCATTCCGCTCCGACGGCCAGTGGATCAGGAACTGGATCTCGACCAGGCTGATGTGCATCAGATGACCAGGCAATTGCGCAGTGGCGTGGTCGACCTCAAATCGGATCGCTTCTCGCACTGCCGGTGACGTAGCTCCCAGATTCACGAATAGAGCCACTTGCGTTAGCGTACAACCCTGAATGTGTAGTACTCTTTTCACCTCTATAAATTACCGAAGAACATCAGTGAGTTAGGCTTAACTAAAGCCTGACGGTGCGCAGGATCGAGCGGGCTGTGGGTCGGTGATCCCGATTCGAGCTCGGATTGAGATCTCGTCGCCTGCCCACCCGATCAGCGGGGTGCGGAGCTTCGACCATCGAGGAGCCCGCGCCTCAGGCAGCAATTCCGTCAACTACTTCAAAGCAGTGCAAAGTAAAATTATGAGTGAATCGAACAATCGTCTGACTTTCAGCCGACGGCGCATGATCAAGTTTGCAGGATTGACCGCGTTGGGGCTATCCTGGCCATTTCGGAAGAACATCTCGGGTTTCCCGGTGGAGGATTTGATGTTGTACATTGGCACTTATACGAACGGCCGGAACGAAAGCATCTACGTCTATCGTCTGAATCTCGCTTCGGGCGAGTTGCAGCCGGTGACGATCGGCCGCGGCGTCGTCAACCCATCCTATCTGGCGATCGACGCTCAGAACAGGTATCTCTATGCCGTCAACGAGGTCGATCAGATCGGCGGCAAACCGAACGGCGGCGTGACCGCCCTGGCGATCGATCAACAGACCGGAGAGTTGAGAGTCATCAACCAGCAGTCTTCGCAGGGCCGGGCGCCCTGTTACATCAACATCGATCCGTCGGGAAAGTATGTGCTGGTCGCCAACTACAACAGCGGCAGCTTCGCGGTCCTGCCGATCAACAGCGACGGCAGCCTGGGAGCGGCGGTGGACTTCGTTCAGGACAGCGGCTCGGGCCCCAATCGAGGCCGGCAGGAAGGCCCTCACGGCCATTGCATCCTCACGGATCCGCTCGGCAGCTATGCCTTCGCCGTGGACCTGGGGATCGACAAGGTCATGATCTACAATTTCAACCAGGGCTCCGGAAAGCTGACGCCCAACACGCAGCCGTTCTTTCAGGCCCAGCCCGGAGCGGGGCCGCGCCATTTCGAGATCCACCCGAATCGCCAGTTCGCCTATGTGATCAACGAACTCAACTCGACCCTGACCGCGTTCAACTACGATAACGCCCGCGGCCTGTTGAGCGAGCTGCAGACGGTCCCGACCCTGCCGGCCGGCTTCACCGGGACCAACACGTCGGCGGACATTCACGTTCATCCCTCGGGCAAGTTCATCTATGGCTCGAATCGGGGGCACGACAGCATCGTGGCCTACACCATCGACGCCGCGACCGGCCGGCTCACCTTTCTGGCGCATGAATCGACCCAGGGACGAACGCCGCGCAACTTCGTGATCGATCCGACCGGGACCTACCTGCTGGTGGCCAATCAGGACACCAACACGGTCGTCACTTTCCGGATCGACCAGACGACGGGCAGACTGATCTCGACCGGGAAAGTGACTTCGGTTCCGACCCCGGTCTGTTTGAAATTCGCCCCCTCGGTATAAATAGAGAGCTGAAACCGCGAAACACGCGGAAGTCGCGAAATCACCCGATCTTCGCGTCTTCCGCGTGTTTCGCGGTTAAAAAATAAGGAATCGGGTATGGACGACGCGATCTTGAGGCAGAATCTGGTCGAGTTGCTGCGAGGCGGGCAGGCGCACACCTCTCCGCAGCAGGCGCTGGGCGGTCTGAACCCGGCGCTCTGTAACGCGCGGCCGGCGAACCTGGAGCATTCGGCCTGGGAAGAGCTGGAGCATCTGCGGCTGGCCCAGGAGGATATCCTGCGCTACACGCTCGATGCGGCCTGGGTCTCTCCCGCTTTTCCCGAAGGCTACTGGCCGCCTCCGAAGGAAGAGGCGACGAAAGAGGCCTGGGACGCCTCTGTCGCCGCATTTATGGCCGATCTCGAAGCCGTGATCGAGCTGGTGCAGGATCCACGGGTGGACTTAACGGCGGCCATCCCGCACGGCGAGGGGCGAACCTACCTGCGCGAAGTGCTGTTGATTGCGGATCACAATGCCTATCACCTGGGCCAGATCGTGCAGCTCCGAAAAATTCTCGGCGATTGGGCCGGGTAGAGCCGGCAATCTCATTTGCGATCGCCGAACAGATTGCCGGCGAACCGCAGCACGTCATCCACCGCGGAACCGTCATGGTCGCGATCCAGCAGTTGCGACAAGATCCCGGTGACCGATGTCGATCCGCCCATCTGTTGACTCGCCGCGCCCAGGAATCCCGACAGGGAACCTTCGTCCAGTCCCTGCTGTTGCCGGGTCCGGCCGACCGCGCCCATCACCAGCGGAGCCAGCATGACCAACAATTGACCGACCTTTCCGGCGTCGAGACCGCTGGTCTGGCCGACATGCTCCTGAACGGCGCCCAGCCTCTGGCCGAAGAGATGGCCCAGAATGCCCTGACCGCCTCCGGAGCCGTAGTTGGCGAGAAATCCGGCGACATCGTCGAGCACGCTGCCGTCATGATCCCGATCGAGAGCGCTCAGCAACGACGAGGCGCCGTCCGGCGTCGAACCGTTATGCGCGAGCGCGCCGAGGAGCATCGGGACGGCGTGCTGCGCCGCATTGCTGGTGGTCGTTTCATCCGCGCCGATGGTCTCGCTCATCCGGCGGATCGTCTCGCCGCTCAGCGTTTCGTTCAATATTCCTTGTATGTCCATGGTAAACCTCCTGGATCCGAATCGATCTTGATCTTGTCATAGGGGAACTTGGGGAGCTACGCGGTGGCCGGCGGATTATAGCTCAAGCCGCGGATGCCGGTTAGTAGAATCGGTCATAATTCATTTCGGCCGTTTCAGGCTTAGCGGCGACTTGCCTTGGTCCACCAACTTGTCTACACTCTGGACCACGCTCGAAGAAAGAGCCGGTGGAAATTTCTCAGCATCGATAACTCCCCATACGAATTTTGTCCGATATTTACCAAGGAGGGATAGCTATGCCCAGTTTTGAAGAGTTGAAAGCCAAATACCACGCTTTTCTGGACAAGGGGCCTGAAGTGGGATTTAGCGTTCAGAACCTGCACCAGGACGGCGACAAACTGTTGGTGCGGGGCATCGTGCCGACCGATCATGCGAAGAACGTCCTGTGGGATGTGATCAAGACCATCGATGCCAATGTGCCCGATGCGATCATCGACATCAACGTGCAACCGGGCATGACCTATAACGTCGCCGCCGGCGATACGCTCTCCAAGATCGCCAAGCGATTCTACGGCGATGCCAATGCCTATCATAAGATCTTCGAGGCGAACCGCGATCAGCTCAGCGATCCGGACAAGATCCAGGTCGGCCAGACGCTGAAGTTGTCCTGACGCGAGACTTCAAGAACCTGCGAGTGAACGGAACCGGCGGAGAGAGCAACTCAGTCTCGCCGCCGGTTTTGTCTTCGCGGTCCATTTGCCGGTCGAATTGAGCAGGTCAGACGATCAGAGAGCGCCCCCTTTATTAACGAGGTTAAAGATCGAGCTATGATCCATATCAGCCTGCTGGCCGGTCTGCTGGCCGGTCTGTTGTTCGCGGGTCCGGTCGGACCGATCTCCTCGGGCCCACAGGGAATCGATGAACCTGAGACCCGCACGCTGGAGACCGGCGCCGCCATCGAGCGCGAGCTGACGGGCGGGCAGCAGCACCGCTACCGGATCAGCAACTCTTCGATCGACTGGTGAACGTCCGGTCGCAACTGGCGGCCCTGATCCTCAAAGAGTCGGATTCGGCACAGCCCGACAATTACCGGGCCCGGATCGCGCCGCTCGAAGAGCAGGCCGAGGAGTTGGAGTCCGAGTTGAGCGCCCGCAGCGCCGGATTCCGCGTTCAAACGCGGCCGGTCACGCTCGACTCCGTCCAGACGCTGCTCCCGGCCGAGAGCGCCCTGATCGAGTTCGCCGTCTACACTCCGCGAGATCTGCGGACCAGAGCGCGCCAGGCTCCGCGTTATCTGGCCTACCTGCTGACGCCCCGCGGTTCGCCCGGATGGGTAGACCTGGGTGAAGCCTCGGCCATCGATCTCGCGGTGGAGGGCTGGCGCAAGGTCCTGCGGGTTCCCGATCAGACGGAGGCGGCCCGGATGGCGCGCGCCCTGGATGAGAAGGTGATGGGTCCCGTCCGCGCGCGGCTGGGCTCCGAACAACCGCGCCGGTTGCTGATCGCGCCCGACGGCCTGCTCAACCTGATCCCGTTCGCCGCGCTGATCGATGAACAGAATCGATATCTGGTCGAGCGGTACACCATCAGTTATCTGACCAGTGGGCGGGACCTGATGCGGCTCTCGACTTCGAATCCGAGCGCCAATGCGCCGCTCGTGTTGGCCAACCCGCGATTCGGCAGGATGGAGACCGCGGAATCCGGCTCGGCCCAGATCTTCTTCCAGGCGCTGCCCGGCACCGGACAGGAGGCGCTGGCGATCAAGGCCATTCTGCCGCAAGCCTCGGTGTTGCTGCGTGAACAGGCGACCGAAGCCGCGTTGAAACAGACCCCCGCGCCGA
>DATEFT010000546.1:0-4997 GCA_035280505.1 Blastocatellia bacterium | reverse complement strand
TAATTAGATACTTTGGGGAACCTTTACTCGACTCGTACGTTAATAAAGGCACGGGTGAACCTCCTGATAGTGGCGGTCATACTGAGTCTGGGGTGGGTTCTTAAGTATGGCCGCCAAATTTTTTTGCTCAATCTAGATCTTCTTCAATCCCGATAACTAAACTCCATAAAATTCAGAATATATTCGTCGCATCTTCCTACTTCATGGAAGTCCGGACTTCCGATAAGTGCTGATGGGTCTTTATTGATAATAAAGGAGATATCGCAAAATACTTCTCCGGAGCGCCCGAAATCCCCGGATCCAGACCATACTTATCCAATCTCTGTACTTTCTGGAAGTGAGGACTTCCGGTAAGTGAAGAAGCGGGTGCTGTGATCGGAAAGTGAATCGGTTCTACTTTTTTCCGTCTCCGAGCTGTTTAATGGAAGGCTCGTCTGATTGCAGCAGGTAATCGTCGAGGTTCAATCTGACGGTCTCACCGGTATCGGCGAAGAGGTCGTCGATTCCGAGCTTGCGCCGGCGATAGCGTTTGTAATAGAAGAGCGCCCCACCGAAGACCAGGCCAAAGAGAATGGAACTCAGCAACAGGACGCCGATCAGGTAGAAAGATCTGACCAGGACCTTGATCGTCTTGGTGGCCTCCTCCGTGGCGGAGGTGTCGGGCTGGCGATAGGCCACCGGAACGTCGGAGAGTTTTCGGCCTTCCCAGTATATTCTGGGGGAGTATTTGATCTGGCCAACGATCTTCTCGGCCGCCTGAGGATCGGAGACATTGAGGGCGAAGACCAGATAGTTCCCGATTCGTTTGATGATCTGCTTACCCTTCTCTTCTTGATTCAGCGATTCATAATACTTGGATGATCTGGTCTGAGCATCGCCCGCCAGTTGAGGCGTCTGATACTCGATGATCATCAGGCTCATGCGGGCGCTTCCGTTCTGATAGTCGGCGGTTGCGATCTCCGAGCCGCCCTCGAAATTGATCAGCTCTTTCAGGTGCTGAAAACTCTTGAGCCGGGCGAGCGCTGCCGGACCAATCACATACTTCTCACTTTGGGGAATCTTACTCTCCTGAGGCAGGTGGTCCGGCAAGGTCGGAAGCTGATCGACGACGCCGGGGAGGCCGCTCTTGAGGGCCTCGATCAATGAACCAAGCGATGGATCGGTCAAGGCGCTGCTCGGCTCGCCCGAGAGACTGATCAGGAAACGGGCCGCATTGAACTCCTGGCGATTCGCGGAGAGCGCCCCGCGATTGAACGTGAACAGGCCATAGGCGCCCGAGGCGAAACCCATCTCCAGCGCTTCGATCGTGATCCTCAGATTGCCGTTGCTGTAGATTCGGCTGGTCAGTTTCTGGAGCCCGTATTCGTTATAGATCTCGGCATCGGGGAGGACCGACCATTGGTCGGACTTTAGACTCTGCTCCGGGCCGACGGCTGTCCATTTTTCACCGAGGTTCGATGGGAGCAGCTCTTTTTTGCCGGCTTCGGATTGAGCTCTGACCTCTACCTGAGCGAGAGAGAGGATGATCAGGGTAAGTAGAAAATAATACTGACAAAGGGCAGGTACACGGGAAGAGAAATTGAGCTTATGCAATGCAACCCTCCTGAATTAACGCGTGCCGATGGGTCGCCGCGCCGCTCAGAGCAGAGTAGAAGAGTTGAAACGCAAGATCCCTAATCCGAAGGCGCTCAATCCCAACTGTGCAACTGGTCCAGAATCAGATCTGCATACATGCGCGGTTCACTGATGTTGTCCAGACTAATTCTACCTTCGGTGGCGGCAGTGTCAATGATGATATCGCCGATCCCGATGATCCGCTCTTTAAAGGATTCGCTGACGAACACGTCCTGGATGTGTCGCAAGGGGATGTTGCGGCTCTTCTTGAAGAAGAATCCGGATTCTATCTCCAGTTTGGTGGGCGTCAGGGTGAAGATCGTCAGGCGGAGCTTGATGTGTCGAATGATTGCCGGAATGAAGGCTAGGACCGCGAAGGCCGGGATCAGCAAGAAATTGATGTGCAGCCAGGTGATGAGGGCGGCCACCGCCAGGGAGGCGACCGTCGATCCGAAGTAGGCCACCAGCGCCGGATAAAAAGCCTGGTTGATTCGGAAGATGACTCCATTCTCCTGATTTTCGCGGGCGACCACATGATTATTGATCCGCCGGTCGGTGGCGGTCGGCCTGTCTATGACCTGCTCCTCGTACTGATCCTCCTCTTCTTCGACCGGTCTCGCCGTCGGACGGCTCTCCAGGATTGGATGGCGCCGGGCAGGGCGCGGCGGCGGCGCTTTGACGTTCGGTCGGCGGACTCCCTCCGGCGCGGCTTTGATCTTGGCGCCGCACTTGTTACAGAACTGACTTCCCCCCGGGAGATGATTTCCACAACGATGACAATAGGTATCCATAGGCAATAGCTCTCTATGGCTAATCCAGCCCCTCTGCGGAGAGATTGGATAGGAATTTTAGGATCGCCAGATTGAAACCTTCCGGTTGTTCCAGGTTGGGCAAATGGCCTGCCTGATGGACTATCTCGAATGAAGATTTCGGAATGGCATGATGCATCTTCTCAGCCTCGCTGAGCGGAATCAGCCGATCTTCATCACCGGAAATGATCAAAGTCGGGCAGTCGATTTCTGCCAGGATTGAGGTTGAGTCGGGGCGATTGGCCATGGCGATCAGCGCCTGGGCAATGCCTTCGGGTTGTCCGGATTTGATGATCGATCTTACCTGTTCGGCGACGGCCGGACTTTTCTGCAGTGTAGTCTCTCCGATCAACCGCGGGATCATGGTCTCGATGATCGGAGGAGTTCCCTGAGTCCGAACCAGGTCGGCCATCTCTTGTCTTCCGCGCTTCCCTTCTTCGGTGTCGGGAGTCGCTCGCGTGTCGGCCAGGATCAGGCTTGAAAGCAGGTCCCGGTATTTCCGGTAAAAAGCGAAAGCGGCATAACCGCCCATGGAGAGTCCGCAGATTGTGGCACGCTCCAGATTCAGGCTTTTCATCAGGGCGGCCAGGTCGTCGGCGAAGGTCTCCACACTTTGGATGCCGGCGCCCAATGAGCTTTGGCCGAATCCGCGCCAATCGAAGGTGATCACCCGGTGGTTCGCGGCGATCCGATCGACCTGGGCGTCCCACATCTTCTGGCTCAGCGGAAAGGCGTGCAGAAAGATGATCGGCGGGCCTGAACCCAGGTCGCGATAGCAGAGCTCGACTCCATTGATCGATCGCTTGTTCATTTGTCTATCACCTCCGACAACACTCGCCCCCTGGCCGTGCGCATCTCAAGTCCCAGGAGTCTGGCCATGGTCGGCGCAATGTCGATCAGCCTGGCATATTCGATCGAGCTTCCGGGTTTGATCCCCTTCCCCGAGATGACCAGGGCGGCGCGCACCTCGGAACGTGAGGGGAGATAACCGTTGGCCGCCTCGTCTGTGGACCTCGCGGTGATCGGGCCGATCGCGCGCGATATTATCCCATAGGAGGGTGCCGCATCGATATAGAAGGCCACTTGCGGATCCGCGCCCAGTTGCGAAATCTCCCGGCGCGAAATGATGCGCCAGATCGGGCTGTCGGGCTTTTCGTGGCATTTGGTGAACAGCTTCTCGACCTCCTCGATCGTCTTTTCGTCTTGATGGTTTTTGACGAAGATCGCCGCCGACCCGCCGAAAGTCTGGGCGACCGCGCGCCACGCGATGATGCGCCCATTGCCGCCCGTCTCCAACCAGCCGTTCTTGGCCAGCAGCACATTCGGTTTGAAAGCTCGCTCCACCTTCATCAAACCGTAGTCGGAGGCGATGAAGATGGTCGTTTCATTGGTCAACTGGGCCTGCTCGATCGATTGGACGATCTTCTTGATCTGGTCGTCGATGAATTCGAGAGTGGTCGCGGCCTCTTTGGAGAGCACGCCGAATTTCTGCGCCGCCACGGCGTATGAGCCGAAGTTGAGCATCAGCAGGTTCGGGCGATGGTTCTCGATCAGGTAGGCCGCTGCCACCGCTCTCAAACGATCTCTCTGCTGCGACCTGGCGATCTCTTTCGGGCCTTTATTGACGGCCAGGTCCTGATCTTTGATCTGGGCCGAGAGCTTGTCCAACAGGTCCCGGGGAGTGGTCTGCTCTCTGGGAGAGAGGTCGGCAACGGTGAGCGGATTTTTGGAGGCCTCCTGCTCGTCCACGCCGGCCGGCAGATTGAAATCGATATTGGCGCTGTAGGTCAAAGGGTACCCGACGGCCGCCGTCAGGAAACCTCCGCGTTTCGCCGCATCCCAGATCGTATCGGTCTTGATCTCTTTAGCCGAAAGATAGGGCAGCGCCGAAGCCGTGCCCAATCGCTCATCGAACGGGTGATCGGCTCGGATCCCGTGGTCGGCCGGCAGCGTGCCGGTCGCGATCGAGATGTGCGCGGGAAACGTCAACGACGGATAGATGCTCTCAACGCTGACGGCGCTCGCTCCGTTGCCCTTCAGGGCCTGGATGGCCGGAATGCGATACCCATGGATTTCGGGATGGTTCAGATCTTCAGCCTTCAGTCCGCTGATCGTTAAAAGGATAATGTTCGAGCTGATCTTCTCCAACGGGACCTTGCTCTCCTGTTTCCTGCGTTTCTCGCCCTCGGTTCCCTGGGCGCAAACGGCGAAGGGCTGGCCCAGCCAGACGGAAGCCAGGATCAGGACGGCCAGAGATCGGAGGTAACGGGAAATGAATCGATTTGGAAGCAGAGAGCTTTGATCACGTTGGCGTGAGAGGCGTTTCGCTGATTCAATTTTCATGGATGACTATTTTAACTACGCGCGCTGAATTGCTTCAACCATCTCTCGGACTGCCCGGTCCAGCCCCACCAGCGCGGCGCGCGCGATGATGTTATGTCCGATGTTGAACTCCTCGACTTCGGTCAGGCGCGCGATCGGTTTGACATTGCGATAGGTCAACCCATGTCCGACCGAGACTTTGAGCCCCTGCTGGTTGGCGGCGCGAGCCGCGGCTTGCACTCGCTCGATCTC
>DATEFT010000545.1:0-4963 GCA_035280505.1 Blastocatellia bacterium | reverse complement strand
GTCAATCGCGCCCGGCGGGTAGCCGGTCAACAGTTCGCGCGGGAGGCGGTGGCCGACGTGCTGCTCGAGCAGAACCGCGCCGCGCATGCCGGAGAGGCGACCCTGGCCAACCTGGAGCGGCTGCGGGAACCGGACTCCGTCGTCGTGATCACCGGCCAGCAGGCCGGGCTCTTCACCGGCCCGCTCTACACAATCTACAAAGCGTTGACCGTCGTCAAACTCTCGGCCGCCCTGCGGGAACGGGGCATCAAGGCCGTGCCCATGTTCTGGGTCGCCGCCGAAGACCACGACCTGGAGGAGGTCAACCATACGCGCCTCGTCAATCGCGAGGGGCAGCTCACGACCATCACCTACACCGGCGCCCCGACTCATGAAGGCAAGCCGGTCGGCCACGTCAAACTGGGCGCCGAGATCGAGCAGAACATCGAGGAGCTGATCGCGGCCCTGCCCGAATCGGAGTTCACTCCGAAGCTGGCCGAGGATCTGCGCGGCGCGTATCGACCCGGCGCCAGTCTCGCCGACGCCTTCGCCGAGATGGTCATGAAGCTGCTGGGCCATTTCGGCATCGTGCTGATCAACCCGCTCGATGACCGGCTGAAACAGGCGGCCGGCGAGATCTACGTCCAGGCCCTCTCGCGCGGACCGGAATTCGCCGCCCAGCTCGTCAGCGAGAGCGCCGCGCTGGAGGCGGCCGGTTACCACGCGCAGGTCCACACGTCCCCGGAGGCCGTCCCCCTCTTCATCCTCGACGAAGGCCGCCGGACGGCCATGGTCCGGCGCGATGACGGGCGATTCCATCTCAAGGGCGCGGAGAAGAGTTTTCCGGCGGATGAACTGCTGGAGACCGTCAAACGCTGTCCGGCCTGCTTCAGTCCCAACGTCACGCTGCGGCCGATCGTCCAGGACTTCCTGTTGCCGACGGCGGCCTACGTCGGCGGACCGGCGGAGATCGCCTATTTCGCCCAGTTCCGCCGCAACTACACGCTGCTCGGCCGCACCGAACCGGTCGTCATTCCGCGCGCCACCTTCACCCTGATCGAAAAACGCCATGCCAAGACCATGAGCAAATACGGGCTTCAGCTCACCGACCTCTTCAGCGGACCGGACGAGGTGCGGAAACGGGTCGTCGAACAGGGGCTCGATCAGAACACGGCGGCGGTCCTCGACGAGACCGAGCAGGTCTTCAACGAACAGTTGGAGAAGTTACGCGAATCGCTGGTCGCCGTCGATCCGACGCTGGCCGAGGCCCTCAAAGGCGGGCGCGAAAAGATTCTCTATCAGCTCACCAACCTGCGGTCACGCTTCGTCAACAACCGCGGCAAACGCGACGAGACGACCATCCAGCAGCTCGACCGCCTCTTCGCCGCGCTCTATCCGAACAAGAACCTGCAGGAGCGCGAACTCAACATCAGCTACTTCCTGGCGCGTTACGGCTATCAGTTGATCGATCGGCTGTATGAAGCGGTGCAGATCGGGTTCCCGGACCACCGGCTGGTCCACCTCTAGAAAAGAGATTTAACCGCGAAATCCGCGAAACACGCTGAACCAGCCATCTTTCGCGGATTTCGCGTGTCTCGCGGTTAAAAAAACTATTTCGATTTGGGGGCCTCGAAGACCACCTCGCCGCCGATGACGGTCATCACGTTTTTGGTCTTGGGAATCTCGCCCTCGGGAATCTGCATGATGTCGGCCGAGAGCACGGTGAAGTCGCCCAGTTTGCCCTCCTCGATCGAGCCGCGCGTCTTCTCTTCAAAGGCCGCGGTGGCGGCCCAGATCGTGAACATCTTGAGCGCCTGCTCGCGCGTCACCTTCTGTTCAGGATGCCAGCCCTCGCCCGAGTATCCTTTCAGATCCTTGCGCGCCACGGCCGCATAGAACTCGATCATCGGTTCGCCGCGTTCGACCGGGGCGTCCGAGCCGCCGGGAATGATGCAGCCCGACTTGATGAAGCTCTGCCAGGCATAGGCGCCTTCGAGCCGTTTGACTCCGAGGCGGCTGACGGCGAAATGCAGGTCGCCGATGGCGTGTGACGGCTGCATCGACGGAATGACCTTCAGCTTGGCGAAGCGCGGAATGTCTTCGGGATTGACGATCTGGGCATGCTCGATCCGCCAACGGGGATCGCTGCGATCGATCCGCTGGATCGGCGGCGTCTCGTCGAACGCCTCCTCGTAGAGATCGAGCACCGTCCGGTTGGCGCGGTCGCCGATGGCATGCGTCTCGACCTGAATCCCCTTGCGCAGGGCCTGTTTGAACATGGGCAGCAGGTCGTCGGGGGTGAAGGTCAGAAACCCGGTCGTGTCATGATCGGCGTACGGTTCGAGGAGGGCGGCGCCCTTGGATCCGAGCGCGCCGTCGATGCTGACCTTGATCGTGCGGACCGTCAGCCGCTGATTGTAGAGTCCGATGATCGCGCCGTCGCGCAGCAGCTTCTCCGTATCGGGGCTGGGCCCGCGAATCGCCTCATAGATCCGGAGCTTGATCTTGCTCTCGCCGATCAACTTCTTGAGCAGTTCGACCTCGTTCCAATCGGTCCCGGCATTCTGGATCTGGGTCCACCCGAGATCGACGCTGCGTTTGGAGGCGATCACCAGGGCCTGCTCCAACTCCGCCGGACTCGGCGGCGGCAGGTGTTTGGTGACCAGCCCCTGGGCGCGGTCGAGCAGCATCCCGTTCGGCTCGCCGCTCTGCTTATCCTTCATGATCTCGCCGCCGAAAGGGCTCTCCGTCTCTTTGGTGATCGAGGCGATCTTGAGCGCCGCGCTGTTGACCACGGCGCCATGCCCGTCGGCCCGCACCAGATAGACCGGGTTGTTCGGCGCGATCCGATCGAGATCCTGGCGGGTCGGAAAGACCGGCGGCTTCCAGAACGTCTCGATCCAGCCGCGCCCGGTCACCCACTGACCCGCCGTCGCCTTCTCGACCCGGGCCTTGACCCGGCCCAGGAAGTCGTCGAGGCTCGCGGAGCCCTCCAGGTTGAGAGTCAGCTCACGATAGCCGACTCCCGCCAGATGATAGTGCGAATCGGTGAAGCCCGGCACCACCGTCTTGCCCTTGAGATCGACGGTCTTGGTCCCCTTGCCGTCGAACTTCTTCACATCGACCGTCGGGCCGACGAAGATGATCTTGCCGTATCGGACGGCCACCGCCTCGGCCTTCGGCTGTTTCTCATTGCCCGTATAGATGTTGCCGTTCTTGAGGATCAGGTCCGCCGGTTCCGGTTTGGTCTGGCCGGCAACCAGCGAGAGCACTAAAAGAGAGATTATCAGGGTGACGATTTTCATAAGATTCTCGGTGTTCAGGACTCTGGTTACGAACTGCTTCAGTTTTTTTCTTCAACCGCGAAAGACGCAACCTCCGCGAAAGTGCCGATCTTTCGCGTCCTCCGCGCGTTTCGCGGTTCGTAAACCATTACTGCAGGTGTGAATTGCGAACGATCTCCAGAAACGATTTGGCCGCGTGAGAGAGCGACTGTTCGCGGCGGTAGACCAGCCTCAGGGCCTTCTCGATCTTCATGGCCTTGACGGCGATCTCGACCAACTCATTCGACGCAATCTCTTCCTGCACGCTCAGGCGCGGCAGGATCGCAATTCCGGCGTTGAGTTTGAGGAAGGCCTTGATCGTCTCGAGGGTGGCCAGTTCCAGACAGATATTGAGCGGCGTCCGATGCTGCGCGAAGAGTTCGAAGATCCGCGCGCGCGACGGCGTCTTGACGTTATGGGCGATGAACTGCTCCTCGCCCAGCTCCTTGACCGTCACCTGCTTGCGATCGGCCAGGCGATGTTTCGGCGAGACCACCAGCACCAGCTCGTCGCGATAGACCTCGACCGACTGCAGGGCCGGATGCATCGGGTCGTATGAGAGAAAACCGAAATCCAGATTCCGCTCCAGCACCTCGGAGGGAATCTTCTCCGAGACGTTGCGATAGACTTCGATCTTGATCTGCGGATGGCGTTGGCGATACTCCAGCAACAACTTGGGCAGCAGATAGAGCGAAGTGCTCTCGTTGGCCCCGATCGTCAGCCGCCCCCGAAACATCCCGCGCAATTCGCCGATCGATTCCTTGGCCTCATCGCGCAGATTGATCATCCGTTGCGCGTAGGAGAGCAGAATCTTGCCGGCCTCGGTCAGGGTCCCCGACTTGCTGCTGCGGTCGAAGAGCGACTCCCCCAGTTCCTCCTCCAACCGCTTGATGGCGATGCTGAGCGCGGGCTGCGTCCGTAACATTTTGCCCGCCGCTCGAGAAAAGCTCTTCTCCTCGGCAATACAGATGAAGATCTCCAGTTGAGCTAAGTCCAATTCAACCTCCAGTCCATGCGCACCACCCGCCGCCATACTTTATCGATTCCCGGTCCCGCCGAGCCTTGAAACTATAAGCCGCTTTTATAGAAATGTAAAAATTATAAACTTTGCAAGCATGAGTGTGAGTGCTATGATGCGCGAAGAATGGGACACAAGTCCACTCAAATCGTGATTCTAAGCAGTGAGAGCGCAATTTATCCCCAGGAAGGAGCAAGATTGGATGAGCGAGCGGGTAGCGATTTTCGACACGACCTTACGCGATGGCGAGCAATCACCCGGTTGTAGCATGAATTTGGAAGAGAAGCTGCGGATGGCGAGGCAGCTCGATCTCCTCGGAGTAGACATCATCGAGGCGGGTTTTCCGATCTCCTCGGAGGATGATTTTGCGGCGGTCCGAGAGGTCGCCCGGACCTGTCGGCGCCCGGTCATTGCGGCGCTCTGCCGGACCACCCCGGAAGACATCGAGCGCGCCTGGGAAGCCTTATCCGATGCCGCGCGGCCACGCATTCACACCTTTCTTGCCACCTCTGACATCCATCTTCAGTACAAATTACAAAAGAGCCGCGAAGAGGTCCTGGAGATGGCCAGCCGGGCCGTCCGGATGGCGAAGAAGTTCACGGATGACGTGGAGTTCTCCGCCGAAGACGCGACGCGCAGCGAC
>DATEFT010000544.1:0-5257 GCA_035280505.1 Blastocatellia bacterium | reverse complement strand
ATCGGGGGCGAGATCGAGATCCGCTCCGGACTGCTCTATCAGAAACAGGTCATCACCTCGCCGGTCGTCCACTTCGGCCTGGGCGAACAGACCCAGACCGATATCGCTCGCCTGATCTGGCCGAACGGGTCCATTCAAGGGGAGTTCGAACTGAAGGCGGATCAGGCGGTTCTGGCCGAACAACGGTTGAAGGGGTCCTGCCCCTCGCTGTTCGCCTGGAATGGCCGGTCGATGGAGTTCGTCAAGGATTGCGCGCCCTGGAGCCCCGCGCTCGGCCTGCACATCAATGCCCAGGTCACGGCGGGCATTCAACAGACCGAAGAGTGGATGAAGATTCGCGGCGATCAACTGGCGCCGCGCGATGGAGCTTACGATCTGCGGATCACGGCGGAGTTGTGGGAGACCTTCTACATCGACCATTACTCGCTGGTGATCGTCGATCATCCGGCGGAGACCGCGGTCTTCACCGATGAGCGGTTCGCCATTCCGCCTCCCGAACTGAAGATCTACTCGACCGGCCGGCCGCGGCCTTTCGCTTCGGTCCGCGACGACGCGGGGCGGGATGTGGCGGAGGTGGTCCGGGCCCTGGATGACCGCTACCTCGATACGTTCGGCCGTGGGCGATTTCAGGGGGTGACGCGCGATCATTTCGTCGAACTCGAACTGCCGGCGGACGCGCCGCGTGACGGCCGGTTATGGTTGATTGCGCAGGGGTTCGTGCATCCCACCGACGGCACCGTCAATATCGCGATGAGCCAGTCGGATCGGTACGCGCCCCCGGCCGGCCTGAGTCTCGAGGCCCCCGATGGAAAGGGCGGATGGCGAGTTGTCAAGCCGTCGCTCGGATTTCCCGCCGGCAAGAAGAAGACCGTGCTGATCGACCTGACCGGAGTCTCGGCGCCCGGCGCTCCGGGCCGCTTCCGGCTCCGGACGAACCTGGAGATCTTCTGGGACCAGCTCGAATGGGCGGCCGGAAGGGACGACGCGCCGATCAAGACGTCGCGGTTCAATCCCGAAACGGCCGAACTGCGGTTTCGGGGCTTTTCAATGATGCGCCGCGCCGACGACTCTTCGCCGGAGTTGCCGGATTACAACCGCCTCCAATTCACGGGGCAGCGATGGCGCGACCTGATCGGCTACTACACGCGATACGGAGATCTGCGGGAGTTGCTGGAGCAGGCCGACGATCGCTTTGTCATCGTTAATGCCGGCGATGAGATGAGGCTCCGGTTTAAAGCCGGGCCGGAGTTACCCTCCGGTTGGACCCGCGATTACGTGCTGATCGGCAACGGCTGGGTCAAGGACGGCGATTACAATTCCACCTTCTCCAAGACCGTTTTGCCATTGCCTGATTTGAAGATGCGCGAATACACTACGCCGCCCGGCCGATTGGAGGACGATCCCGTCTACCGGCGACACGCGCGCGATTGGCAGGAGTACCATACTCGCTATGTGACGCCCGATCGTTTCCGGGAGGCGATGAGAACACGGGAATAAGTCTAGAGAAGTCTAGATGCCTGTCTTCCGGGCTTTTCCAGAGCTCATTCCCGAATCTCAACCCCATTTGAAATCATGCTTAACGTAAGAGTCTGGACTTTTCTAGACTTTTCTAGACTTTTCTAGACTTTTCTAGACTGCTCTATGAAGAACCCGATTGCCAGAATTCTACTGATCATCTTCTTTATCGGATTGTTGGCCACGCCGCTCGTCATCAAGTGGTTGAACCAGCGCGGCGAAGCCTCCAAGGGCGCGGCCGATCCCGCGGCCGCCATGGGTCGATATGGATTCCATTTCGCCGAATCCTCGAAATCCGCGGGCGTTGCCTTTACTCATCGGGCCCCGACCTTCGACGCCAAGCTCGAACACATCATGCCGGAAGTCGCCGTGGTCGGAGCCGCCGTTTCAGTCGTCGACTTCGACCGCGACGGCTGGCTCGATTTCTACGCGACCAACAGCGGCGAGGGCAGCCGGAACGCGCTCTACCGGAATCTGGGAGACGGGACCTTCAAGGATGTCGCCGGCGAACTGGGATTGGCGGAACTTAACAGCCGCGAGCTGGGCGTCTCGATGGGGGCGATCTGGGGGGATTACGACAACGACGGTTATGAAGACCTCTTTCTCTATCGGTGGGGGCGGCCGGAGCTGTTCCACAATGACGGCGGCCGGAGTTTTACGCGCGTGAGCGAGAAGGCCGGACTGCCCCAGTGGGTCAATGCCGGGACCGCCGTCTGGTTCGACTATGATCGCGACGGGCGGCTCGACCTCTTTGTCGGCGGCTACTATTCGGAGCGGGTCAATTTGTGGCGGTTGGCGGATACCAGGATGATGCCGGAGAGTTTCGAGTATGCCAATAACGGCGGGCGCAAGTATCTCTACCACAATCTGGGCGACGGCGAGTTCAAGGAAGTAAGCGAGCAACTGGGCCTCAAGTCGAATCGCTGGGCGTTCGCGGCGGTGGCCGCCGATCTGCGGGGCACCGGGTATCCCGATCTCTTCATCGCCAACGATTACGGGGTCTCCGAGCTGTTCCTCAATGAAGGCGGCCAGAAGTTTCGGGAAGTGGGCGGCGCCTCCGGCGTCGGTTACGCACCGAAGAGCGGCATGAACGCCAGCGTCGGAGATGTTCTGAACCGCGGCCGGTTCGCGATCTATGTCTCGAACATCAGCGAAGAGGGGATTCTGTTACAGGGTAACAACCTGTGGGTGCCCCGAGAGGGAACCGCGGGCGATCAGCTCGTCTTTGACAATCTGGCCCGCGAGATGGGCGTGGAACTGGGGCAGTGGAGCTTCGGCGCGCAGTTCGGAGACCTGAACAACGACGGAAACCAGGATCTCTTTCTGGTCAACGGCTACATCTCGGCCGATCGGGAGCGCAACTACTGGTATGATTTCAGCAAGGTCGCGGGAGGCAATCGCGCGATCATCTCGGACGCCAAGAACTGGCCGCCGATCGGGGGGCGCAGCCATGCCGGTTACCAGCAGAAGCGAGTCTGGATCAATGACGGCGCGGGCAAATTTATCAACGTCGCCCAGGCCGTCGGCGTGACCGACGTCAACGACGGCCGGTCGGTGGCGCTGGCCGATTTCGGCAATCGGGGAGTCCTGGATGCCGTGACGGCCAGCCAACGCGGTCCGGTTCTGCTCTACCGCAACACCGTCAACCCGGAGCACCAGTGGATCGACTTCGAGCTGGAAGGGGCGGCCAGTAACCGCAGCGCGATCGGGGCGCAGGTCCGGGTCTTCTGGAATGGACAGCGGCAGGTGCAGGAGGTCTCGGGCGGCAGCGGGTTCTGCGCTCAGAACCAGCGCCGCCTCCATTTCGGTCTGGGCCGGCAGGCGCGAATAGAAAAGGTTGAGATTCGATGGCCATCGGGTAAAATAGAGGTCATTCAGGCCCCAGTGCTGAACAAGCTTCACCGTTTGAAAGAGTCAGTCTAAGAGGTAATCTTTATGATACGAGATGTTGGTGCGGCGGTCGCGACGGCTCCCTCACCGTTCTCCGTCGTCTGGGCTTCGGTAAAGAGATTCTTCAGCTTCGAAAATCGCTTTCTCGCTCCGATGCTGATCACGGTCATTCTGCTGATCGGCCAGTTGACCACGGGGTTTCTGGAGAGTTACTGGAAGACGGCGCTGGCGATCTGCACGGCGATCGCGCTCGAGATGGTGCTCGGCCGCATCTTTACCGGTCAATGGCCGCATCCGGCCAGCGCCTACATCTCCGGCATCAGCATCGGCATGCTGGTCCGGTCGCCGGCGATCTGGCCCTATGCCTTGTGCAGCCTGATCTCGATCACCTCCAAATATGTGATCCGATTCGAGGGACGGCACCTCTGGAACCCGTCGAACTTCGGCATCTGCGTCCTGCTCTTTCTGGCGCCGTTCAGCGTGGCGAGCCTGAGCATCCAGTGGGGAAACGACCTCTATCCGATGCTGGTGGTCTGGACTCTGGGCTCGATCATCATCTATCGCCTCCGACGGTTTCACATTACCGCGACCTACGTGATCTCATTCTTCGTGCTCTCGTATGTGCGGAGCCTCATCACCGGCCATCCGTTTCTGGCGGAGATGGCGCTCATCACCGGACCGATGTATCAGCTCTACATCTTCTTCATGATCACCGACCCCAAGACGACCGTCAAAACCAAATGGGGACAGTGCGTGGTGGCCTTCGCCGTCGCGCTGATGGAGATGATCCTGCGGCTGGCCGAGGTCGTGCACGCACCTTATTACGCCCTCTTTCTGGTCGGACCCGCGGCCAATCTGATCGAAATTATGTATCAACGCCGGAAACACGCGGAATAGACGGACTATATGCAGACCATGATTATTACCGGTGGCGCCGGATTTATCGGGGCCAATTTCGTTCGTCACGCGCTCGCTCGAACCGACTCTCAACTGATCATCATCGATAAACTGACTTATGCCGGCACGCTGGCCAACCTCGAAGAGGTGCTCTCCAATCCGCGCCTTCGGTTCGTCCAGGCCGACATCGCCGACCGGGAGGCCATGGCCTCCATCTTTCGAGATCATCAGCCGGAGGCCCTCGTCAATTTCGCGGCGGAGACGCATGTGGATCGATCGATCGATGATCCGAGCCCGTTCATTCAAACCAATATCCTCGGCGTCTTTGCCCTGCTCGAGACGACGCGCCGGTATCTGCCGACGCTGAGTCCGGAGCGGGCCGGCGGATTTCGCTTCGTGCAGGTCTCGACCGACGAGGTCTACGGCGCGTTGGGCGAGACGGGCCTCTTCTCCGAGACGACGCCCTATGCCCCGAACTCGCCTTACTCGGCCTCGAAGGCTTCCGCCGATCATCTGGTCCGGGCCTATCACGAGACCTACCGGATCCCGGCCCTCATCACCAACTGTTCGAACAACTACGGCCCCTATCAATTTCCGGAGAAACTCATCCCGTTGATGCTGCTCAACGCCCTCGAGGGACGCTCCCTGCCGATCTACGGCGACGGCGGAAACGTCCGCGATTGGCTCTTTGTGGAAGACCATTGTGAAGGGATTCTGCTCGCTCTGCGGAACGGTCAGCCCGGCCAGAAATATAACATCGGCGGCGGCAACGAACGCACCAATCTCCAGATCGTGGATCGTCTCTGTGAGGAGCTCGAGAAGGTCTTTCCCGCCGCCGGCAATCAGATGCTCGCCGCCCAGGGCCGGAAGACCTATCTTGAATTGAAGACCTTCGTTCCCGACCGTCCCGGTCACGACCGCCGCTACGCGATCGATGCCCGGAAGATCCGCGCCG
>DATEFT010000543.1:0-5892 GCA_035280505.1 Blastocatellia bacterium | reverse complement strand
CCTCGCGGGTGATCACCATGGTTTGCTCAAAGAACTCGAGGGCGCGGCGGGTCTCTCCCAGATTGATGTAGGCCAGGCCCAAGTTGCCGAGCGCTTGTCCTTCGCTCCTGCGGTCGCCGGTCTCGCGGGTGATCTCCAGGCATTGGTTTAGGAACTCGAGAGCGCGGCGCGTCTCTCCCAGGACATAATAGGTCATGCCCAGGCCACTGAGGATTTGTCCTTCATCCCGGCGGTCGCCGAGCTCGCGGGCGATCACCATGGCTCGCTCAAAGAACTCGAGGGCACGGCGCATCTCTCCCAGGGCATAATAGGTCATGCCCTGGTTGCCGAGCGCTTGTCCTTCGTCCCGGCGGTCGCCGAGCTCGCGGGCGATCGCCAGCGCCTGCTCAAAGAACTCGAGGGCGCGGTGAGTCGCGCCCAGGTGGAAGTGGGCCAGGCCCAGTTCGCCGAGCGCTCGTCCCTCCATGCCGCGCCGGTTCAAGCTCCTGGCGGCGGCGAGCATCGCCTCGAGCCATCCGATGTATTCGTGGGGACGTTGCCGCAGAGCCAGCACCTCGGTGCCCGCCGCGGGATACACGATGCAGAGTTCAGCCGCCGCTTCATCGCCGCCGGCGCGCGCTGCGGCCCACGCCTGTCCGGCTTCGATATTGGTCCGTTCCAGATCGTAGAGCCCCAGTCCGGGCTTGACCCGCTCACCGCCCTGTTGATAGAGATGCTCGGCGGCGGAAAGCACGGCTTGATAATGCCGCGCGTGCAGACGCCGGCCACCGTCGCGTTCGGCGTCGCTCAGTCGTGAGTCGGCGAAGACTCGCGCCAGGTCGTGCAGGCGATAGCGTCCGGCCACCTCGATCCATTCCACGAGACTGAAGGAGAGCAGATCACCCAGCGTCTCCCGCGCCTGATCGGCCGCGGTCTCCCACACTGCGGCCGCGGCCGCCTCATTGAAGCTGTCCGGAAAGACGGCCAGCACTCGCCACCGCGGCCGAAGTTCCTCGCTCAAAATTTCGTAGCTCAAGCCGAGAGAGGCCTCGATCAACTCCAATCGCTTCCGCGCGTCCGTCAATCGCCGCAGATAGTCCGCCGGCGTGAGGTTCCGAAATTTAGCAATGGCGCTGGCTGCGAGTCTCAGCGCGAGCGGGAGAGAGCCGCACAGTTTAGCGAGATCTCCCGCCAGGTCTCCGATCCGCGGCGCAATGGAGAGCAACAGCCGGCCGGCGTCCGCCGGAGGCAGGCAATCGAGGTTTTTGGCGAACATTCCCGGCAGGGTGAAAGATTGGCGAGAGGTCACGATCAACCGGCAGCCCGCGGGCGGGATGAGCGGCTCGACCTGACGCTCATCTCTCGTATTGTCCATCAGAAGCAGCGCCCGTCGATCGTGGAGGACCGACAGATACCGGCCTCGCAGTTCGGCCTCGCCCTCCGGCAGCTTGGCGCCCGGATGATACGAATGGACGACGTGCGCCATGACCTCCGCCGGCGTGAGCGGCCGTGGGCCGACCCCCATCAGATCGAGATAGAATTGGCCGCCGGGATAGCGGTCCTTGATCTTCTCAGCCAGCTTGAGCGCGAGCGCGGTCTTCCCGACCCCACCCATTCCCTGCACTCCCAGGATGGTGAGAGAGGCGTCTTCGAGAACGGCCAGCAGCTCCGCAATCTCGGCTTCGCGCCCGGTGAAGTCGGCAGGAGGTGAAGGAAGTTGGTGCAGCGCCTTGACAGTTGGAAGAGGGGCTTCATAAACGTATTTGTCTCCAAAAACGATGTCGCCTTTCACCTCGCCCGTAATGGAGATCTGGCCCTGCGCATTGTCACCGTGGGAGACGCCTCCTGATTGTGAAGGGAGATCCTTGCTCATTCATCTTAACTTTGAGGCGAATTGGCTTTCTTCCAGAGCTGAACAGGTATCCGAATCCGGCCTAGATTCTATTAGGTCTTGCCGGAATCTACAATCTGACGGCCGGCTGTCATTATCGGACCCAGAGTATCTCTTAAAATGCTTGCGACATGTTTATTCGGATCATCGTCACATGTACTTATGGGCTCCGGTCATTCATCGCGGGCGACGGATCAAAATCAATCCTATCGGTTTCAAGGCAGGTTTCATCATGTTAATCAAATTTATGCTGTGGTTGGTGCTCCTGGCATCCCTGGCTCCATCCGGGTGGGCGCAATCGGAGAAAGATCAGAAGTTACTCGTAGACACCATCCAGAAAGCGACTGCGATCCAGGCCTATGTTGACCTCTGTCGGGAACGCGCACCGGCGACCGATGACGACAATCAGCAGGCATACGCCGCCTGGAAAGAACGGAACCAATGGGCGGCGATCCGCTCGTGGTTGGCCACGAACAAGCAGTTTCAGACGATGTTCGAGCAATCGCGGCAGTCCACACTTCGGCAACTATCCGCGAAGGCCGGAATTGCCTCCACCTGCCGGGCTTTGCCGCAGATGATGGTCTCGCCGCAATTCGATCCCTCGATTCATAACGGCGCCGAGTTGGACCGGATCGCCGATGAATTGCGCGGCCGGCAGGCGGCGCCGCCTGCTACTGACGCCGGAACAAAACCTCCGGTCAGGCCGCCGGGAGCGTCCATCAAACCTGGCGCTCCAAGGGGATCCAACCAGGTCGAGCGAATCGTGACCCACCTGCAATCCCGCCTTGGCTATAAAATGCTGGTCACTTCTCAGGTTCCCCACGTCCTCTTCAAAGACGGAACGATCTATAACAACCTGAATGTGTCGCCGTATGATCTGGAGCTTAAGAGATCGCGAGAGTCAGAACCCAAGAATTGGGGACGTTGGAAGTACGTTGGAAAAGAGATCCACATCCAATGGAATGGCAAAAGTGAAATTGAGAGATGGGAGGAGGCCCAGTGGCTACCGACGACGCCCGCCAAAAAGACCGATCGCTTGGAGGGCGACTATTCTTCCATGACGGCGGCCGGCAGCGGCCCGGTCGCAGGGACGGCGTTCGATGGATTCACTTTCACCGCCGACGGACGTTTCAAGACCGGCAGCAGCGCCGCGATCCTGGCCGGCATCCACTCACGTTCATCGAGGAGTGAGATCCTGAGCGGCACTTATGCCCTCGACGGTTATTCGATAGAGCTGCACTTCGATGACGGTCGGGTGGAACGGAAAGGCTTCTATTTCTCGACCGAAACATTTATCGGCATCGGGAACAGAATGTACCTCAAAAGCGAGAAATGAGCCGGGCTGACGCCGATTGGTGCCGCCCGCTAACCGGCGATGGCAATCGTCAAGATGCCGGCGAGCGCCAATAATGAGCCCAGGAGTCGGATCTTACCGAATCCTTCCTTCAGAAATAACCATCCGGCGAAGACGCCGAAGACAATGCCGGTTTCACGGATAGCCCCCGAATAGCCGACCGGCACAATTTTAAAGGCAATCAAGGCCAGTCCATATGAGGCGACCGTCAAGAAACCGATGGCGGATGCCCGCACCCGGTTGGCCGCCCAGCCATTCTTCAACTCCCGCCACCCATAGCGTTTGAACATGAACGGCGTGACCAACAATGCCGTCAGCCAGGAGACGACGACAGTGTACCTGATCGCATCCGTCGATTTAACGGCGCTGCCATCAATTGCTGAATAGATGGAGATCAGGATCGCCACCAGAAAAGCCAGCATCAGGCTTCGCCAGTCGGCCGTGGCCGTCCGCTGTCTCAAAATGGCGCTGCTGCCGATGATCATGAGGCCGCAAACCAGCACGGTCAGGCCCAGGATCCCATGGCGACTTAAGCGTTCGCCGAGAAACAGGACCGACCACAAGGCGAGCAAGGCCGGCGCCGTGCCGCGAGCGATCGGATAGACCAGAGAAAAGTCGGCCTGGCGATAGGCGGCGGCTAAAGTTACGACATAAGCGGCTTCAACCGTCGCGCTCAACCCCGCTCGCAGCCAGATCGACGGTGAGAACGCCGGGCCGGTGAAAAGCAGCGGCAAGAAGAATAGAGATCCGACGAGCAAGGCCCACCAGGTGACGATGTACCGCTCCTTCGTTTGCTTCAACAAGAAATTCCAGGTGGTATGAAGCACGGCAGAGACGATCAAGAAGCCGACCGCAGAAAGTGTCATACATTTCCCGCCGAATGATGGATGAACGTCAGGCGGTCTTATGCATCACCAGGATCGCCATGGCGTTCAAGAAGTGGGTGGCGGTCCAAAGGAAAAATCCCGACCTCATCTCTTTTTTGGACCGTTGGTATTCTTCGTCATCGGTCGGCCACCTGCCATGTTTGAAATACCACCGGGCGATCAGGACCAGTGGCGAAAGCCAGCATGACGTGGCCAAAATCTCGAACCGGATTCCGTAATCCCCGAGATAGAGAATCGCGGTGCAACCCAGAAAAAAGAAGACCGCCAGATCAAAAGTCCGGATCGTATTGGCCGAGCTGATCGCCTGCGTGATCACGAAGTTCCTGATCGCGCTCTGGTAAAGCTGCTCCTGGTCCAACTCAAGTCCGCAGTACCGGCACTTCTCAGTACCGAGCAAAATCAGTTCGCGGCAACCCGGGCAATTGCCGCAGAGCGTAATCTCAGGTTCCAAATTCGGATTGTTTCTTAACACGGGTCTGCCTCAGTGTGTGCTCCTGGCATCGTTAAAAAGAAACAGATGAAAGATGATCTTGCATACCAGCCGTCTCGGCCAAGGATTGTTAAACTCCAGCGGACCGGGGACACATCGCGGTTATTATGCCCGAAACGGAATCCGGCAGGCCAGCTTCGAAGTGCCAGGAGTCAACCGGTATGCCAGAATCACAACCGAGCTAAACACTGCCTTCACACAAGTTAGCATCCGGAGCGGGGCGACGATGGGTTGGAGGGCGTTCGCTTCTGGAATTGCCGGATCCCGAAACTGAACAGCGCGAACGAGCACTTGGAATTTGAGATTCAAACCGCGAAAGACGCGAAAGACACGAAAGACACGAAAGCTTGAAAATTTCGTGTCTCTCGCGTCTTTTGCGGTTTGAACTGCCCGCTATGCCGGTAGCTCGATCTGGCCGGTTCCGACGCGGACGGCCGAACCGGAGACTCGCACATCCCGGATCCCATCTGCCGTCCGGGTGGCCCGCACTCGCATCGTCCCGGGGCGCATCATCTCCAGTCCCTGCTCGATGACCACGCTCTCACCGCTTGGCGCCCAACCGTGTTTGACCATCCAGGCCGCACAGCCCCCGCCGGCCGATCCGGTCACGGGGTCCTCGCCCGCCGGGATCAGGTTACGGGCATGCACTCGGGCGGATTGGCTCACGGTCTCCCGGGTGATGAAGTAAGGCCCCGAGTTACCATCCGTCTTCTTCGCGTATTGCGACAAGGCGGCAAACCGCGGCTGCACGCGGCGAATCGCTTCCAGTGACTTCAACGGCACGATCATCTTGGCCCGTCCCGTGGAGACGGTCTCGATGGGAACCGACAGATCCAGATCGGTCTCACTCAATCCGGTCATGGCCGCGATCAGCCCCGGCTCATGCCGCATCCCGAATTGCGGATCCGGCTGAACCATCTCACCCTCGAGAGGTCCGCCTTGATCGCGGAACGTCACGGGGATCAGACCCGCCTTCAGGTCCAGAGTCACTTCATTCAGGCGGCTTCCGCTCCTCAAGGCGAAGGCCGTCCCCAACACCGGATGCCCCGCGAACGGCAGCTCCTCTTTCGGGGTGAAAATCCTCACCGTCGCCTTCTTCCTGGCCCCCGCCGCGGCCTCCGCTCGAATGATGAAAGTGGTTTCAGAAAGGTTCATCTCCCTCGCGAGAGCCTGCATCTCTTCCGTCGAGAGCGTCTGCGCGTCGGTGAAGACCGCCAGGGGATTGCCGGTCAGAGGGCGATCGGTGAACACGTCCCAGATCTCATATTTGAAGATTCGCATTCGAGGTCTA
>DATEFT010000542.1:0-17075 GCA_035280505.1 Blastocatellia bacterium | reverse complement strand
GGGGATCGATGAGGCCCTGAAGACGTTGATCCGGTCCGGGGAACTGCGCCAGATCTACGAAAAGTGGGGTTTATGGAACGATCAGACCGAGCGGCTCTTCGCCCGGGTGAGCGCCGAGCCGCAGCCGTCGGGCGAGGCGCTCGCGGCCTACACCCAGGCGGTAACGCGCCCGCGGACCTGGCGCGATCGATTGAGACAGTATGCCGGTTATCTGCCGATTCTGTTGACCCAGGGCGCGCCCATGACGCTCCTGATCTCGATTCTGGGGATGGCCGTCGCGGTCGCTTTCGGGCTGGCCCTGGCCCTGGCCAATCTTTATGGGCCGCGTCCGGTCTCCTGGCTGGCGAGGGCCTACGTCGAGCTGTTTCGCGGGACCCCCTTGTTGATTCAACTCTATCTGATCTTTTACGGCCTCCCGAATATCGGGATCCGGCTCTCACCGCTGGTGGCGGCGGTGATCGGTTTGGGGTTGAATTACGCGGCCTATGAGGCGGAGAATTATCGAGCCGGGATTCAGGCCATTCCGCCGGGCCAGATGGAAGCGGCCCTCTCGCTCGGGATGACCCGAGCCGAGTCGTTACGATATGTGATCGTGCCCCAGGCCCTGCGTCTGGTGATTCCGCCGGTCACCAACGATTTCATCTCGCTCTTCAAGGACTCGTCCATTGTTTCGGTCATCACCATGGTCGAGTTGACCAAGGTTTACGGACAACTGGCTTCGACGTACTATGATTACATCGGAGTGGGAATTCTGACGGCGGCGATCTATTTTTTAATGGGATTGCCATTCGTCAGGTTGGCGAGATGGGCGGAGACCCGGATGGCGACGGATCGACGCGTCCCGGCGGCGGCCCGCCGGCGTTGGTTCGGCGTGGGCGCCAAGCCCGTAGAGGGTTATCTGGAGAAACAATGAAACCTACCGTAAGATCTCAAATATCTCCACAACTGGTCATCGGCATCGAAATCGATCCCGATCGTTTGAGTACCGCCCTGGTCGATGGGCATGGGAAGATCATCGCCGAGCGGCAAAGCGAGCCGGCGCGCCTGACCACCAGGAGCGTGGCGGCGACCGTTGCCGGATCGATTCTCGATCTGGCGGCGAGCCGGGAACGGGGCAGCAGCTCGATCGGCGCGGTCGGGATCTCCGTGGCGGGTCTGATCGATCCGGTCACGGATCGAGTCTCGATTCCGGCCTGGAAAAATTGGGTCCGGGTCGATCTGCGGCAGTTGATCGAGGATGAACTGAGCAAATCCGGCCACGACATCGGCACTCCGCTCAACGAGAAGCGCGCGCGCGCCCAGCACAAGGTCTCGCCCCATCCGGCCATGATCATTCATAACCGCCAATCTTGCGCGGCGGTGGCGGAGAGCTGGAACGGCGCGGCGAGAGGCAAAGACCATGTGGTCTATCTCTCCCTCGGAGCCGAGGTCGAGGTCGGAATCTGGTCGCAGGGCCAGGTGCTCCGCGGATCGAACGGGCTGGCCGGCTCGGCCGGTTGGCTGGCTTTGAGCGAGGGTTTCCGGCAGGAGTATGGGGACCGCGGGTGTCTGGCGGTTGAAGCCGCTTCCGGATCCGTGACCCGCCGCGCGATCGAGGGATGGAACGGAAATTCCCACTCGATCCTGAGCAAGCTGATCAAGTCGGATCCGGCGCAACTCGAACCGGCGACCATCGTCCGCGCGGCGCGCGGCGGCGACCCGTTGGCCCTCAGGGTTGTCAATGAGACCTGCCAGTGGATTGGCCGCGCAATCGCCAACCTGGTCTCGATTCTCAACCCGGAGGCCGTAGTCATCGGCGGAGAGCTGGGGCGCACCCTGCGACCGTTTCTGGTTGGAATTCGGGAGGAGACCGGCCGCTGGCTCCCCCCGCAAATCTCCAAGTCTTGCCGCATCGTCAATGCGACGATCACCGAGGATGCCGGACTGATCGGGGCGGCGCGGCTGGCCTGGCTGAAATCGAGCCCACCGGCTGCCTGAGTCCATTTACTTCTAACCGCGAAACACGCGAAAAGTCATCGATTCCGCGAAACAATAAAAAAGGAGCAGACCTGATCGGCTGCTCCTTTTTCTTTACCGCCCTAATTGGGACTCGGTATTAGGGTTTCTTCGGTTCGACCGGTTCCTCCGGCGAGACGGACCCGGCTCTATTCGCGTCGGCTGCGGGTGCCGGAGCAGGTGCCGCGGTCTCAGGCTTTTTCGACTCGGCCGGTTTCTCGGCTGCCGGAGTCGAACTCTCCTGTTCGCTGGCCGGAGTACCGTCCTTGCGCTTCAACACCGGACGCTCTTTCTCGTCCGACGAGCCGTCGCCGTTACCGGCATCGGCACTGCCCGCGCCGGTATCGGTCGGGCGGCGTTTGAGGGTTGGACGGCGATCGTCCGTCTGATTGACCGGTTTGGCCGGACTGATGGCGACCAGGCGCGACTTCAGGACGTTGAACTCGGAACTGGTGATCTGATATTCGTTGCGATCGGGGAATTCGGCGATGGCGTCGCGGACCAGCTTGATTCGATCTCCGGTCAGCGGATGCGTGCTGAAGACCTTCGAGAGGGTTCCCGGCTTGGCCTTCTCTTTCGATTGCAGCTTCTCAAAGAAGGTGATCAACGAGGTCGGATCGTAGCCTGAAGCCCACATATACTGGGCTCCCAGCCGGTCGGCCTCTTTCTCGGCGTTGCGCGAGAACTTGAGGAAGGTCAGCGGAACGGCGATGCTCGCGATCTGTTGCACGACGGTTCCGACGCCGCCCAGGAAGATCAAAGGTAGCGAAGCGTAGTTCAACAACTGGCCCTTGGAGGCCTGTTCGATACCGTGGCGAGCCGTGACGTGCGCGATCTCGTGCGAGAGCACTCCGGCAACTTCGGCTTCGTTTTCGGCCGCTTCCAACAACCCGCGATTGACATAAAGGAAACCGCCGGGCAGCGCGAAAGCGTTAACTTCATTCGAGTCAATCACTTTGATGGTGAAAGGGACCTTGGCGTCCGAATGAAGAACCAGGTTTTGCCCGACACGGTTGATATATTCCGTGATTGCCGGGTCCGTGATGAATTTCGATTGGCGATCAACGTCGGCGGCCAGTTGCCGGCCGAGCGCCACTTCTTTGTCCAGTGAATAGAAGGAGAGCTGTCCTTTGTTGATCTCCCGTTTTCCGATCAACGTCGGATTGTTCTTGTCTTCAGCTTTTTGTTTCTTTTTTTTGTCTTTGCTCTTCCCGATTACTGGTGAAACCGCAAGTGCCATCGAAATCGTAAGGGCGACCGTAATTTGAATCAATTTTGTTTTCATCAATTAACCCCCTCTCGCCATTTAACTGACTAACATCATCGTCGCGCACAAGTATAGGTTATGGGCGGGCCTTTGACGTGTGATCAGTCACACAGGTTTTTAAAAAATATGTTAAATAGCTTTCATTTGTGGATGCTAGGTCGTGCCTATACACTAATTATCCGGAAAATCCGGGCACTCGCCTCGCTCCATGCTATTCCTGCCCTTGCTTGAGCTAAAGGGTCTGCAGTGCTAGTATCGCGCGCGCCACCAATGAATTTTACAAATCCCCCCGAGTCAGGCGCTGCATATCTAAAGTGCAATCGAAGAGCAATTAAGTTGCAATTACTGCAAATTAGGGACCATTAAAAACTATGCAGTCCAACGAAGATTACGGGCACTCCTCTTCATCGGATTCAGACAAGGATCAAGGTCGAAGCCTTAAAACTCGGACTCTGTTCTTCAAATGGGCAACAGTTGTTTTATCTGGATTGGTGGTCTATTTGTGGCCTACTCCCTCCGGTATCACTCCCCAAGCCTGGAACCTCTTGGCTATTTTTGTGGCCACCATCGTCGGGTCTATTGTACGCCCAATTGCGGGTGGAGCGATAGTCTTTCTGAGCATTGCGACCATTGCGATCACCAGATCTATGCCGGTCAGCGAGGAGCTGACCCGCAACATCACTGATCCCAGGACGATCGAGACCCTGAGGCTCAAGGCGACCCTGGCGGGATATGCCGATCCGGTGGTCTGGCTGGTGCTGGCGGCCTTTTTCATGTCGCGCGGGATGATCAAGACCGGGCTCGGGCGGCGGATCGCGCTGCTCTTCATCCGGGCCATCGGCCAGCGCTCGCTCGGATTGGGTTATGCGCTGGTGGGGACCGATATGTTGTTGGCGACGGTCATTCCTTCGACCGGCGCGCGTTCGGGCGGCATCATCTTTCCGATCACCAAGAGCGTGGCCGAGGCCTACGACTCCAGGCCCGGAGCCACCGCCGGGCGGCTGGGGGCCTTCCTCATGACTCTCATCTACCAGTGCGAGGTGATCATCTGCGGCATGTTTCTGACCGGTCAGGCGGGCAATCTGCTGGTTCAGAAATTCGCGCAGCAGGCGACAGGGATCGATCTCAACTATCTGCGCTGGATGATGGGCGGGATCCTGCCGGGCCTGGTCTCGTTGTTGATCGTGCCGCAATTGATCTACCGGCTCTTTCCGCCCGAGGTTAAACACACCCCGGGCGCTTCCGATTTCGCGCGGGCGGAACTGGAGAAGATGGGAAAGATGTCCTGGCAGGAGAAGGTCATGCTGGGGGTCTTCGCCTTCGTCGCGGTCTTCTGGACGACGACCAAATTCCACGGCTTCGATTATTCGGTGGTGGCGCTGGCCGGAATCTGCATCCTGCTGCTGGCCGGGGCGATCTCCTGGGAGGACTTGATCACGGAACGCGCGGCCTGGGACGTCTTCATCTGGTATGGCGGCCTGGTGCGGATGGCGGAGGCTCTGGGAGAGACGGGAATCACGCGAAAATTCGCCCAGGCGGCGGCGGGATTCACCGTCGGCTGGCAGTGGTGGGTGGCGCTGGCGTTACTGGCGCTCATCTATTTCTATTCGCACTATGCCTTTGCGAGCATCTCGGCGCACATCCTGGCCATGTATACGCCGTTTCTGATCGTGGTCATTGCGTCCGGCGCGCCGTCCTTTCTGGCGGTCGCGCTGCTCGCCTACCTCTCCAATCTTTCGGCCGGGCTGACCCATTACGGCACGACCCCGGGCCCCATCTTTTTCGGCAGCGGCTATGTGACACAACAGAAATGGTGGAAGTTGGGATTGATCGCCTCAATCCCGAACCTGGTGATCTGGAGCTCGATCGGTCTGGTCTGGTGGAAGATCCTGGGTTGGTGGTAGGTCAGATTAGATCGTTGAGGGCCATCTCGAACTCCTGCGCCATGCCCGGATGATTGTGACGGGTGGCGGCCGAAATGCCCTGTTGATAGGCCGCCCGCGCTTCGTCCAGCCGGCCCAGTTTCTCCAACGCTTGCGCCAGTTTACCGTACGCGGCTCCCTGATCGTCGGCCAGGTTGAGATAGGCGCGTAACTCGTCGGCGGCCTCTTCGAAGCGGCCCAGTTTTAATAACTCGTTGGAGAGGCCGAACCGGATCGACGTATTGTTGGGATCGGTCTGCAGCATCTGCTTGAACAGTTCAATTCGGGTTTCCGTCATGCGTGATTCTCCTGGTTAGCACTCGAAAATGGGGACGCGATATGAAAAAACAAATGATCGGACGATCTGATCATAGGCCGTAATCAAGAGGCAGGTCAACAAAACCGGCTCCACATCGACTGACAAGTGGCAACTGATTGACTTATACTTGTGCAGTCATGAACGAAGATGCGAGCATCATTGCCGCATACGCGCAACAGGCGGACCGCCTGGAGCTTTTCATTACCGGATGCCCAGCGGAAATAATTGCCCGGCGTCCTGATGAAACACGCTGGTCAATCCTCGAAATAGTCGGACATCTGGCCGATGCGGAATTACTCGCCTCAGTCCGGATTCGGCGCGTCATCACAGGAGACCGTCCGAACCTTTATGGATATCGGCAGGAAGAATGGGCGCGGAAGCTCGGTTACCGGCAACAGCGGATCGCCGTCTTATCCCAACGATTCGCCCTGTTGCGCCGGGAGAATGGCGAGCTTCTGGGAAGCATGTCTGGGGATGACTGGAATCGTGGTGGAGAACACGACGAGTCCGGTCGGCTTACGCTCCGGCAATTGATCGTCGGTTATCTGGAGCATACCGCAAAACATCTGAATCAGGCGGAATCGATTGCCGCAGAGCTTACCGCGGGCAACCATCAGCTCTAATATCAACCTTGGACGATTGAGAGGCATAGTTTATGGCAAAGGCACAAGACAAGGCTTCGCAGGCCAAAGAGCCGGATTCACCGGACGGGGAACCAACGGCTAAAAAAGACAAAGACAAAGATAAAGATCGGAAGGCCGAGAGCAAGGACGAAGACGCGCTGGTCGGTCAGGTGAAGAAGGTGATCAAGAAATCTCGGCGCAAGCTGAGTGAACAGAAGTTCGAGAAACAATTGCGGCGCACGATCGCTTTTCTCGAAGATCTCCAGTCGAAGCTGGTCAATTCGACCAACTCCGTTGGAGAGACTCCGCGGCGGAAGCGGACGAAGACCGTCAAGAAGACCGCCAAGAAGGCCCGGCCCAAGCCCAAGACGGCGAGCAAGAAGAAGAAGACGCCCCGGGCTACGGTCAAACAACCGTCGGCCGCCGTCGCCAAGCTCGACGAATAGCCGGCGAGCCGGCCCCGGCGGAGAGGGCGTTCCAGGTTGCGTTCCAGTGATGGGCGATGAAATCGTCCCGGCGGCGGATCTGCGGAACGGCTCGAAATTGACAGCTCTTTGACGTGCGTGATACTTTTAATATCTTACAGATCTGAACAGGAGTCCCTGCACTGATGTTAAACCCCGAAGAGATAATCATTTGGTTCGTCGTCTTTTTGCTCTCGCTGACCGTGCATGAGTGTGCGCACGCCTGGGTGGCCGAACTCTCCGGAGACCCCACCGCGCGCTATCAAGGCCGGGTGACTCTCAATCCGATTCCGCACATTGACATTTTCGGAACCGTGATCTTTCCGCTGGTGGCGATCGTTTCCGGCGCGTTCATGTTCGGATGGGCTAAACCCGTCCCGACCAATCCGATCAATTTGCGGGATCGACGGTGGGGGGAGATCATGATCGCGTTGGCCGGGCCGCTCAGCAACGTGCTGTTGGTGATTATCTTCGTGGTTTTGTACAAGCTGATCTTCGGCAGCCTGGCCATGCCGTCTGCCAGGTTGGGTGACCTGGGAGTGCCGGTGGAACAGTTACTGCTCATCGGAATCAGGCTGAACATCGTGCTGGCGGTCTTCAATATGATCCCGATTCCCCCGCTGGATGGCAGCCACGTTCTGCGTAACTTGTTGCCCGACAGCCTGGCCGAAATGTATAACCAGATTCCGGATATGATCGGGTTCGTGCTTCTGATGGGGCTGATCTATTTCGGAATTACGGCGACGTTGACGGCGCCGATTGATCACCTGATCAGGGGCATCCTGGTGCTATAGCCTCCCCGGGTTGGTTGTGTCTATCCTCCAATTCCATGGCGCTGCGCCATGGCAAACGCTCTAGCAGCGGTTCTGATCACCATCGACGACAGCCGTAGTCTGCGGAGTGCGCCCGGCCGGAAGACCTGGTCCGGGTCGAGCTGAGGGTGTGTCGGCCAGGGCCTGATTGACGGTCGGGGTCGTGGCGAAGATTTGGAGCGAGGGAATTTATGGCCAATGCCAAGCAGGTTCAAAACAAGCAGGGTCAAAAAGAGAAGAGCCGGAAAGCCGGAGCCGGAGGCGACGATGGGGGCCGCGATTCCGAAGAACGGCGCAATAGTTATCGCGTCAAGCTCGAGGTCTTCGAGGGCCCGCTGGATCTGTTGCTCTATCTGATCAAGAAAGACGAGATCGACATCTACGACATTCCGATCTCGCATATCACCGAACAGTACCTGGAATACATGAAGTTGATGGAGCAGCTCGACATCGCGGTGGCCGGCGATTTTCTGGTCATGGCCGCGACCTTGATCTACATCAAGTCGAAGATGCTGCTGCCTCCCGAACCGAAGCTTGAAGGCGAAGAGGACCTGAACGAAGACCCACGGGCCGAGCTGATCGAGAGATTGCTCGAATATCAGAAGTTCAAAGCCGCGGCCAATATGCTCTATTCGCGCGGCGAGATCGAGGGGGCCTGCTATACGCGGGGATCAATCGAGACCGACGAGAACAACCCGGAGGTCTCGGCCACGGTCTTCGACCTGATGCGGGTCTTCAATGAGATTCTGAAACGCGCCGAATCGGCCGTCGAGATGGAGATCCATCGCGACGAGATGACCATGGCCGAGAAACTGGCGCAGATCCATCACCTGCTCTCCGAACGCGACGAGATCAATATCCGCGAACTGTTCGAGCTCTCCGTCTCCAAGCGCGAACTGGTCTTGACCTTCCTGGCCTTTCTCGAACTGGTCAAGGAGTTGAAGATCACCCTGATCCAGCATGAACTCTTCGGCGAGATCTTCGCGCGCCGCCGGGTCCAGCCGGTGATCGGTCCGGAGCCGGAGGCGGCTGAACTGCAATCCGCCGAGAGTTCGATCGAACCTGACCGCGCGGAATCGGAACTGATGGTCGCCGAAGAGATTGTTTTCCCAGAAGAGACTGAAGAGAGACTATGAACGTGGAAAATCAGTGGGAAGAGACAGCTTCCGACTCGCCGGCCGAGTCGAACGAATCGGAGCCCAAGGCCGAGACGGCCGTCGCCGAGACGGCGGAGAACGAACTGCCCGGAGCGGAGCCGGTCGAGGCTCAGGCGGCCGGCGATGAGCCGGAGACCGCCGAGGAACGGCAGCCCGACGATGGGCCGGAAGAGCCCGAGACCGCCGGGGAACAGCAGCCCGACGATGGGCCGGAAGAGCCCGCGAGCCTCGCGATCGCCGCTTTCGGCGAGACCGTCCATGAGGAAGAGGGCCTGCCCGCTGAAAAATCCGAGCCTGAAGTTATCGCCGACCTCGAGGCTTCGGCAGATCCCGCCGACGAGGAGCCGTCTGAGGAAGAGCCGTCCGAGGAGGACGACCTCTTCGCCGAACCGGCCGAGGAGGCCGAGCTGGTCGCCGAAAACGAACCGGAGGTCGCGGCGCAGGCTTCCGCCGAGGAGCCTTCGGCGGATTTGCAGCCGGTCAAGGCGGCCGAGATCGATGAGAACATTACGGCGACCAGCGAAGAGATCCGGCCGGTGATCGAGGCGCTGCTCTTCGTCGCCGATGAGCCCTTGCCGTTCAAACAACTCTGCAAGGTGCTCGGCGACGTGCGCGAAGACGATGTCAATTCCTGTTTGGAGGAGCTGGTCAGCGACTATAACGCGCGCAACAGCGGCCTGGAGGTTCGCGAGATCGCCGGGGGCTGGAGAATCTCGACCCGGCCGCAGAATCACGAGTTTATCCGGAAATATCTGAAATCGCGGCCTTCGGCGCGCCTCTCGCTGCCGGCCCTCGAAACGCTGGCGGTGATTGCGTACAAACAGCCGATCACCATTCCGGAGATTCTGGAGATCCGCGGCGTCAGCTCGAGTTCCGCCATCAAGACGCTGCTCGAGAAGCGATTGATTGTGACCAAGGGCCGAAAAGAGACGGTCGGACGGCCGATGATGTACGGAACCTCAAAGGAGTTCATGATTCAGTTCGGATTGAAAGACCTCACGGAATTACCGAGCATCGAGGATTTTGCCGACCTGGCCCAATAGCTGTTTTTCACCGCGAAAGACGCGGAAGAGGCGAAACTGATGAGATCTTCGCGCTTTCCACGTCTTTCGCGGTTTATGATTTTTTAGCGATGTCCAACGCCTTCAGAGCCTCGGCGGCGGCCTCTTTCACCTTCGGGTTGGGGTCGTGAGCCGCGACCTCATTCAAAGTCTCCCGCCCGTTCTCGATTCCCAATTTGCCGATCCAGATGGCCGACCAGGAGCGGAGGTCCGAATGATTGCTCAGTTTGAGGATGGCGATCAGTTCGGTCGATCCGTTGCGGGTCTGCTTGAGCGCGAACATGGCCTGTTCGGCGAGCCGGCGGGTAGATTCGTACCGGCTGCCCAGGAACCGGTGGAGAAAGAGGATGGATTTGCGCGAATGTTGCACGTCCGTCAACTGGTTGGCCGTCAGGATGGCGATGCAGCGAACACGCACGTCATTCACGTCGGACGGGTCCAGGTTGTTGGGGTTGGCGATTCCATTGACCACCAGATTTCGGGGCCGAAACGTCTTGAAGGAAGCCAGCGACCTGACCAGCGCCAGGCGGATCTGCCAATCTTCATCGTCGATGATCTCGTTCAGTCTGGGGACGGAGTCCGGATCTCCGAGTTTTCCGAGGGCCTCGATCGCGGCCAGGCGCACCGGCCGCTCCGGGTCCCGGAGCAGTTCGGCCAGCGGCTCGACGGCGCGTTTATCACAGGCGTCGCCCAGTTTCAGGGCCGACTCCGCGCGGGTTTGAGAATTGCTCTCTTTGAGCGAAGCGATCGCGTGCTCGACCTGTTCGGGAATCGCTCCGTCCGTGGTCAGAGCCGGGCACTGTTGATAGAGCGGCGGCGGCTCCATGGGAACGGTCTGCGCTCCGGCGCCGGCCGGTCCGAGAACTCCGCAGGCCAGCAGACCGGCCGCGAGGCCGAGACGTAATCTGATTCGAAGTTTCATGATCTGCTCCCCAGGGATTGATTGACGGCGATGGTGTCAGGGTTGTTCGGCGTCAACAGCTTCATGGCGCGGACCGCATGCGCGACGGCGATCACCAGGTCGCTGATGAACTTGCCATACCATTTCAGATAGACATCCAGGTCCATGGCGCGCAATTGGACCATGCACCGATAGATCAACTGTTCTCCGGTCTGCAGACGCTGCGTCTGCTCGGGAGTCAGGTTGAAGAGCTGATGCAGGCGGGCGTAGTTGATCGCTTCGAGCGCGTGACCGAGCGCCCTGACCAGATGGCGGAGCCGCATAACCTCGATGGTCTGCGGCGGCGGGCTGCCGTTGGCCCGATTCTTTCCGTCCTGGCCGATCCCCATCCGGTTGACATATTCCTGGCCCAGTTGGCGGGCCGCTTCCGACTCCCGCTCGATGGCCTCGGCATCGCCCTGCAGGCGCAGGATCAGGGAGTCGAAGATGCTCTGCAGCCGCTCCGGCAGACGATGATCGCGGTATCCGTGTTTGAGGCAGGAGAAGAACCCGTAGGCCATATGCATGCCGGAACAACTGTATTTGGCCATCTCCTCGCGGAAGGGCAGCGGTTCCTCATGGCCCTCGGAGATCGCCTCGCGCACGCCGGCACACGAATTCTCGAAAGCCGCCAGCCCTTGATCGATCACCTCCGGCAGCTTGACGGTCTCGCCGTAGGCGTTGACCCATTCGGGCCGGCTCGGCGGGACCAGGATCGAGAACGCGATCAGGCCCCAGGGCAGGTGCTGGTAGACGAGCGAGGGGTCGAAGCGCTGCAGGTTTTGCGGATCGCAGCGGAACAGCGCCTGCGCGCTCTCACCCAGGTCGCGCAACCGATATTGATGGCCGCCGGCCGTAATTGACTGGTCGGGGGCGACGCCCGCTTCGAGCAGGGTCTTCAGGAAGCTGTTGTCGTGAACCTCGGCCTCGCGAGGAAAGTAGATGTACCGCTTCCCGTTGAGCTCCTTCTCCACCGCAAATTTGGAGCAGAGGAAGTCGACCGTCTTTGAGCCGTCGTTCAACGTGAAGTTCTTTCCGAAGGCGCGGACCCCGTGAATCAAGGCGGATGGATTGTTCAGTTCGCGGGCGTAATGGCTGACGATCTCTTCCGCGGCGCGCAGGGCGTTACGATAATCGGCCGGAAGCGTGACCGGCGGCAACGGCCGGCCGGTCGCCAGGTTGGGTAGCGCGGCCGAATGGGACGTGGCGGAATCGAGCCGGCTGTACTTATATCCAGCAATTCCCGCGATCGCGATCGTCCCCAACCCACCCAGACCGAGCGCCAGAAATTTTCTCCTTCCGGGTTGGGCCGGCGTTTCAGCCCGCGCTCCTCTTCGCTCTTTTGCGTGCTTGTCTTTGGTCTTGCTCATGAAATTTAGAAAACTCTCGATTTTCGGCAGGGAATTGTGAGTGTGGCTGTGGGAACAGCACATTAGTGCAGCTTAAGAACGATGTCAAGATGCCGGTTCGACCGGGCGGGGCGGTGTTTCTTGTGTGAAACAATGTGCTGTACTATACTCTTCCGGGCCCGTGAGAGATCAACTTGTCATGAAACAGGAGGTTCTAAATATGAAACGAAGTCTATTGGTCTTATCGGCGTTGGCGATCGTCACGCTCACCTCGAACTCCAGCCTGGCGCAGAGCCAGAGTCCGGCCGCGGCGGGATTCGAGAAACTCAAATCGCTGGTCGGCGAGTGGCAGGGCAAGGGAGCCAATGGAGAGCAGGCCAAGATCTCTTATCAACTGATCTCGGGAGGCACGGCTCTCATGGAGACGCTTCAACCGACCAATGAGCCGAACATGGTCACCATTTATCATCTTGACCGGGACCGCCTGATGATGACGCACTACTGCTCAAGCGGCAATCAGCCGCGGCTGGCGGCAGCGGCGCCGGCCGGTGAGATCAAGAGCCTGAATTTCGCCCTGGTCGATGTGGCCAATCTGACGAAGCCCTCGGCCGGGCATATTTCCAATCTGGTGCTCACCTTCCAGGATCCGGATCACCTCAAGCAAACCTGGGGCTATCGCATGGATGGTAAGGAGGTCGCGGAGACCTTCACCCTGGAGCGGAAGAAATAGTTTCAATTCCCGGTCTGCAAACCGCGAAAGACGCGAAAGACGCGAAAGATTGATGATTTCGCGTCTTTCGCGTCTTCGAATTTCAGCGAAAAGTGAATGATTTCTCAGGCGGCAGTCTCCAGTCTGACTGGACGCCGAAAAGTGAAAACTGAGCTGTAACCCGGCCTCCCTGAGCCTCGTCTTAACTATCGCTTGCTGTTGAATGAGCTAGAATCTTCAGCGCACTATTTCTCTAGGCACCAGAGTTGGACCAATCTTGTAAGATCTCAAACGGAGGCCTTCTATGAATCGCTCTTTCCCTCACCGGTTGAGATGCGCAGTGGAGCATCTCGTGCTAGGTGGACTGCTCTTTTCGTTGTGTCTCTCTCCCGCAATTGCTCAGGTCTCGAAGAAGACCGCCGCCTCATCGCCGCCGACACAGCCGTCGCCGCCGCAGCCAGTCGATAAGGAGTACACCGAATCGATTCTCAAGAACACCACCGAGAAGTTCTTTTTGACCGAACTGGTCGACCATCTGCCGGCCTCGGAGAAGGTGCCGACGCCCGCCCGGATTCTCGGGTATCCGGTCGGCACGCCCAATAAACTGACCTACACCAAGGATCTCTATCGTTATTACCGCGAGCTGGAGAAGGCGACGCCGCGAGTCAAGGTCTTCACCGCTCCGGAGAAGAGCGAGATGGGCAAGGAACAGTTGCTGGTGGTCGTGGGAGACGAGGCGAACCTTCAGAAGTTGGCCAGATATCGCGAGATCACGGCCAGGTTGGCCGATCCGCGCCGCCTCACCGATCAGGAGGCGTTACCGTTGATCGCCGAGGGCAAGGCGATCTATTGGGCCTCGGGTTCGATCCACTCGCCGGAGACGGGCAGCCCTGAAATGTTGATGGAACTGGCCTATCGGCTGGCGGTCGAAGAGACGCCGTTGATGCAGGCGATTCGCAAGAACGTCATCGTCATGATCACGCCGGCGCTGGAAGTGGACGGGCGCGATATGATGGTCGATCTCTATCGCTATCGCAAAGCCCATGAAGGCGGCCGTTCGCCGAACCTGGTCTACTGGGGCAAGTACGTGGCTCATGACAACAATCGCGATGCCCTGGGCATGGCGCTGGCGCTGACGCGCAACCAGATGGCGACCTTCCTGGAGTACCATCCGACGGTTCTGCACGACCTGCACGAATCGGTTCCCTTTCTCTATACCTCGACCGGCACCGGGCCATACAACGCCTGGCTCGATCCGATCGTGATCGATGAATGGCAGGCTCTGGCCTATCACGAGATCGAAGAGATGACCCGGCGCGGGATTCCCGGGGTCTGGACGCACGGTTTCTATGACGGCTGGGCGCCGAACTATATGTTCTATGTGGCCAACGGCCACAACGCGATCGGTCGCTTCTATGAGACTTTCGGTAACGGCGGCGCCGACACCCAGGACCGCGTGGTCGGGAATCAATCGCAACGCGCCTGGTTCCGCCCGAATCCGCCGCTGTCGCGGGTCAAATGGTCCATGCGCAATAATGTCAATCTGCAACAGAGCGCGATCCTCCTGGCGATGAACTACGTCTCCGCGAACAAAGAGCGCTTCCTCAACAATTTTTATCTGAAGAGCAAACGTGCCGTGGCCAAAGCCCGCACCGAAGGGCCGGCCGCTTATCTGCTGCCCGCCGACGATCCACGGCCCAACGAGGCCGCCGACCTGGTCAATCTGCTGAAATTGCAGGGCTGCGAGGTGCATCGCACCGATCGGGAATTGGAGGTCAAGGAAGGCAAGTTTCCGGCCGGCAGTTACGTGGTGCGAATGGACCAGCCGTACTCGCGGATGGCCGACATGCTGCTCGACACGCAATACTACAGCGTCAACGACCCGCGTCCCTACGACGATACCGGTTGGACGTTGGGCCCGTTGCGGAACGTCAAGACCCTTCGCGTGACGGATCCGAAAGTCCTGGATCAGCCGATGACCCTGATCAATGGACCGGCCAGGGTCTCGGGGCGGCTCGAGGGATCGGGCAGAGCCGGATACGTCATCAACCACAATGCCGAGAGCGCGCTGACCCAACTGCGCTTCCGGTTGAAAGACGTCAAAATCTCCGCGGCCGAAGATAGTTTCAAGGTCGGGGAGCGCAGTTTTAACGCCGGCTCTTTCATCATCAGCAGCGAAGGAAATCCGTCGGATCTGGAGGCTCGACTGAAGAAAGAGGCTCTGGAACTGGGGGTGGCGGCCGTCGCGGTGGACAAGTTGCCTGAAGTGGCCAAACATCCGCTCGCCGTGCCGCGGATCGCGCTGGTTCACACCTGGGTCAACACGCAGGACGAAGGTTGGTTCAGAATCGAGTTCGACCGATTGGGCATTCCCTACAACTACATTTCGGACCAACTGGTCGCTCGCACGCCGAACCTGCGCGAGAAATGGGATGTCATCATCTTCGGCCCCACTCGCGGCAGCGCCCAATCGATCGTGCGCGGGACGCCCAGACGCGGTGAAGATGAGGCCCCGATTCCGTGGAAGCAGTCCGAACTGACTCCCAATTTCGGACTCTGCCCGGATCAGACGGATGACATTCGCGGAGGCCTGGGTGTGCTCGGAGTCGCCAACCTGCAGCGGTTCATCGAGTCCGGCGGACTGTTTGTCACGGTCGGTTCGAACGCCGCGCTCCCCATCGATTTCGGCCTGACCGAGGGCGTATCGATTCAAGAGGCCCGGCAATTGCAGGCCCGCGGTTCGATTCTCAATACGACCCTGGTGGATCGGCTGAGCCCGATCACCTATGGCTATGATGAAAAACTGGCGGTCTATTTCAATCAGGCGCCCGTCTTTCAGGTGAGCCTCATGGCCGGCCTGGGCGGCAACCAGCCCGGTCAGCAATCGGAATCGCGGCCGTCGGGGCGTGGTGGATTGAACGATCCGGATGTGGTGCAGGGGCGTAGTCCGCTGCCGCCCGCGCCGCCCGCGGCTCCGAACGACGACGGCATCCCCGAGGAGATGCGCTCGCAGGTGGCCGGTCAGTTGCCGCCGATGGAACTGCGCCCGCGCGTGATCCTGCGGTTTGCGGCCGAAAAAGAGCTGCTCGTCAGCGGCATGTTGGCGGGCGGTTCCGAACTGGCCAATCGCCCGGTGGTGATCGATGCGCCGGTCGGTAAGGGCCATGTGGTGATGTTCGCCAACAATCCCATGTGGCGGCATCAAACCCACGGCAGCTTCTCACTCCTGTTCAACGCGGCGCTCAATTTCGACCATCTGCACGTCGGCCGGAAGGCTCCGAAGAAGAGCGGCCAGCCACAGGCGGGACAGAGCAATGAATGAAGTCTAGAGAAGTCTAGAAACGTCTAGAAAAGTCGGGAAGAGGGCCCTCTCCCCGACTTCTCTAGACTTCTTTTTTAGAGGTATTTGACGAACATCAGCTCGTTACGCCGTTCGTTGTAGACCAGTTCATCGACCAGTTGATTGGTCAGCAGGATGCCGAATCCGCCTGCCCGCAGGCCTTTCTTGTCGCGGACCGTGACGTGGCGGAAGGGATCGCCCGCCGGATTGTTGACCGCGGCATGTTCCAGGGATTCGGGATCGAACCCCTCGCCGGGATCTTTGATCCAATAGATGATGGCGCGTTTGAGTCTGACGCAGAGGACTTCGACCCGCTTGGTGGGATCCAGTTTGCCGCCATGCTCGATGGCGTTGTTGAGCATTTCACGGAAAGCGTAAGCCATCGCTTCCCGCGTCTCTTCGGGAAGATCCGCCTTCAATTGAATCAGCAGTTTTTGCAGGAGCGGGACCGCCGCCAGGTCGCAGGGGACCCGCAGTTGCACCCAATTGGGAGCGGCGGAGATGACCTCGATATCGATCAGCGTGTGATAGTCGAGCGCCGAGTGGATCGCCGTCCGCAGATCGGCGGTGCTGAAGGGCTTGACCAGGAAATCGCAGACCTGTTTGCGCAGGGCGGCCAGGACGGTGGCCGGGGTCTCGCCGGCCGTGATCAAAATAGTTTTGAGTTTGGGATAGTCGCGGCTCAGGCGGTCGAGAAATTCGCTCCCTTCCGGCTCCGGCATGACGTAGTCGATCAGCGCCAGGTCAATTGGCGCACGCGCCAATACCGCCAAGCCCTGAGGGGCGTCAGTCGCGTGCCATAACGTATGTCCATCGCTCTTGAGCGCGCCTTCAATCACCTGATGTAAGGCTGAATCATCGTCAATCACGAGGATCTTGCTCATTGACTACCTCTCGCGTTCAGAATCTGCCCTTCACGAACACCAACCTCAAAAGCGTTCGAACGAATTAGCGATATTATGCCTCTAGCCTTCGGGTTTGGCCAGCAGGAAGAAATGATGCGGCCGCCTTGCCTTGAAGTTGCCAATCGCGTACATTAGCGAGTCTGCTCCCGTAGCTCAGCCGGATAGAGCACCTGCCTTCTAAGCAGGGGGTCGCAGGTTCGAGTCCTGCCGGG
>DATEFT010000541.1:0-3745 GCA_035280505.1 Blastocatellia bacterium | reverse complement strand
TCGGTTGCGAGTTCACATAGAACGGGCTCTCATCGAAATTGATATGTCTATTGGCCTGAGAAAAGTTGATCGAGGGCGGGAGGCACCGGTTCTTAATGCTGAGCAACACTTTGATCAGGCCCAGAACGCCCGCCGCGGCAGTGGTGTGGCCGATGTTGGCCTTGAGTGAACCGAGCGCACAAAACTGTCTCCGATCGGTATACTCACGAAAGGCCTCGACGAGCGCGTGAATCTCTATCGGGTCTCCCAACTTCGTGCCAGTGCCATGGGTTTCGACATATTGAATCTGCTGCGGCAGAATGTCGGCCCTTCGATAGACCTCTTTTTCAAGGTCGGATTGGGAAACGAAGCTGGGGGCCATGATGCCCGAGGTTTTACCATCCTGATTGGTGCCGATGCCCCTGATTATTCCATAAATCTGCGCTCGATCTTCGATCGCCTTCGACATCGGCATCAGAACGACGACCCCCATCCCGTCGCCGACGACGATCCCGTCTGCCCGATCATCAAATGGATAGCAGCGGCCCGTGGGCGATAACATTCCCGCATTGCGCATCATCAGGAAGGAGGCCGGATGTGAATAGATCGTGATGCCTCCCGCCACCGCCATCTCGATATTCGAATTCTTCAACTTTTCGCATGCCAGCTCGATGGCGACCAGAGAGGATGAGCAAGCAGTGCTGACCGTCACGGCAGGGCCGGCCAGATTCAGATGGTACGCAATACGAGAAGACAGGATCGAGCCGTCGTTTCCCAGCATGGAAAGATGCGACATGCTCTCCGATTTCGCGCCTCCTCCCATATAGCCGATGAATGTACCGACGCGTTTCTTATTCAACGCCAGCGGATCATAACCCGCATCTTCCAGGGCCGCATAGATTCCTTCCAGGAGCACGCGGTGGGCACTATCCATCTGTTCCGCTTCTATCGGCGAAATATCAAAGAAGAGCGAATCAAAGCAATCCGAATTCTCCATGGACCCGCTGTAGAACATCGAGCCGTCGGCTGAATGTTTGGAGAAGAAGCTTTCCCATCCGGGATATCGTTTCCCGATGTTGTCGAGGCACTCTCTGCCATTCACGATCAGGTCCCAAAACTCCGTTGGATTGGACGCCCCGGCACACCGGCACGACAATCCGACGATTGCGATCTCCTCGTCCAGTCTGTTTCGCCGTTCTCCCGCGGTTATCTCAGCGACCGGTCGGTCCGCCGATGGGCCATCTGTCCTGGGCCGATCGAAAGATCTGGCGACGCTCATTTTGCGCCCGAGATGCTCGGCCAATGAGTCCAGATCGTGGCACTCAAACATGAGGCTGGTCGGCTCCCGCAGGTCGAATGCGACATTAATCGCCTCCAACAGTTCGACCGAAACGAGAGAGTTGATGCCCATGGCTTTAAATGATCCTGCCGCCTCCAGCTCTTCGGGGGTGAACCGCAGCGTCTTCCGAAAGATCTCTTGTAATCGGGGCTGGAGCTCCTTGACCTGTCGTTCAAGACGATCGCCATCGACGTCGCCGGCCGCCTGTCTGTGCACAACTTCCGCCTCGGCCCGGTTGCGAGCGACCGGCCCAGGATCTGTCGGCGGACGGACCCCGTCCGGACGGTTCATCGCATCCCGACGGGTCGGCGAGACGGGAAAGCGGCGTTCGTTCGTTCTTTGCATCTCCATCAAAGCTGCAGAATACGGCGTTCTTTCGCGCATCTTCGAGAGATTATGCCGCTTGAGATCTTCGGATGGTCTCTTCGCTCCATCCTGCCTTATCTTGAACAGGCAATAACTGATCCAATTCGACCGCAGAGAGACGACCATGTTCGCGAAGTTTCTGGACGATCTTTGGGCCGCCTCGGGGAAGTCCGCGATGTTCTCTTCTAAATTTGGGTCGATCACATAATTTGCGATCTGGGGACTGACATCTATCAGGTCGTCGATCATGAGCGAGTTCTCCGCCAGCAGCGCCGCCCACTCTTCTTGCGTAGAGATGGCGATATCTACGTTGCTGTCGATGATCGAGCCTCTCAAATTGCCGATGAAGTCCATGAGCAAGATCCGTCCGGTGGGCGAGAGCGATGAGCGGATGTTTTCGAACAATCGATTCTTATCCGCGATGTGACAGGTGACTTCAAACCCCAGGATCAGATCATAGGAGCCCGGAAATGGATCTTTCGCGCTATTCGCATGAAACACCCTGGCCTGCTGGCTCAAGCCCACGTTTCGAATGCGTTTGTTACCCAGCTCCGCCTGAGGCTTGGTGATCGTGAACCCGTCGGCCTTGATGTGAGGATAGTGTTTTAGGATCTCAATGATGTCAGTGGCGCACCCGCAACCGATATCGAGTACGGTGTTGACGCGATCGAGGTTCTCGCCGCTGAAGAGGACCTGCCGCATTTCAATCTGCTTCTCGAGGATCAGCCGGGATTCATCGGCGAAAACGCGCGGCGACCTCAGGACGCGTGTCATCGAGAACCCCGGCACCTCTCTCTCGAAAGGGCAAAAAGTCAAATACTCCACCTGGTACTCCTCTGATCTGAATTTCGCGTCGAAAGCGTAGTATTCGGCGGCCTTCGCTCCGCCGCCGGCAGTATCGGGGCCGGTTGGAGCGGCCACCTCACCGAGCGCCCTGCGGACCGTCGCCGGAGCCTGACCATCGATCGAAAGATGTCTCCTGGCGTATGGATAGGTCGGCAGGCCACTCAACCTTCGGGGCCGTCTGTTCTTGTACAAAGAGGTCCAGTCGACCGTCGCCCCGGCCGCCCAGTGTCGGGCCAGCGCGGACAAATGTTCTCGATCGACGCTACCGGCCAGCTCCCGAGCCGGGGTCAATCCATTTCGCGCTGGATATTGCCTGCCGCCTGCATTGCCCACGTAGATCAATTCTTCCGTCGCTCCGGAATTGAGCGATCGATTCAGATAAACGTCCAATCGGTCGATCAGCGAATCTTTCGACGAAGCGATGATGGCCAACCTGCAATCCAACTGCTCCCGTCCGGTCTGCAGGGTGTAAGCCACATCCGTCAAGTTCAGGTCGTTTCGAGCCGACATCTGGCGCCTTAACTTATTCGCATATTCTCTGAGCGCCGAATCGGTCTTGGCCGACAGGACGATGAGCGTCGGCTCCGGCCCTGATCCATTGTTCGAGACACCGCCCGAGATGCTCTCCGGAACATACTCCTCAATGATGGCAAATGTATTGGTGCCGCTCATTCCGGTCGCCCCGACGATTCCACGCCGCGGGCGCGGGCTATCCGCCGGGTCCCAATCGCGATTCTCTTCGTTGACGTAAAAAGGGCCGCTCCTGAAATCGATGTACCCGTTTGCCTGCCGGTAGTTACCAGTCGCCGGAATCTGTCTGTGCTTCATGGCCAGACACATCCCGATCAGGCTGACGACTCCCGATGCGGCAAACGTGTGGCCAATTAGCGGCTTGATCGATCCGATCGCACAGAACTGCCTTCGATTGGTGTGGCCCTTGAACGCATCCGAGTACGCCTGCACTTCTATCGGGTCTCCCAGCGGCGAGCCCACGCTATGCGCCAGCACGTACTGCACGCTCTCCGGATCGATCCGACTCCGCTTGAGGAGGCTCTCTACCAGTCTCGCCTGCGCGAGCGCGCTGGGCGCCGTGATGCCGTTGGTCCTCCCGTCATAGTTGACTCCGCTTCCCCTGATCACTCCATAGATCGCATCCCCATCCGCTTCCGCCTTCGACAACCGCTTCAAGACCACGACCGCCACCGCCTCTCCCGG
>DATEFT010000540.1:0-6782 GCA_035280505.1 Blastocatellia bacterium | reverse complement strand
ATCGTCCTCCGCGCTCTCCGGGACGTCGCGGAACTCATAGCCTTTGATCTGCGCACTGAGCGGCCACAAGTTCCCCGCTTTAAATAACCACGTTGATTCGATGAGATGCTGACTTGCCTCCAATCCCGGTTCGGTCCAGTAAGGCGTGAGGAAGACGCCACCGATCCCGGGGCCCTTCGAGACCGGCGGGATTCTCTGGAAGTAGGACGGCAGCACAATTCGCCGATCCACCAGCGATTCGTCCGCGCTCTGCCCGCTGCTGATGGATGTATCCCGGCTGATGTTCGTGCCACTGCTGGTGGAGTGTCTCCGGTCGCGTGAACGGTACTCGCCCACCACATCACTCGCCCATTCCGCCGTCTCGGTGCTGTTCATTCGCAATAAGGCAATGTTGGAGCACTGCCCTAGAATCTCGTGGGCCACCTCTTTGCCGTAGACGGCCCGCAGCCCATCGACATCCTGAAAGCCCAGGACCATCGCCGCGCCTTTTGACCTGCCCTTGGTCGCCAGTTCGACCGCTCCGGGTAGACGACCGGCGCGAACGAATTCATCGAGGATGATCCAGATCCGTCTCGGGTCGTTCTGCCCAAGCTCCTGCTCCTCTTCCAGAATCATCTGGCTCAGGCGTTTGAACAGGAGCGCGTTCAGCGCCTCGACGGCCGTGGCGGAAGTCTCCGCGCTGCCGAGCACCAGCACGCTGTCCTCCTGGCTGTGCAGCCACTCGCCCAGGCTGATCTTGCGGGGAGCGCGCTGCCACTGGATCGCAATGTCTCTGAATGGGCGGAGCGCGGCGTGAATCGTCGCCATGACCCCGATGGTGGTCTTCGGTTCGTTTTCGTTGAGGAAAGTATCGAGTACCCACCGGGTCCTGGCGGACCGCTTGACCACGGCCCGGATGGAGGTGACGGTTTCGACCGCACAACAGATGTCGCGCAGATCCCAGGGCCTGCGCTCCTGGATGAAACTCTGAATGATCTGCCCCACCACGGCCTGGGCCGATTCGCTCCAGAATCGTCCGTCGCCGCCCGCGCTCGGAATCAACATCGCCGCCAGTTCGTTGGCGTGAGACGCCCGGCGAATATCCTTCGCCATGTCCCAGGCCACCCCGCGTGTATCGAACGGATTGAGCAGCGTGATCTTCTCCGCCGCATCGGTCCTGCCGAGCCGTTCAAAGATGCCGAACAGGACCGGCAGCAGTTCCCGCTTGCTGTCGTAAACCAACATCCGCGTTGGAACGTGGTGTCTGGTGGCGATGCCCCAGATGGATTGCAGCAAGAGCCGGATGAGGACGGTCTTTCCCGATCCGACCGCGCCGACGTATAGAAAGTTGGCGGTCGCCGCCGCGTAGTCGATGGCGCGCCCGCAGAAACACAGAGCCAGATTCAAGATACTCATGATTGCAGTCCTCCTTTACAGTCCCAATTGCTCTAAGATTGAGACAACCTTGCGGCGTGAGAATTCGTGGTCATGCTCCTGGCTTGTTAAATGTTCGAGCAGATTGTAGAGATCGAATGACCGCCCGCACTTGGGACAAGCGTAGGTCTGTGCGAACTCCTGCGGCCATCGCTTCGCCAGCATCTCTCGGGCCTCCTCCCACCCGCACGTGTCGGGGTCGATGCTGCCTAACTTCGCCCCGGTGATTGCGGCCAGAATCGGCCTGGTTGGATACCAGCAACCGCCGATGTATTTGCGCGACACTCGACCGCGCCGCATTGCTTCGCTAAGTTTCGTGGGCTTGATCATCGTTCGATTCCTCCTCTTCCACGGTCACGCGGTAGTGACCGCTGCTCGTTCTCCGGCATCCGCCGCAGATCCCGCACGACTTCCGCCGTGATCCCTCGTTGCGCGGCTTCGCGCTGCCAGACCGCAAACAACTCGGAAGGCTCAAACTCCCGTTTGGCCTGGCGGGTTCGGATCGTGGCGGCACGGCGCTGCCTCGGTGAATGTGTGCCGTCCGGCGCGACGGCCCGAATCTGCTTTGATCTTTTGCTGTTGCGCCTGATCTCCGGTTCGGAGACTCCGGAGATCTCCCATAAGAATTTCGTCCGGTCGGTGAGGCGGATCCCGAACCCTCGGGCCTCCAGTTTGGCGGCGAAGGCCTGGCGGAACTCCTGACCGAACTCCAGGGCAAACTGTTTGTCTCCCCGGCCGGTCTGTTTGTTCAGGAACCTGAGGCCATTGAGCGCGCCCGTCTTGCCGTCCCTGGTGATGCCGGTATTGATGACGAGCACATGGGAGTGAAGCTGCGGGTCCGGGCGCGTCTGACTGTCGCGCTGTCTGGCGGTGTGATGGGTGACGGACATCGCCACCAGTCCGCAGGCGATCTGATCCTTACCGCTCTTCCCGGTTCGGATGAACGCCTTGGCCTCGATCTTGGCCATGGTCTCGGCCACGGCCTCCTGGAAATCCCGTTCGATCTGGGCGCGGAGTTCCGGCGCGGCAATCGACCAGAGGTAGGAGACGGATTTGGGGGCCGAGAAGGTCAGGTCGTAACCGGGCATCCGGTCGCGTTCGGAGCCGATGAACTTCCCCGCGTTCTGGACCCACTTCTTCTCGCCGGTCGGATCGAACCCTTTCAGGAGACTCTTGAAAACTTCGGCCACGACCTGCACCCCGGTAAGAGCGGCCCGCCCCGCCCCCGCTCCCAACCACGTGGCGTATGGGTTCTCCCCTCTCCCGGCGTAATACTCGACCAGTTGATTGAGGTAGTAGTTGATTTTGTTCATACCTAACTTCGAGACACTGAGCATTCGCTGACTTTCCTCTCAAGCGGCGAGCACTTGGGGTCACCCGCCGCTCTGTTCGCATCTGGGACGCGCTTTGTGCGTTCCAGACGCCATGCACCTGCTTTAGTTTTTGCGAAGCAAAAACAAAGGTGCATTGGTGTGCGTGCTGAACAGCACGCCCCAGGCGCGCAAAACAGGACACTTCCGATTCAACCAAGATGTTTGATTTTCAATCGCCCCAGTGCCGCCACGATTGAGGCCAGACGGGGCCGGTAAAACAGCCGTCTGCGGGTCTTCCCCGACCTGCGCGCTAGTTGTTTGGTCCGGAATTTCTGTACTGCTTTGCCGACCTTGATCGCCTGCTCCGGGGTCAGGATCTGGTTCTGCGAGAGGCCCCAGGCTTCCGCGATCACCAGCGGGATGAAGTAGTCTCGCGGGTCGGATCCCACGCGGACCTGAATGAAACAGGCGGAGGGGGGGCCGGTCGGTAAGTCATGAGCTATGACCGGCTTACGGCAATCAGTCGGCACTGATCCCTGTTGAAGCTCAAACATTTGCGCTCTCCTTTCGTTCGGGCAGATCGTCCCAGGTCCGGCCGTCGAGGAGCCGCCCGGTGAAGTGCTTCTTCGGGCCTCCCCACTGCTTGAAAAAGAAAGGGATACCAGTTTCCTGACACTGCCGCCGGATGTTGCGGACCCAATCGGCCTGCATCCCTCTGGCCCCCGGCCCGCTCTCTCCCCCGACGATCACCCAATGGATTCCGGTCAGATCGATCTCGCCGAGGTCTTCCAGCAACGGCTCGATGGAGAGGAAACGGACAGCCGCATCGATCTCGCGCAGTTGCTCGATGCGTGGCAGGCCGTATTCGCGGTCCTCGACGCTCACGCCAAGCCAGACATTCGGTAACGGCCACGGTTGAAAGCGGTTGGCGTGCCCTCGGCAGAACTGCCGCATTCGTTCGGCCCGCTTCGTGAGGATCTGGTAGGTGTGCCGTGGGGTGTGCTGCATGGTGTGAAAGACCGAGCGGATGAATTGAAAAGGCACGTCCTCATGGAATAGATCGCTCATCGAGTCCACGAAGATCATTCGCGGCTTGGTCCAGCCGAGAGGCTGTTTCAACTTCTCCGGTACAAGTCGCAGGTCGAACCCATGCTCGTATGGATGGCCCGGAACGCCACGAAAGCGTTCGGCGAAGATCTTCGCGTAGCAGTTCTTGCAGCCTGGACTGATCGGCGTGCAGCCGCGCACCGGGTTCCAGGTTGCGTCGGTCCATTCGATATCTGAACTCTCACTCATGATTTTGCCCTCCTTTCGGTCGGCTTCCGGGGTTGGGTTGATTCGTGATTTCTCGAACGTGTTGAAGCAGTTCCGCCAATTCCTCTGCCCCGACATTGCCGGATGGCTGGCGCTCAGCGATCTTGTCAGCGATGACCTGGGCGACACCGGAAAAGGTCAGCCGTTTGATCCGGGCAAACTCTTCCGCTGACAGATAACAGGCGTAAGGTTCGACCCATTTTTGCGCGGCGTTCTTGTGCCGGAAATGCAGGCTGTAGCCCGCTCCGGATCGCATGACACGGAAGTACGGATCGCCCTTTTTTCCGCTCCGGAACGTCCACGAATCCAGGCCGTTTTTCGTGTTTTTTTCGACGATCACTTTTTGAGAGCGAAGTGTTCTCTTTGAAGGAGTTCTGGGATTTTTTGGGGTATCCCCAAAATGCGGCTTTTTTAGCGGGTTTTGGGGTATCCCCAAAAGTGCTGTTTTGGTAGAGGGTGGTGGAGCCGAAATCACCACGGATCGAGACGCTTGATCAAACAATTCTCGCGCCTGGTCGCCGCTAAGACGGTGCCGTTGTTTTAGCTCTCCAGCGATGAGCAGGACGGCGTTCCGGTGTTTCTCGATCAGTTCCTCAGTCGCTGGAATCCAGCGGCGGAAGTCAGGCCCCGCGACTCGTTCAGCAGCCCGGTAGTCAGAGCTGCCCTCCGGGTCGGAGAGCGTCCGGCCGAACCAACACCTTTCGGCGGCGAACCCCGCGAGATAGAGCTTAGGGTTGGCAGAATCTTGTTCGGTTTCGATCAGTTCGGTCTTGCCGTTGCCGGATGGATCAATAGACACCGCTGCTACGTGATACCCATTTGCCAGAGCAATGGTTGTATGCGCAGCTTCATGAACCGCGACGTGGTCAAGTGGAGTTGTCGAGATCGGCGCCGTTGAGATTGGGGCGCTCGGCAGCGCCCCCGGTTGTGCGGTTCTCAACGGCGCTAGACTTTTGGGCCCGGCTCGATGCTCCCCGAGGTAAGGTTGTAGCTGCCGTGCTGCGCAACCTGCTGCGGGAGTTGTGGAGCGGATCCAAATCCCCGAATGACCGGCGCGGGTGCGGGAAGGGCATTTGCGTTGCCGATGATCCGGGCCGCGAGTTGTTCGGATTCCCATTCGGCACGCTGAGTCATCGCCGCCATGATCCGATCACTTTCCAGAGCCTCGGTTTTCGCCTCCAGGATCTTCTCTTCCTGCTTGCCGAGATATCGGAGTTCGGTCCGAATCAATCTGACCACCGGATCAGCCAGCGTGATGGACAGCACGATTACCAGCACCGCGATGAAGACCGAGACCGCACCCCAGGCCAGCCAGCTTTGTTGGAGCGGCGACAGTTCGACCCTCTTAACCATCATGAAATGGGTGATGATGTTCGTGAGCATGACCGCCGCCAGTCCCCACATCGCTAGAAAAGAGATGGCTCGCTCCCAGAAGGAAGAGAAGGCCCGCGTGAAGCCGTAGACCAGCCAGACGAATGCGCCTTCAACAACGACTACCGCGAAGAAGGCGAGGGCGTTCTGAAAGACCCCCGGCATATCATTGAAGCCTTCCCGGTAGATCATGAACGATGACACACAGCTCAGCAGGGTGATGCAGACCAGAATCACGGCCCCGCCGATGATCACGTTCTTGCGGGCTTTGACCCGCTGGAACGGTTGAGCGCTTTTAAGTTCAGAATTTGGTTGTCCCATAAAATCTCCTTATGTATAGCGTTGATGTTCAATGAGTGGCGCAGTGAATGACGCACCACCCGAGCGCCACTATGCCCGCGCTTACTGCAAGTGAGAGCAATGTGAACCAGAGCGGCGGCGGGCCTGCCGCTCGTCTTCGTTCTTTCCAGGTCATGGCGCTCCTTTCGTGTTGTACTGCCCGTCGTAAACATCCTCGCCGGACATTGGCGCGAGCGGTTTTGGTGGTGGCGTCTTGCCGGTGTGATTGTTTTTGTCCTTCGGATCGGCGGTCGCCGTTTTAGGCGTGGCGGTTGGGGAGGGGGACACCTTCGCCCATACCGCAGCCGCCGTGCTAAGCACTTGTTGCGGGCCATAAGCCATCACCACAAAAGTCAGGCCGAGGCCGAGAACGAGCGCGAAAAACAGCCACTGTTTGTATTTCATTGCTGCCTCCTCGCGTATGCCCCGCCAATCTTCCCGCCTTGCGCCCGATGGGCTTCCATGACCGGATCGTTGGGACGGCAGTTGCTGCACTGCATCGTCCAGCCGCTCGGATCTTCCTGGTCGTCGTGCATCGAAGGTGTGTTGGGATTGCCCAGGCCGTAATGGCAACTCTGCTGTTGAGCGTCGTAAGTGCTCCCGAGTCGCTGACAGCCTTCCGGTGTGCCGTCCCATTGACCGCCAGCGGAGGGTGGTGACGCGGTCTGATGACGCGAAGACTGAACGGGAGACGCCTCACTGCCGGGAGTAGGGAGGCGACTGGATTGACCGCCGCCGCGTAGCAAGGTGATTGCTCGCGGACCCGACACGGTTTGGGCCCGGTCGAGTTCGTGGGCCAGCGCGAAGATTCCAGCGCGGTTTGCCCGAAGATGTGCCGTGATCTGAGGCAGCAGGCTTTCAGGCGTGCTGATTAGATTTTTTGCGTTGGCGTAGTCAGTGCCGCGCGGGCCGAGGATGAAGCCGGAGAACTCCCGCTCGGCGGCGAACCCTGCCATATAGACCATGGCCTTAGCGGTGGAATCTGCCACATCGCACCCGGCGCAATAGCCCATGTTGTCGTCCTTGTAGACC
>DATEFT010000539.1:0-8651 GCA_035280505.1 Blastocatellia bacterium | reverse complement strand
GCTCCGCCCCCAGCCGCGAACGGAATCGTGTCTGCAGCTCGAGAGTCAGGGCCTCGCCTCCGCAGAAGACCCGTTTCAAACCGCGGCACGTCTCGATTCCCGACTCGTTCAGCAATAACTGCAACATCGACGGCACGACCTGCAGGATCGTCGCCTCTCGCTCGGCCATGAGCCTCACCAGATAAGCGCTGTCCTGGTGTCCGCCCGGACGGGCCATGATCAATTCCCCTCCGACCAGCAATGGGGCATAAAATTCCCAGACCGATGCGTCGAAGCTGAATGGCGTCTTTTGCACCACTCGATCCCGCGCCTCCAACGGGAAGGCCTCCTGCATCCAGAGCATGTGGTTGGTAATCGCGCCATGTGGGATCACCACGCCTTTCGGCCTGCCCGTCGAACCCGAGGTATAGATGACATAGGCCGGATGGGCCGGCGAGACCTCGCTCTCCGGATTCTCGCGGCTCTCTCTTCCGATCAGATTCCAGTCCCGATCCAGGCACAGGACCTCGGCTTGATTGGCCGGTAAGAACGGCAGCAGCCGAGCCTGAGTCAGAATCACGGCGGACCGCCCGTCTTCCAGCATGAACGAGATGCGATCCGGGGGATAGGACGGGTCCAATGGCAGGTAGGCGCCTCCGGCCTTCAGGGTCCCCAGCCATCCCACCACCATCTCGATCGACCGCTCCAGGTACAATCCCACCAGGACCTCGGGCCCGACTCCCAACTTCTTCAGGTGGTGGGCCAACTGATTCGCCCGGGCGTTCAACTCTCCGTAAGTTAGCGCTTCTTCCTCATAGCTGATGGCCGTTCGATCCCGGTACCGATCCGCCTGCGCTTCGATCAGCCGGTTAAGGCAAAGGTCGCGGGGATAATCGGCCCCGGTGGCGTTCCAGGCCACCAAGATTTGATGGCGTTCCGAATCGGGCAGCACGTTCAGGTTGCGCACCGGTGTCGAAGGCGCCTGCTCCAGCCCCTCCGCCAACCGTTCCAGCGCGGTGTGCAGATAGGCGCAGATTCGATCCGGATCCGCCGGTGAGGCTACCTGCGCGTGCAGCACGAACCCCTCACCCAGGTCATTCACATTCAGGCAGAACGGATAGTTGCTTCGTTCTTCGGTACTCAGAAACTCGATGCCTTCCCAGGCCGGGAGCGGAGCTTCCGCGGAATCGACCCGGGGGCCGGCCGCGCCGCGATGGCGATAGTTCAAGAGCGCGCTGAACAACGGCGCCGGGGCCGCCACCGCGCTGCATCGCTGGGCCAGGGTCAGCGGGGCATGCTCATGGCGCAGCAGCCCGATCAAGAGCCCCTGGATCCGATAGAGGCTCTCCTTGAGACTGTCGGCATTGATCTGAATTCGCACCGGCAAGGTGTTGATGAAGATCCCGACCATCCGATCGATCCCTTCACGGCCCTGCATGCGGCCGAAGAGAACGGTGCCGAACACGACATCGTCTCGCCCCGACACGCGCGCCAGGACCAGCGCCCAGACCAGGTGATAGAGGATGGCGGGGCTCACGCCGAGCGATTGCGCCGCCCGGCGCAGGCGGACGGCCAGTTGGGGATCGACTTCCAGCCTGCCGTCCCTGAGACTCGAACCGTGGCCCTGAATGTCGGTCAGGCCGAACGGCGCCGTCGGTTCGTCCACGTCGCCCAGCAGGGTTCGGAAGAACTCTTCGTGCCCGGCCCGGTTCTCCCGCTGGCGGGTTTGAGCGACGACATTACGGAAGGGGAGCGGCGCCGGCAGTTGCTCCGCTCGACCCAGCAGATGGGCCTGCACCTCTTCCAATAAGACCTCCACCGTCGTGTGATCGATCGACAGGTGATGATAGAGATGCAGCATCAGCCAGCGGCCGGTTCGCGCGTCATGAGCGATGCCGACCCGCATCAGCGGCGCCACGCTGATGTCGATCCGGTAGGACGCGGGATCATAGCGGGCCATCAACTGGGCGGCGGCGTCGCCGGCCGTCGGATCGACCGCGATCTCTTCAACCGTTAACGGCGCCTCTCTCCAGACGACCTGCACCGGTTCGGGCAGCCCTTCCCACAGGATCGACGTGCGCAGAATATCGTGCCGCTCGATCACCGCCTGCAACGCGCGGAGGTACCGATCCAATCGGCTCCGGGTCTCAAAACTGAGCAGCGCGCGCATCAGGTACAGATCTCCGGCGTTCCCCAGCAGGTGATGGAACAGGATACCTTCCTGCAGAGGCGCCAACGGATAGAGATCTTGAACGTTGGCCGCGCCGCCCGGGACCGTACTCACAATGCGTTCGAGGTCGAGCGCGCTCAATTGAATCAGCGGCAGCATCTCCAGCGTGATGGCGGTACAGGCGGGGGGAATGCGATTCGGAGCGACCGCCACCGGGGCGAGCGTGTCGTTGACGGTCGCGGCCAGCGCGGCCAGCGTGGGCTGCATAAACAGAGCCCGGACCTCGCCGGACAGCCCCGCCTGACGCATCCGTTCGATCAGGGTGACGGCCATCAACGAATGGCCGCCCAGCGCGAAGAAGTTGTCGTCTCGCCCGACCCGTTCCACTTGCAACAACTGCTCCCAGATCCCCGCGAGCGCGATTTCGATCTCGCCCACCGGCGGCCGATATTCGCGGGACGGCGAGGCCGCGCGGTCGGGCGCCGGCAGCGATTGACGATCCAGTTTGCCGTTGGACGTCAGCGGCAGCGCCGGCAGTTTCACATAGGCCACCGGCAACATGTATTCCGGCAGCGTCGCCGCCAGATGGGCGCGCAAATCTTCAGCCGTCGGCGGGGGTGAGGGCGCGGCGGATTCGGCGGAGGTATAGTACGCGACCAGGGATTTATCGCCGGAGGCGGTTTCACGAGCCATGACCGCCGCCTCGCCGATGGCCGGATGGTCGGCCAATCGGGTCTCGATCTCGCCCAACTCGATCCGGTATCCCCGAATCTTCACCTGTTCATCCACGCGGCCGAGACATTCGAGGTGCCCGTCGCGAAGATAGCGCGCCAGATCCCCCGTCCGGTATAACCGTCCTCCCGGTTCGCCGGCATCCGGAGAGGGCAGAAACTTTTCGGCGGTCAGCTCCGGGCGATTGAGATAACCGCGAGCCAATCCTGCGCCGCCGAGGCAGAGTTCGCCGACCAGGCCCTGCGGGGCGGGCGCTCCTCGCCGATCGAGAACGTACAGGCTGGCGTTGGCGATCGGCCGCCCGATGGGAACATGGGGCCGCCCCCTCTCGACGTCCGGCCTCGTGGCGACTTCGTAAACACAGCACCCGACCGTGCCCTCCGTCGGACCATACTCATTGAAGAGCCGGACCCCGGGCGCGCGCTCTCGCCACCACTGGACGGCCTGGGCCGTCAGATTTTCTCCACCGATCACCATTGAGCGGGCCGCGCCCTCCAGGCCGAAATCCTCGAACATTCCGGACAGTAATCGCAGATGCGCCGGGGTCAGTTTAATCAAGCTGTATCCCGGACCGCTGCTCAAGGCTTCGCCGAGAGCCTCGATCTCGCGTTCGACCGTCATCAGGTGCGCATAACCGCCAACCAGCAGCGGCGTGAACAATGACGTAATCGTCAGATCGAAGCCCAGTGAGGAGTGGACCGGCGCACCGCAACCGGCGTTCACCGGATAATGGGCGATCGCCCATAACAGATAATTTTTGAGCGACCCGTGGCTTAGCATGACCCCTTTGGGCTGGCCGGTCGAACCTGAGGTGTAGATGACATAGGCGAGATTGTCCGGCGCTAACCGCAGTTCGCCCGGGCGTTCCGGAGCTCGATCGAGCGACTCCCATTGAGCGTCGATCTCGAAGCACGCGACCTGGGCCGTCGGCGGCAGCTTCGAGCGCAGCTCGGAGTGTGTCAGGAGCAACCTGACCGACGCATCGGCGAGCATAAAATCGAGGCGGGCGGGCGGATGCGAAGGGTCGAGCGGCAGATAAGCGCCTCCGGCCTTGAGAATGGCCAGAAGCCCCACGACCAGGTCGAGCGAGCGCTCCAGACACAGGCCGACCACGGTCTCCGGTCCCACTCCCGATTCGCGCAGATAGTTGGCGAGGCGGTCGGCCCGTTGATTCAGTTCGGAATAGGTTAATCGCTCATCCCCATAGATCACGGCCACCGCTTCCGGTGTGAGTGCCACCTGCTCCGCGAACAATTCGGGGACCAATTTTTCGGAGGGCCAGGCGGTTCGCGTCGAATTGTATTCGGTGACAAGTTGCCGGCGCTCGACCGTGGTCAGCATCTCCAACTCGCGAAGCGGTGCTTCGGGATCGGCCAGGGCGCTCTCCAGCAGCGCTCGATAATGCCCCATCAAAACCTGAATGTCCGCGGGCCGAAAGAGTTCCGAGTCATAATGGAACTCCATCGTCAGACCGTTCGAACCCCGGGACGCCGCCAGCTTGATCTTGAAGCGGTCGATGCACGCCTGCTGCTTGAAGATGGTGAATGAGAGATCGGAGGTCTTGAATCCGGCCGGCTCCGTCGGGGGCTCAAAACAGTAGGGCAGCAGCGCCGCCTCGGAGACCGGCCCGTTTGAGGGGGCGAGTTGGTCCCAGGAGAAATATTCCTGCCAGTTTCGCGCCGCCAGGCAGGAGGCTTCGATCCGCTTGACGAACACCTTAAACGGCAGTCCATCCTCCGGCCGGCAGTCGAGGGGCAGGCATTTCGCAAATAGCCCCAGCGCCTCCTCGATCTCCGCGACGTGACGACCGTCGAAGATCGCTCCGATGTCGAGTTCAGGGTCTCCCGTCTGCCGCCGGAGCAGAAGGTCCCACAGGGCCAGCAGAATCGCTTCGGATGTGGACTCCACGCGGCGGGCCAGAGATTCAATTCGATCCGTCAACGCCGGCCCCAGCAGCAGTTCTCGGCAATGCGGATTGAAGGGCGGCTCGCCGGCCGGGCGGTCCTCGATGGCGAGCTGGGGCGAAGGCTGGCGCGGCCGCTCCCGATCGCGCCAATACTCTCTCCCGGAGCGCAGCTCTTCACTCTCGATCAGTTCATTCTGCCACTCGGCGAGATCGGCGTACTGCGCGACTTCGCCGAGCGATTCCGCTTCGCTCCCGGACGCCGCATAACTGCGGCTGAACTCCGCGATCAGATTCCGGAGGCCCGTGGAATCGGCGCAGATCGACGGGAGGCACACGATCAGGACGTAATCCTCCTCGGCCCGCTTGATTAAGTTGAGATACAGCAGAGGGCCCCGCTCGAAATCGAACGACGGAGAGAGCTCCTGATACCAGGCTTCGACCGCTGGCGCCGGCTCATCCAACCCGCTCAAATCATCTTCCCGCCAGACCATCCGGCCGGTCTCCTGGATCACCTGCATCGGAATCGTCATTCCCGGCAGGCATTGAAAAGTGGTGCGCAGAATTTCATGGCGCGCGATGGTTCGTTGCACGGCGTCTTTGAGTCGGCGAGCGCTCAGCCGGCCCTTCACCGCCACCGCACACTTCGCCTGATAAGACCTGTTCCACCCATGCCGCAACGCTTCCCACAACTGCCTCTGCTGGGGGGAGAGTCGATAGCCTTTTAGCATTTCCTCTTGCATCTTAGCGCGCCTTTCTCAACGAAATGTGGTCTCTAGCTGATTCACTATCGCGGGCCTACCAGGTACTTTGAAAACTAAGTTCTTTGGAATTTGAAATTCAAATCGCGAAAGACGCGAAATCATCCATCTTTCGTATGTTTAGCGTGTTTCGCGGTTTCGAGTAAAAATTCAAGAGACTTACTTTGCCAAGCACTAAGCGGACAGAGGGCTGAAGGGCTCGGCCATGGCCACCAGAATCTTGCGCCGGCCGGCGTAAGGATTGCGCCCGTGGGCGACCAGCATGTTGTCGAGCATGAGGATCTCGCCCTCCTGCCAGGCAATGTCGATCGCTTCCATTAAATAGGCCCCGCGGATCTCTTCCAGGACGGAGCTCTCGATCGGCGAACCGTCGCCATAATAGGTATTGGTGGGCAACTCCGCTTCCGACCAACTATCCAGCAGGATCTCGCTCGCCGATGGCCCCAGCGTCGAAACGTGAAAGAAGACCGCGTGATTGAACCAGATCGATTCATCGGTGACCGGGTGCCGCGCGACCGCCCGACGGACCTGTCTGGTCCGTAGACGCTCGCCCCGCCATTCGGTCTGGATTCCGGCCTGACGGCAGTAGGACTCGACGGCCGACTTGTTCTCAGTCTGAAACACGGATTGCCAGCTCAGCGACAGGCCGCCGCCAAAGTTCCGGACCAGCATCCATCCCTTCTCGATAAAACGCCGTCGAATTTCAGGGGAGATCCTGTCGAAGACCCGGCGGCAGTCCGCAATCGGCGTCTCTCCGCCCCGCATCGCCGGTTCCGCGCAGAAGAAGAAGATTTTCAGCGGCCAGATGTGCTGATACGAATTCTCATTGTGAAGGAAGATCCGCTGATCGGCCGGATAATCGGTGGATGTATAGATCTGATGATGGACCTGGGTTCTGGGAGAAGAACGCTCGGTATATGGCAACAACTCCTCCGAGCAGGCAATGGCGAAACGCTCGAAGACCTCCGCCGACGGGACCTTGAACCCCCTGAACAGAAGGCCGCCGCATTTCTGCAGATAATTATTGATCAATTCACGATTGCTCAATCCCCACGCCACCAGGTCAATGCCCTCAACCGACGGGGAGATCACCATCGGGAGCCGACCGTCCGGCCCTTGAGGTTCAACTCTCACCAGGTCCCCGCCCGTGAGATTGAGGGCCTGGCGCCTGATGCTCTTCGGATTCAACCGCTCCGGCTGTCTCTCTTTCATTGTTCCGCCTCCGCACGCGTTTCGCCGATGGCTTTTCGCTTGATATTTTTGAGCCTCTTCAATCCGGCTTGCTCAAGCCGTTTCTTCTGATCCAGCTCTTCTTTCCGCTCCTCGCCGACGAGCGATTCCATCAACTCTTCGAGCCTGGCCTCCGGCCGTTCCACGACCTGCCCGAGCAGGGTCTGAAACCGGCTGAGGATGCGGGCCGCGGTGGCCGATTCGAAGAGGTCGGTGCTGTATTGCAGCGACATGTCGAGACCTTGCGGCGTGTCGGTCAGGTTGAGCAGGAGGTCGAACTTGGCCGTCTCAGTCGTCGCCTCAATCGGATGGAGTGTGAGATCGGCCAGGCTCCAGGTTTCGAGCGGAGTATTCTGAAACACCATTTTGACCTGGAAGAGCGGGGTCCGGCTCGCATCTCGATCCGGATTCAGGGCCTCCACCAGTTTTTCAAAGGGCAGATCCTGATGTGCGTAGGCCTCCAGCGTGGTCTCTCTGACTGTGTGCAAGAGCTCGGTGAAAGTGGACGTGACCGAGAGCCGGGTCCGGAGCACGAGCTGATTGACGAAAAATCCGATCAATCTTTCGACCTCGGCATGATTGCGATTGGCAATGTCCGTGCCGACCGCCAGGTCGTGCTGTCCCGTCAGATGAGCGAGCAGGGTTTTGAAGGCGGCCAGCAGGACCATAAATAAGGTGCAGCTTTGACCGGCGCTGAACGTTTTCAACGCACCCAGCAGCCCGACCGGCAGCATCCGCGAGAGCCGCGCGCCCTGATAAGTCGGGACGGCCGGCCGGGGTCTGTCGGTCGGCAGTTCCAGCACGGGCAGCTCTCCGCCGAGCTGTCGCCTCCAGTAAGCGAGTTGCTGTTCCAGGATGGCCCCCCGCAGCCGGTTTCGCTGCCAGACCGCAAAGTCGGCATACTGAATCGGCAACTCCTCGAGCGGCGATTCCTCTCCCGCGCGATAGGCCCGGTAGATCGCCTCGATCTCTTTGATCAAGAGCCCGATCGACCATCCATCGCTGACGATATGGTGCATGGTGAAGAGCACCACATGTTCGCCCTCTCCGAGTCTCAGGACCTTCACTCTCAGCCAGGGCCCCCGCTCCAGATCGAACGCCGCCCGCGCCTCCTCTTGAGTCAGCCGGGCGGCGGATTCCACGATCTCGGCCGGGGACAAGGCGGCCAGATCTTGGATCTCCAATCTTCGTGGTTCCCACCGGTCGATGACCTGCCGCGGCTGACCGTCCCGGACCTCAATCCTGGTTCTCAGAATTTCGTGCCTTCTGACGATCTCATTGATGGCCCGCTCAAGCGTCACCAGATCCAAACTGCCGACCAGCCTCAGCGCTCCGGGACAGTTATAGACCGGGTTGCCGGGCTCCAGTTGCTCGATAAACCATAGTCGTTGCTGGGCGAACGACAGCGGCAGCGGCCCCGTTCTCGAAACGCGGGTCAGCGGCGGCGCCGTCTCCGTCTCGCCCGTCCCGAGTGCCGCCTCGACACGGCGCGCCAGGCCTGCCGCCGTATTCTCCTCGAAGATGCTCCGAACCCCGATCTCGATCTTGAAGACATTCCGCAGCCGCGAGACCAACTGGGTGGCCAGCAGCGAGTGGCCGCCGATCTCGAAGAAGTTGTCGTGGACTCCCACCTCCTCCTGCTTCAACACCTCTTTGAAGATTCCCACCAGAATCTCCTCCACCGGCGTTCGCGCCGCGACCAGCCTCTCGGCCACCTGTCGTCCCGCCGTCTCTCCGCCCGGCAATCTCCGGCGATCGATCTTGCCGTTCGCCGTCACCGGCATCTCGTTCAGCATCACGATCGCCTCGGGCACCATGTATCCCGGCAGCCGCTCTCTCAGATGTCGCTTCAATTCCGCCGCCGTCACCTCCGCCC
>DATEFT010000538.1:0-31665 GCA_035280505.1 Blastocatellia bacterium | reverse complement strand
CGGGCGAGAGACCTGACCGTAGAGGGTCACGGTGCCGTCCTCATATTTGAACGCCAGGTTGTCGAAGACACTGTAGAACGGCAGGGTCACCAGTTCCTTACGAATCTGTTTCAGAGTCTTGTCCGCCCTGGGGGCCTCGGGTCTGGGAGTCGCCGTCAGCGGCGTGACCGAGGTCGTGATGGCCACCAAAGCTAAGATCATCGCAGCAATCATTTTCTTCATATCGTTCCTCCTAACTTCTCTCCGAGTGACTTGAATGGGCCGTCAATTAGTCGTGCTCCTCATCTTCGTCTTTTTCGTCTTTTCATTCGCCGCTCCGGCGGCTGCTCTACCGCTTCTTCTCTCTCATTCGTCGCACCTGCTCTGATGCCGAATTAAAAGCGGAGGTTGGCCATTTTTTTTGGGGGAGAGGAGCCCATTTCGGGTAGTGAGGTATTCGTTTTGCGTCATCCGTGAGCGGCGCCGAACGCGCCGTTCACGGACCATTCAGGGGCCATTCAGGAGAAAGTTAAGAAGCGTTGAGGTGTGCGGATTCGCGTCCGATCGGGCAATCGGCGATTCTAGACATCATCAACAGGCTCGCGTATGATTTGTATTCCTTCATATGGCTCGAGATTTGATATGGAGAAACAGTAATGTCTGATTGGAACAAGGGGTTGATCAAGAGCACGCTTCCGCGCGCCGGAGTCGAAGGCGGTGAAGTGGTCATCACCTGCGAAGGCTATCACAGTTCGGACTACTCCGCCTGCCGGGTGATGTTCGGTGATCAGCGTGGAAGATTGATCAGCGCGTCCCCGACCCGCGTCGTGGCCGCGATTCCGGAATGTGAAACCGGGGTGGGCGCTGCCGAGTTGCAATTGGAGGGAGGCAGCGCGACCTTCACTGCGCCGTTTACGCTCGGGGCCAAGATCGCCGACAATCTTCACCCAGTAGCCAATCCGGCGATCGATCGTGACGACGGCAGCATCTATGTGACGCTGTCGGGAACCCGCGGCCAGAAAGTACCGGTCTCGATCTACAAAATCACGGCGGACGACACGGTCTCGCCGTTCATCGCCGACATCGTCAATCCAACCGGCCTCGCCTTCAATCGCGAAGGGGTGCTCTACGTCACCAGTCGTTACGACGGGACGCTCTACCGGATCTCGCCGTTCAAGGAGGTCCAGACCGTCGCCTCCGATCTGGGGGTGGCGACGGGGATCGCCTTCGATCGCCGAGGGGAGATCTTCGTCGGCGATCGGAGCGGGACCATCTTCCGCGTCAATGAGATCGGCGAGTCGCGCCCGTTCACTTCGCTCGAACCGAGCGTGGCGGCCTATCACCTGGCGTTCGGACCGGACGGAGACCTCTATGTCACGGGCCCGACGGTCTCGTCCTTCGAGAGCGTCATGCGGATCGATCACCTGGGCAATGTGACCAAGTACTACACCGGCCTGGGCCGCCCGCAGGGTCTGGCGTTCGATCGGGAAGGCAACCTCTATGTCGCCGCCTCGCTGCGCGGCCATCGGGGAATTATTCGCATCAGCGCGGCCGGGCAGAAGGCCGAGATCATCGTCTCCGGTTCGACGCTGGTCGGGCTGGCCTTCGACGAGAACGGCCACCTGATCGTCGTCAGCACGCAACGGGTCTTTCGTCTGCCGCTGGGCATCAAAGGTCATTCGGTCTTCGAAAAATAGTCGTTGCGGGCGGAGGCCGTTAGTTTTTTCTTCATTTTGAATGGGCGAATGCGTTAGAATCCGCCTTCTGACCCGCATCCTCACAGTGAGCTTGAACCACCATGCAAGAGGAAGCAATTCAAGAGGAAGCAATTCAATCCAATTTGAGTGAGGTCAGTGTCGCGCCTGAACCGACCGAGTCGGACGAGCATCAGCTCGGTCCGGAGATCCTATTCAAGGAGAGAGAACTCCGGCGGATCTTGCGTGAAATGAAGTCAGTCATCATCGCCTTTTCAGGCGGCGTCGATAGCGCCTATCTGGCCTATGTCGCCAGCCGCGAACTGGGCGTCGGCGCGTTGGCGGTCACCGGGGAAAGCCCCAGTTACCCCGATTTTCAGCGCCAGGATGCGATGGCCCTGGTCGAACAGTTCTCGATCTCTCACGAGTTCATCAACACCGACGAGATCCACGACCCCAACTACCAGGCCAATCCGTCAAACCGTTGTTATTTTTGCAAGCACGAGCTATTTGGTAAGTTGCAGGCGGTGGCCAGAGAACGCGGTTATGCCCATGTTTGTGACGGGAATAACGCCGACGATGTCCACGATTATCGCCCGGGCCGGCAGGCCGCCCGGGAGTTGGAAGTACGAAGCCCGCTGATCGAGGCGGGCCTGGTCAAGTCTGAGATTCGAGCCCTGTCGCGACGCGCGGGATTGCCAGTCTGGGACCGGCCGGCTTCCGCCTGTCTCTCATCCCGCATTCCTTATGGAAAACCGGTGACGATCGAAAAACTTTCGGTCATCGAACGGGGCGAAGCGGTCCTTCGTGAATTGGGCTTTCGTTTGATTCGGGTGCGTCATCACGACGACCTGGCGCGGATCGAGATCTCTCCCGCAGAGATCCAGCGCGCCCTCAATCTGGAAATGACTCAACAGATCGCCAGCGCCTTCAAACAATTGGGGTTCAAGTTTGTGACCCTCGATCTTGAAGGCTACCGCACCGGCTCATTGAACCACTCATAAGTTGTAACGCGGAAAGGCGGGACTTCTCTACCCGCCTCTATTATTTTTAATAGCCTGTGCATCCACAGTTTTTATCACATTTTTTGTTTGGAGGATATTGTGCCAGCTCTCGCAGATGATCTCTTACAAATCAGGGAAGAGAACCCTTTCGAATCAATGATGTCGCGTTTCGACCATGCCGCCCAGTTGCTGCAGCTCGATCCGGACCTGTACAAGGTGCTGCGTGTTCCGAACCGCGAAATTTCTATTTATATTCCCGTCTTCATGGACAACGGTCATATGGAGGTCTTCACCGGATTTCGCGTGCAGCACAATTTTGCGCGCGGCCCGGCCAAGGGCGGAGTCCGTTACGCTCCCGACGTCACGATCGACGAGGTCCGGGCGCTGGCGGCCTGGATGACCTGGAAATGCGCGGTCGTCAACATCCCGTTCGGCGGAGCCAAGGGCGGCATCATCTGCGATCCCTCGCAGATGTCGCAGGCCGAACTCGAACGGATGACCCGCCGCTACACGGCCGAGTTGATCGACTTCATCGGACCGGAACGCGACGTGCCGGCGCCCGACATGAATACCAACGAGCAGACCATGGCCTGGATCATGGACACCTACTCGATGCATGCGCGCCACACCGTCACGGCCATCGTCACCGGCAAACCGGTCGATCTTTCGGGTTCGCGCGGACGGCGCGAGGCCACCGGCCGCGGCCTGCTCTTCGTCGTCAACGAAGCCGTCAAGAAGCTGGGCCTCGAGATCCCCGCCACCCGCGTGGTGGTCCAGGGTTCCGGAAACGTCGGGGGCACCGCCGCCAAACTCATGTATGAGACGGGCTATAAGATCGTGGCGCTCTCGGACATCTACGGCGGAATCTACAACGCCAAGGGCCTCGACATCCCGGACGTCATGAACTATCTGGCGCAGAACAAAACGCTGGAGAAGTACAGCAAGGCCGAGCCGGTCTCCAACCATGAACTGCTGGAGATCGAGTGCGAAGTCCTGCTCCCGGCCGCCACGGAGAACCAGATCACCAGCCATAACGCCGACAAGATCCGGTGCCGGATTCTGGCCGAGGGTGCCAATGGGCCGACCACGGCCGCCGCGGACGACATCCTCGAACGGAAAGGGATCTTTGTGATCCCCGACATTCTGGCCAATGCCGGCGGGGTAACCTGCAGTTACTTCGAATGGGTCCAGGATCGCATGGGCTACTTCTGGAAAGAGGAGTTGGTCAATGAACGGCTGCAAGACATCATGGTTGCCAGCTTCAATGATGTCGTCAAATACGCCGAGAGCCATAACGTGAACAACCGGATTGCCGCCTATATGCTGGCCATTGACCGCGTGGCGTACACCACCCGCGTCCGCGGCATATACGCTTAGTACTAACCGGCAATTCGAATTAAAAATAGAGCGCCGGCGCTACTACGACGAGTAGCAACTGATCACGCCTCGGAGCTGGAATCGCGGAGACCACCTCTAACCTGAACTGCGGACACAACCCGGGAAAGCTCGGGAAGGTTAGAGAGTTTTCGCATGTTACCCGATTTTCATCACTCCTCCGAACTCCCCGAGTGGTCGCGACCGAACACGTCGGATGGCATTAGATGGCTGTCAATACCTGATGCTAATCCGACGGTGTATGAGGCCGGAACTCGATTCTCAGAATTGACGAATAACAACAGAAGAGCGAGCTTAAGTCTTTGCGAATATTGTTAGATCACCAGATTATGATTGACACATGGCCCCCTATCGTATAGATTCTGACAGCATGTTTTACCCAGTCTTCATCTCTTTTCAACCAGCTTCCAGCAGTTATTTCGAGCGTGCTAGTGTTGAACACCTCGCAAGCCAGATGAGGCTGTTCTTTGAATCGAAATGCGGGCATTAATGTTTTGAGCAGAAATGTTAATGTCAGGTTCAGGGTAGATTGCAAACATCAAATATCTAAATATTGAGATCGAATCGTAGAGTGATCGAGTGAGGCTATGGCTGGCGTCGAATTTGATAGATCCTCATCGGCAGCATTTACGAAGATATGACGGCTGGTATCCATTACCGGCTTGCCTCTATAAAACAACTATCAGGTCGTTAAAGTAACTAGATTGAAGAAAACAAAATGTCACCCACTTCCAGGAGGAGAAATATGAGTTTTGCGAGAAGTACGCTCGGTCTGATGCTCTTGCTCCTGCTGACTGGAGTATTCGTTGCCCAGGCGCAGACTCTTCGCCCCACGGATGATCCTCGCAACGTAGCCCCCTCGGTCAATGGCGGTACCGGACTCTTTACAGTCTACGACGCACAAACCCTGCGGAAAGGCGAGTTCAGCATTGGCTTCTTTGCCAATCACTTTCACCGGGATCCGGGCGATCTGGCCTGGCAGGTCTATCCAGTCAACTTCCAGATCGGATTCAGCGATCGGTTGGAGTTCTTCGCGAATTTCGAAGCGCAGCGAGTAGTCACGGTCGGCAGACCGGGAGTCTTGAGCGGTTTCTATCTGCCCGACGTCATCACCGCCACCCTGCCCAACGGGCGAGTGGTACCCAATATCGTCGGCAATCAAATCGTAACCCAGGCGCTCAACGTCAACCGGACCGGGCCCTTCCGGGCGCTCCCGACCGGTAATGACACGGCCCTCTACCCGTTGGTAGGCGCTCCGGTGGGCGGCATTCTCCCGGCGATCCCACCGACGGTCAATCCCAGCTACTATCCGAATGCCCCCTTCCTGTCGCGCTTCTCGGATCACCACACCGGCGACCTCTGGGTCGGCGGCAAGGTTCGACTGACGGCGCCGAAAAGCCCGTTCGGGTTTGCGCTCGTTCCGATGTTGAAGATTCCCTTAACCCAGGAGCTCAACACCGGGCTGGAGCGTGGGCGCGGAACCGGCGCCTTTGATTTCGGCGTGATCGCGGCGTTCGACGGTCGGCTTCATAAATACATCAATCTCAGCACCAACATCGGCTACATCAAGAAGGGCGATCCCAGCGCTTCGGATATGAACCTGGGCCCGATCTGTGCCGGGTGCGGAGATGCGAACAACATCATTCGGGGCTTCGGCTCCAGCGGGCGCGCGCTCGACCTGCCCAACGAGTTGCGGTCGGGGATCGGGTTCGACTTCCCGGTCAGCCAATACCTGCAGTTCATCGCCGAGGTCAGCTCGACCCATTATGTGGGTTCGCGCACCCCGAGTCTCTATAAGAACAGCCCGGTCGATCTGATCGCCGGAGCCAAGATCTATCCGGTGCGCTGGATCTCGATCAGCGCCGCTTTCCAACGCCATCTGAACTATCTCTCTAACCTGGACACCCGTCACAGTCCCAATGGATTCATTGCCGGGCTCTCCCTCGGACATTTCAATGCGCGAGAGGAACCCGTCCTGCCGAACCAGCCGCCGACCGTGGTCCTCGAGACCGGGTCGATCACGCCCGGTTCGTCGGATGTCGTGCGTGATTCCACGACGGTCTGCGTCGGCGACAAGGTCGCGCTCAGGGCGACCGCCTCGGATCCCGACGGCGATACCCTGCTCTATTCGTGGACCAGCACCGGGGGACGCCTGGTGGGTGAAGGCGCCAACACCTCTTTCGATACCACCGGACTCGCTCCCGGCGACTACACGGTGACGGTCCAGGTCGACGACGGCTGCGGTTGCATCGCCTTCGATTCGAAGACGATCACGGTCAAGAACTGCCCGCCGCTCACCGTCTGCTACGACCCGAACCTCAGCGTCAGAGCCGACAAGAGCGAGGTCGACGCCGGCGAGAGAATCAACTTCCAGACGCCGGGAGTCAGCGGTGGCCGCAACTACGGCAACGTTCGATATGAGTGGACGGCTTCGTCCGGCTCGATCTCGGGCAGCGGTCTGAACGCCGTGCTCGACACGACCGGGGTGGCGCCGGGAGCCACGATCGAGGTGACCGTCAAGGCTACTTCCGATTCCGGCAACTGCTCGGCCAGCGGGGCGGCCCGCGTGACCACCAAGATCCCGCCGCCGGTTGAGAAACCGAGAGCGCGCGATCTGGGTAGTTGCACCAGCTTCAAACGCAACAACGCTCGCGTCGATAACGCGTGTAAAGACTTCCTGAGAACCCAGGTCATCTCGGCCCTCCAGGCCGATCCGGGAGCGAAGGTCGTCATCGACGGTTATCGCGCGGAGAAAGAGAAACCGGCGAATCTCGATCTCCAACGGGCGAAGAACACGCGTGACCGCCTGGCAGATGGCGGACTCGGCGCGACGGTCGATTCCAACCGCATCACGATCCGCCAGGGTGGCGTCTCGACGACGGGCGAACAGATCAAGATCTGGCTCGTGCCTTCGGGAGCCGACGACCCGACCGGCGGAACGGCAGTGCAGGACATCGGACCGATCACACCCGAGAAGAAAGCTCCGGCTAAACGCCGCGGCAAACGTCGCTAAACCTCAACGCTCACACGAGCGATAATTCAAGGGGCAGGTGGTCATCGATCATCTGCCTCTTTTTACATCAAGATGAGAGTGCTCTGAGCCGAGTGTTATGAACGAATTCGCTGCCAATCAAGATCAAGAGAGAGACCGGGGCGGCTCACCAGCCGCCCCGGCTGCGGAACCGTCGCCGGTCGAGCGATCGCTTGACCAGCAGAATACCAGGGCCGAAAAGATGGCCAGCACGATCTTCTTCGTCCTGGCGGTCCTGGTCGCCTTCTGGTTCCGTTTTCATGAGATCGGCCTCAAGCCGTTCCATCACGATGAAGGGGTCAACTGGCATTTTCTGCACAACCTGTCCCAAAACGGCGAATACCGGTATGACCCGACCAATTATCACGGACCGACGCTCTACTATCTGACGCTGATTCCGCTGCGGATCTTCGGCGATACCGATCTGGCCTTGAGATTCTGGCCGGCGGCCTTCGGCGCGCTCAGCGTGGCCCTGCTCTGGTTTCTGAGACGGCAACTGGGGAGGATCGGGACTCCGGTCGCGGCCTTCTGCCTGGCCGCCTCTCCCGGATTGGTCTACTTCTCGCGCGACTTCATCCACGAGATGCCCTTCGGGTGTTTCTCGCTCGCCATGGTGATCGGGGCCTGGAAATATCTCGATTCGAGGAAGTTCGTCTGGCTCTTCGTCTTCTCGTTGTCCGCGGGCCTGCTCTTCGCCAGTAAAGAGACCGCGGTCATCAACGTGGCGGTCCTGATCATGGCCGTCTTCTGCGCCGCGGGCTGGGAGTTCCTGAACCGGCCGTCCGGGAAGGGCCCGGGCGGATTCGCGGGGATCCGAGAGCTGGTTCGCGACCTGAGGGCCCAGCTCCCCTCGCTCGATCATTCGCTCTCGGCGCTGATCATCTTCGCCTTCATCTACATCTTCTTCTACTCTTCGCTCTTCACTCACTGGCAGGGGGTGATCGATTTCATGAGATCCATCCTGCACTGGACCACTGAACGGAGCAATCGAGACCACGTCCATTCATTCGACTACTACTTCGGCATCCTCTTCAAGTACGAGTTGCCGCTGCTGATCGGCACGATTCTCGGCTTCGGGCTCTCCCTGCGACGCGGAACCAGGTTCTGGCTCTTCATGGGGGCCTGGGCGGTGGGAACGACGCTGGCCTATTCGATCATTCCCTACAAGACGCCGTGGCTGATGGTCAGTTTTCTGGTCCCCATGGCGATCGTCACCGGTTACGCGGCGGAGCGGATCTACCAGGTCATGCCGCCGATCGCCTTGCGGCTCCTCTGGCTGGCCGTCCTGGTCATGGCCGTGACCGCAAGCTGGCAACTGGCCGCGCGGGTCAACTTCATCGATTACGAGGATAACAACAACACCAGCGGATATTTCGTCGAGCTCGGCAAGACCCTGGGGTTCAAACCCTACCTCGACGGGCAGTACGGCTATGTCTATGCGCAGACCGTTTCAGACATCTTCAATCTGGCCGAGGCCGTCAAGGGGCAGGCCGACCGGTTGGGGACCGGCGCGCGCACCGGAATCTACATCGCGGCTCCGTCGTCGGACTACTGGCCGTTGCCCTGGGTTCTGCGGAACTTTCCGAATACCGATTTCAGCGGCAGCCTGAACGTCGCGGCCGACGGCACCATCAATGTCACGCAGTCCCTGATCATCGCCAATCTCGGCCAGGAAGAGGTCCTGAGGACCATCCCCGGTTGGCGGCCCGTCGGGAGACCGTATGCGGTGAGACCGGGTGTCGAATTGATGGTCTATGTCCGCGACGAAAACGCGCGGCCGTCATCGCCGGCCCCTGAGGCGCCGGAAACCAAGTAGCCGATTTCGCGTCTTTCGCGATTTAAGAAATGAGGAGAGAGCCATGAAGCATACGGAAGCGTTCGAGCAACTCTGTCAGGAGGCCCGGTCGCGCGTTCGAGAGATCAGCGTGGAAGAGGTGAGCCGCAAGCTCGCGGCCGGCGAGAAGTTCCACTTCATCGACGTCCGCGAAGACCACGAATGGGAGAAGGACCATGCGGCGGGCGCCACCCATCTCGGTCGCGGAATCCTGGAACGCGACATCCAGGAGATCGCCTCCGACCCGTCAGAGGAGATCGTGCTCTACTGCGGCGGCGGTTATCGTTCGGCGCTGGCCGCCGACAATCTGCAAAAGATGGGATATCGGAACGTCTTTTCGATGGCCGGCGGGATTCGCGCCTGGAGAGAGCACGAATACCCGCTCGAATAGTCGTCAGAAGATCGCGACCTTCACCGACAGATATTTCCTGGGATTCTGGCGGAAATCGTAGAGCAGCTTGGTCAGTTCGGCCGAAAGGTTGTTGACGTTGTTATATAACCGTTCGTCGCGGAGCAGCAGCCCGGCGGAGCCTTCGCCGCGCTCCAATCGGGAGACGATCACTTTCAACCTCTCAACGGTATCCTGGGCATCGGAGTAGAGCTTCTCATCGTTGACGAGTTTGCCCAGGTTGCCCTCGCCCTTCTCGATCCGGGTCATGGTCCGTTCGAGTCGCCCCGACGTCTCATCGAGACGGCTGATCAGCGAGTTGGCGCGGTTGTAGAGGCCATCGTCCTTGATCAATTTGCCCAGGGTTCCCTTTCCGGCCGTGACCTGATCGTTGATCTGATCGGAGATCTTCTGCAATTGGGAGATCGTATTGGCGGTCTGATCGTAGAGCGCGGAGTCCTTCACCAGTTTGCCGACCGTCCCGTCGCCCTCGCGAATATCGCGAAGCAGGGCTTCGGCCTGGCGCACGGAACGATCCAGGTTGAGATAGAAGGCCTCGTCGCTCAGGAAGCGGCCCATGGTGCCCTTGCCGTCCTTGAGATTCCCGGTCATGGTCCGGATGTCCTCGGAGATCGCATTGAGGTTGCCGACGGCCGTCTGCGCGGCATTGATGATATCGCCGACGCTCTTCTGCGCCAGGCTCTTGATCCGGTCGCCGCTCTTGATCGGCTGGCCGTTGAGGGTGCCGGGCGTAATGTCGATCACGTTATCGCCGAGCACTCCGGCGCTCTTGAGCACCGCCAGCGAATCGGTGCGGATCCGCTCGATGGCCGGCCGCCCGTCGAGCTTGCCGTCGATCTCCATGATGATCTCGATGTTGTTCTGCGCGTTCTGGTCGCTGGGAATCTGATTGGTGAAGTTGATCTCTTTGACGCTGCCGATCTTCTTCCCGGACAGCCGCACCTCCGCTCCCTTCCGCAGACCATCGACGCTCGCCATATCGGTCTTGACCATGGTCGTCTTGCTGATCCCCGGAATTTTAATGTCCCCGCTGACGGCAAAAATGACGAAGATCAAGATGGCGAAACTCAGCATGGCGAGGATCCCGACACGCAATTCGGAAAAACTTTTCGGCTTGTTCTGCGGCATAACCACCTCTCACTACTCTGCTGGCAAACTTCTTCGGTCTTTCTTCCTCAACCGCGGAACACGCGAAAAACGCGAAATCGACCACCTTTCGCCTCTTTCGCGTGTTCCGCGGTTCCGAATAAAACTTGGAGCGACTTGCTTTTCAAAGCACTCACCCGGAAAGAAATTTCTTAATATACGGGTTCGGCGAGAGTCTCATCTCTTCATCGGTCCCGCTGAAAATGACATCGCCGTCCTTGAGCATCAGAAACTTGGTATTAATTAAACAGAGCCGGTCGCCCTCCTGCTCAAAGACCACGTCGCCCGTATCGTTGCGGACCACGTATTCGCGAGCCAGAACCTCGATATCCTGCAACCGGTGAGTGACGAAGATCGAGGAGACATCCTCCAGATCCCGCAGCTTGAGCGCCAGTTCGCAGATGGTCCGCGCGGTGATCGGGTCCAGACCGGCCGTCGGCTCGTCGTAGAGAATGATCTTCGGACTGCCGACCAGGGCGCGGGCGATCCCGACCCGGCGGCGCATTCCGCCCGAGAGTTCATTCGGCATCTTCTCGACGACGTCTTCCAGATCCACAAACCGCAGCATTCGCAAGACTACCGATTCGATCTCCGGTTCAGGCAGATGCCGCTCCCTTAAACGATATGCGACGTTATCATATACCGTCAAGCTGTCGAAGAGCGCCCCTTCCTGAAAGACCATGCCGATCTTGCGGCGGACGTCCATCATCTGCTCTTCGCTGTATTCGGTGACGTCCTCGCCGTCGATGTAGATGCGGCCCGAATCGGGCTTGATCAGGCCCAACACCAACCGCAAGAGGGTCGATTTGCCGGTCCCGGATCCGCCCATGACCACTTTCGCTTCACCATAGCGCACGCTGAAGTTGACGTTCTGGAGAACAACTCGATCTCCGAAAGCCAGTGAGACGTCTTTAAATTCGATCGCATGCAGACTATTTGACATATCGAGCAGCTACGCCGGGGGATTCATTTGTTCTCCAACAGCAGGGAGAGGATCAATTTCGAGAGCAGGAAGTCGATCGCGATGACCAGAATCGAAGAGACCACCACCGACTGGGTGGTCGAACGCCCCACTCCCACCGTCCCCCCGGTCGTGCTCAGACCTTTATAACAACCGATAATGGCGATGATAAATCCGAAGACCGTCGGTTTAATCAGGCCGCCGATAATCTCATTAAAGGTCACGGCGTCGCGCGCCGAGGCCATATAGACCGTGGACGGCTGCTGCAGAAGCGTGATCGAGATCAACAGCCCGCCGAGCACGCCGACAAAATCGCAGACCACGGTCAGGGCCGGAGCCGTCGTCACCAGCGCGATGATTCGCGGCATGACCAGCTTCTTGATCGGGTCCGTGCCGAGCGCCCGCATGGCGTCGATCTGTTCGCTGACGAGCATCGAGCCGAGCTCCGCCGCAATTCCGGAGCCGACCCGCCCGGCCAGCATCAAAGAGGTCAGGACGGGCCCCAGCTCGCGAATGAGACTGGTCGTCACCAACTGCCCGGTCACGCCCTGCACCCCGAATTTTTGCAGGGTGTTGGCGGAATTGAGCGCGAGGACCATGCCCGTGAAGGTCCCGGTCAACAGGATGATGACCAGGCTCCCGAACCCCAGGATATCCATCTGTCGCACGACCTCCCGCCAATAGAGCGGCGGTCGATAAAAACCGCGTGCGGCGCGCCATGTGAGTAGAGTGAGTTCCTGTACTTGAAAAATTCCGCGGGTGATCAAATTCATCAGAAGAAACCAGCCAGGTTGTGCATGATTACCAATTTTTGCCAATTTTTCTGTCAGTTTCTGCCAATTTATGGACGGCCTATAATGCTGTTTTTGGTTTCACAGGTCAAGACAGAACCTCTGGGATCAGCCGCCGCCGGCAGGGGGAGACCGCGGCCGTGTCGCATGAATTAGAGGAACTCGGATCCGCCTCGGCGGCCCCGAGAGGAACGAGCTTCACTGGCGCCCGGGATTTTCGGGAAACAAGTGAGCCTGATCACTCAGATGCTTGGCTTTCGGAATCTCGTCGACGGCCCTCATGGCCTGTTCGTCGCCCTCGATCAGAAACTGCTCGGCAATCTCGATCCCATAAGCGGCGGTGATGATCTCGGCCCGGATCCGCCGCCGAATATAATCGAGATGCTTACTGATCAGGTTCTCATTCATCTGCAATTCATGATGCTCCCGCACGTAGGCGCGAAAAGCGGCGAAAACCTGATCGTTCAATTGATACTCGTTTCCGCGCAGCTTGTAACCGGCCTCGGCGCGTTTGACCTTGTACTGGGAGAGCTCCGGCAACAGGCCGACGACCAGCAATCTCGCGAATTCGAAACAGGCATCGCGGATGCGGATATTCTCATCCGCCATCTTGATGAAGGTATCGGGCTTGATCCCGCCGCCGCTCAGGACCTCACGGCCGAGCTGCGTGTGAGAAGTGATCGCTTGATCGGGGCTCTTGCCCGCCTTGGAGACGGTCCCGTTCGGTTCGCCGTTCTCTCCGCGACGCGAATAGAAATAGTTGTAGAACCCGACTCCGTTATAGGCCCGCTGGATCGAGCGGCCGCTCGGCGTATAGTATTTGGCCGTCGTGAGGGTCAACCCGGTGCCTCCGCGCAATCGAAAAACCGTCTGGACCAATCCCTTGCCGAAACTCTCCTCGCCCACGATCCAGGCGCGATCCCGGTCCTGCATGGCTCCGGCGACGATCTCCGAAGCCGAGGCGGTCTCGCCGTTGATCAGAACCACCAGCGGCATGGTCTCGGGAGCGCCATTGTCCGAACGATAGACCTGCTGCGGATAGCGGCCTTCACGCCCGCGGACCGAGACGATCTCGATCCCCTTCGGCAGGAAGGTTTCGGCCACCTGGATCGCCTGCTTCAGCAGACCGCCCGGATTGCGGCGCAGATCCAGAATCAACGAAGCCAGGCCCTGCTCCCGGAGCCGCCCGATCGACTCCCGCAACTCCTCGGTCGTCTCCTGGTTGAATCCTCCGGTCAGACCGATATAACCGATCCCGGGCCGCAACATAAAGAAATTGCGCACCGAGGGAAAGGGGACTTCATCACGCTTGATCCGCACCGTCAACGGAGCCTCCGCTCCGGCTCGCTCGACCGTGATCTCGACCTCCGTCCCGCGCTCTCCCCTGACGCGCTTGAGCGCATCCGACTGGCTCCAGTCCTTGGCCGACTCTCCGTCGACCGCCATAATGGCATCGCCATAACGCAGCCCGGCGCGGTCGGCGGGCATCCCCTGGCTCACCCCGATCACGTAGATCCGGCCGTTGCGTTGATTGATGGTGACCCCGATCCCGTAGAACTTGCTGCTCTGCTCATCCTGCATCTCGCTGAAATCGCGGCGATCGAAGAAGTTGGAATGCGGATCCAGGGTGTGCAACATCTCGCCCACCGCCGCCCTCGTCAACCGCTCCTTGTCCGGAGCCACCACATATTTCTCTTCGATCAGTTGCAGGGCCTTGGCAAAATCGCGCACCACCGGTTCGTTGGCCATCTCGACGCTGGGCTGGTTCTCTTCGGGCGCAGAGCTCAAGAGCCCCCCCGTGACCGAGGCCGCCACCAGAATGATCACGACCCAGATCGTCCGGAGCTTGGGCCGCCAACGGCCGGTCGCCGATTTCTCCATTGAGATACTCATATTAGAAAATCAGAACCCTGCCCGATCCGCCGGGGCGCGCGCCAAGATCGACCGATTCAAGATACTCAGTAACTACTCAGCCAAACGGCGATGCGGGGTGACTTGCCGACCGGATCGGTCGACCAACCGCGAACCACACGAGATTGAACAACTAAGTACTTTGTTCACCAAATTGGTTTACAAACCGCGAAACACGCGGAACACGCGAAAGCTTGATGTTTAGCGTGTTCCGCGTCTTTCGCGGTTTAGACCTGAAATCTCAAATAACCTTGTTTCCAAAGTACTAAGTCCGCTTCAGAACAATAATATACGATTCCGGGCGCGCCACCAACCGGGCTCCGGACGTCAACGAATCGGCCGCCCCGCCCGCTTTTCATCGCTTGAACCAGAGTTTGGAATTGACAACCGGCGACTATCGGTAGTATAAATCTGACCGGTCGGTCAATTTTATTATCAAGAGAAGCTCGAATGGCAGCAAAGCAATTCGTTCAAGAGTACGAGGACCAACGCCGCGAGGCATTGATCAAGGCGACCTATCTGGAGGTGGCCGAAAAAGGCTATTCGGCGGCCACCCTGCAGGATATTGCCAAACGGGCCGGCGTAAGTAAAGGTTCGACGCTCTATTATTTTGCCACCAAAGAGGACCTCTTTCTGGGAGCCCTGGAGTGGATGGTGGAGCGGGTGCATGACCGGATCGGCCGGGCGGCCGCGGAGGTCGAAGATCCGATCGAGAAGGTCCAGGCGGTGATCAACACCATCTTCGCCAGCGCGCACGAGAGTCGCCAGTTCTTTCTGGCTTACTCGGAGTTCGTCAGCATCGGCGCCCGCCACAAGCGATTTCACGATCTGAACGCCAAGTTCTATCACGGCTGCTGCGGGCTCGACCGCGAGATCATCGAGGCCGGCGTCCGGCGCGGCGTCTTTCGCGCGCTCAATCTGGACGACGCCAGCTCCATGATCCGCGCGCTGGTCGACGGCCTCATGCTGCAATGGTTCTTCTCCTCCGAGGGAACCTTCGACGACTATCGCCGCCGCTGCCAGCGCGTAGTCCTCGACTATTTGACCGGAGGGCGCGCTCCCGAACCGCCAGGCGCCGACCGTTGAGCGTTTCTTTTTTATCGCCCATAGTTGACTGTCCGGTCAGTTAATTAAAAAGTTTTTCTCCTGACAAGCTGGCAATAGTGATCGATTTTGTACTGGCGGAAAACTGGAAGGGCCTGCAACGAGGGTTGCAGGCCCATTTTTTTGCCCGCGCCCGTCAGGGCCGACGATCGAAGAGGCCGGCCAGCGACATGGCCGCCAATCCGCCCGCGGTTCCCCAGATCAGCGGAGGGAGCCCCCACAGGCCCGCCCCTCGGGTTGAGAGTTCGATCAGCATGGTGGCCCCGACCGAAACGATCAGGGCGGCGAGGGCCGCGCGCGCCGTGACCCGGCTCGAATAGAGGCCGGCCAGCAACGGCAGCAGCAGGGTCGCGGGCAGCAAAGTATAGAAGATGGTCAGGGCCGAGATGACCGTCTCGAACTGGATCGCGAGCCCGGCGCCGATCGCGCCGCAGAGGATCGCGGCGATCCTGGCGGCCTTCACGACCCGCGCGTCGTCGGCCTCCGGATTGATAAATGCCTGATAGAGGTCCCTGGTGAGTGAGGTGCTGAGCATGAACAGGACCGCATCGGCGGCGCTCACCTCAGCCGAGAAGATCGCGCCGAGCAAGAGTCCGCCCAGCCAGACCGGAAGCGATTCGACCAGCAGGGTCGGCAGGGCCATCTCGCGATGCGGGAGGTCCGGAAACCGGGAGTGGGCGATGATCCCGAGCAGGGCCGGCACGATCGCGAACGCGAGCAGGGCCAGCGCATTGAAGAGCACCCCGCGCCTCACCGCCGATTCGTCCCGGGCGCCGAAGATCTTCTGCAACAGTCCCGGAGAGACGATGAACGAAGGCGTCAGCACGACCAGATATTTGAAGACCCCGGCGGCCCCGATCCCCGTGAAATCGAGATAGGCGGCCGAGTCGAGCGGCGACCGGCCCGGCCATCCGCCGATTTCGCCCAGCAGGTAGGCCAGGACCAGGCCGAATCCGGCGAGTTTCACGACCAGTTGCAGGACGTTGACGCGCGCCGCCGCGTGCAATCCGCCCGCGGCGAAATAGCCGGTCACCACGGCCGCGCCGATCGAACACCCCACCCATTTTTTGAGCCCGAGGGTGACATTGAGAATCCAGGCGATCGCGATCAATTGCCCGGCCAGAATCGTGAGCGAGCCGATCCAGAGCAACACGGCCACCAACCCGCGGAGACGGCGGTCGTAACGCCGCTCCAGATAATCGCCGACCGTGTAGAGATCGCCCTCCCGCGCCACGCGCCAGATCTTCGGGCCCACCGTCAGGGCCAGGATCAGCGAACCGATTCCCGCCGATCCCACCCACCACCACGCCGAGAGCCCGTCGCGATATGCGAGCCCCGTGGCCCCGACCGTCGATCCGCCCCCGATATTGGCCGCCAGCAGCGTGGAGAAGATGAGCCCCGTGCCCAATCCCCGCCCGGCCACGAAAAAATCGCTGGTGGCCCGAACGCGGCGCGAGGCGACCACTCCCAGGACGACCATCAACAGCGCGTATCCGATCAAAATGGGAAGATAAGACATTCTTCTTACTCTCTTTAACCGCGACACACGCGGAATCGGGCAATTTCGTGTGTTTCGCGTGTGTCGCGGTTAAATTAAAGACTTGCTATGGGACCAGCTCCGCGGCGCTCGGCAACCCCTCGATTCCCCGGGCGGCCCTCACCGCCCTGACCACGGCCACGGCCATGGCCTCGGCCGCCAGCGCGCCGATCAGAGTGACATTGGCCGGACGTGAAGATTTGCCGGTCGAGAGGGCGAAGACGGTATCGCCGTCGTAAGCGGTGTGGACCGGGTTGATGGTCCGGGCCAGGCCGTCGTGCGCCATCTGCGCGACCTTGGTCGCCTGGGCCTTGTCCAGCCGGACATCCGTCGCCACGATCCCGATGGTCGTCGCCGTTCCGGCCAGAATCGGGGGCAGAGGTTCGCCGCCCAGGATTGCGCCCATCGAACCGAGCCGCGACTTGCCGTCGGCGGTGCGGGCGCCGGCGAGGATCTTTCCCGTCGCCGGGTCGATCACATCGCCGATGGCGTTGACGGCCACGATCGCGCCGACGACCAGGTCAGATTGATCGGGTCGCCCGCCCTTCAATCTGATCGAGGCGGTGCCGATTCCGCTCTTCATGGCTCGCGCCATTCCGAAGAGTTTGCCGACCGTCGCGCCGGCCCCCGCGCCGACGTTCCCCTCGGCCGGAGCCTCGACCGTGGCGGATCGGCAGGCTTTATAACCGGCCTCGGCATCCGGGCGGATCTTCGGGTCGCCGACCCCCAGGTCAAAGAGGATCGCGGCCGGCACGATTGGAACTTTGGCGACCCCGGTCGGAAAACCGATTCCCCGGTCTTCGAGGTAACGCATGACGCCGGTCGCCGTGTCGAGTCCGAAGGCGCTCCCGCCGGAGAGCACCACCGCGTGGACCCGTTGCACGAGGTTGACGGGATCGAGGAGATCGGTCTCGCGAGTCCCGGGAGCCGCCCCGCGCACATCGACCCCGGCCACGGCCCCTTCTTCACAGATGACGACCGTGCATCCGGTCGGCCGGCGCCCATCGGTGTAATGGCCGACCTTGAGGCCCCGGACGTCGGTGATCCGGCCCCCTTCACCGAGCGCGGTCGAGTCGGGCTTCGGCGCCTGATCGGCGACCAGCGGCAAGGAGGCCGACGCCAGCCCCCGCTCCAGAAACTCCCGGCGAGTCGGTTGGGTCGATTCCTGCGGTCTCTTGGGCATGGCACGTCTCCTAAACGGAGAACGCGAAACACGCGAAAACAGCTTCGCGGGTCTCGCGTTCTCTCTCATCGTTCGCTACGGTTCCCCACTGTTCGTTCACAGCGGGGGGAGTGTTCGGCAACCCGGCCGACCTAATCGCTGACCGTTCAACCTCGGCCCTCCCAACCGATCTGTTTGAGCTGGCCCTCGACGACGATCACGGGCACGGTCGGATCATTGTCGGAGTAGCGGAACATCTCCTTCCGATACTCACGATTATCCTGCGCGTTGCGCTCTTCGAAGGGGATCTGCCGCTCGGCATACCAGGATTTCGCCTTGGCGCAATAGGGGCACCCCGGTTTGGTATAAATAATCACATCGGCCATTGGACTACCTCGTTATCTGTGGTCAATTGGAACATACTTCAGATCCATCTCGCCGGTGTACTCCGAGCGGGGACGGATCAGCTTGTTATTAGCATATTGTTCCAAGACGTGCGCTGTCCAGCCTGAAACCCGGCTGACGGCGAAGATCGGCGTGTAGAGGTCGACCGGGATCCCGAGCATGTAGTAAGTGGAGGCCGAATAGAAATCGACGTTGGCACGGATCGGTTTCTGTTTGCGGGTCATCTCTTCGACCACGATCTCTTCGATCCGATTCGAGATCTCGAACCACTTGGGATCGCCCTGACGCCGGCCGATGGCCTCCGACATCTTCTTCAGATAGGTCGCGCGCGGGTCCTCGGTGTGGTACACGGCATGACCGATCCCCATGATCTTCTGACCCGCGTCGAGCCGCTCCCGCACGAACCGCTCGGCCTGCGAGACCGCGCCGATCTCCAGCAGCATCTTCATGACCTGCTCGTTGGCGCCGCCGTGCAGGGGTCCGGAGAGCGCGCCGATCGCCGAGACGATCGAGGCGTAGACATCGGCCAGGGTCCCGGCCGTCACGCGCGCGGCAAAGGTCGAAGCGTTGAACTCGTGGTCCGCGTGCAGGATCAGGGCGATATCGAGCGCGCGGGCCTCGACATCCAGCGGCTCGCGCCCGTTGAGCAGATAGAGGAAGTTGGCCGCGTGCGAGAGTTCGGGATTGGATTCGAGCAGCTCGCGGCCTTGACGGAGACGGTCGATCGTGGCGACGACCGTCGCCAACTGCGCCGTCAGACGGATCGCCTTGCGTTTGCTCGCTTCCAACGAATGATCGTGCCGCTCCGGATCGTAGAAGGCCAGCGCGGAGATCGCCGTCCGCAGGGCGTCCATCGGCACCATCTGGCGCGGGAAGGTCTTCATCATGGCCACGAGCGGAGCCGGAAGCTGCCGGTTGGCAGCCAGTTGGGCGTTCAATTCGGCCAGCTCGGCGCGTTTCGGCAAGCGCCCGTTCCACAGCAGATAGACCACCTCTTCAAAGGTCGAATGTTCAGCCAGTTCGTGAATGTTATAACCGCGGTAGACGAGAATTCCCTTCTCTCCATCGATGAAACAGATACTACTTGGCGCCGCGACCACATCGCGTAATCCGGCCCCAACAGGAGATGCTGGTTTAGTCATGATTGCTTTGTCCTAATCTATTGAGAATTGGAGATTGAACCCGGTGCCGGCCCCAATCGAGCCGACTATTTCCGAGATTCTGGGTCAGCTTGCCCTCGCGCAAACCAGAACGTTCAATTCCTTTTCAGGGATGTTCTTCTTTTATCCGAGAGGCAAAGATAACAAACGCGGTTTGAAGCTGTCAAAACGGGAGTGTCTCAAAAAGCTCCGAAAAGTCTGGGCCGGCCGGGCTTCCACACGGAACCGGCCCTGTCCAGACTTCTCCGGAGATTACCAGACTAGACCTTTGGTTTCGGGGCCGGCAGTGCAAAAGCGATGACCTGGGATTGAAACCCGCAGCGCGCATGCGAGCCGTCACAGAAAGGTTTGTTGTTGCTCTGAGCGCAACGACACAGGCTGATAACGGTCCGCCCTGCCAAGTCGAACTGACCACCATTGGCATCGTAGATTTCGATGTCCCCTTCGATCTTCAGTGAACCATTGTTGTTAACGGTAATTTTGGTTGCCATAGACCTACTTATTTCTCAAGATTTCTCCGCCCATCAGATAGGGAGTTGACGATCGCGCCACGATCGAGATCACGCGCTCTTCTTCGAAGCCTTGAGCGGGTTGACCGGGCGCGGAGCGCGCTCTTTCGCCAATTGGTCGGCATAAGCTTTGCAATCATGATTGTCCGCTCTCTCTTTGAGCCACTGATCGACATCGATGGAGTGATGAAGCGAGGCGAAGACCGGGAACTTATGATTACATTTCGCGCAGAAGATACTGTAACGTTTGACACTTGCCATAGATCAAAATACTCCTCAGGGAAATAGTTGCGGTTTTCGGTCGGCGGCCTCGGCCCGCGGATCTCGAGCACGGATCAGCGGCTGACGGCTGCAGACCGGTTCAGATGGTTCAGTCCCGGACCCGGATCCAACGTTGTTCTTCATGGGACCGGAGCACGGCGTCGATCACCTCCTGGCAATGAAGACCGTCGACGAAAGTAGCCGCGTGAGCGATCTCGGTTCGATCTTCGCGCAGCGCCTGGACGGCCTCCCGGGCCAGATGATAGAAAGAGCGGGCCCAGATATTGTCCGGGATCACCGAGATCTCTCGAGCGCGATCGGCCAGAGACATCTCTTCGAACTGATGGTTGAATCCGACGGCCCCCAGCAGCGTCTCTTCGCCTTCCATGACGAGCGTGCCCTTGCTGCCGACCGCCGTGATCTGGTTCTTCCCTCCGCTCACGAAGAGCGCCGAGAGCAGAATCGAACCGGATGAGGCGATTCCGTTCTGGGGCGCGAACTTGATCAGGAATGAACAGTAGTCATCCGTCTCATTCGGTTTGAACTCGTTCGTCTTCGGGTCCCGGCGTTCGGGAATCATGGTCGCCACCATGCCCGAGACGGCCTCGATCTCGCCGAAGACCCAACGCATGGCATCGATCGTGTGCGACCCGAGCGCCCCCAACAGCCCGCCCCCGGCCGATCGCTGCGACCACCAGTTCCAGGGGCGCTGCGCCGAATGGCGGAATCCCGAGGCGATCGTCGCGTTGACGTGATGGAGGTCCCCCAGAAAACCGCCATCGACGAGTTCCTTCATCCTTCTCCAGGTCGGGTTGAATCTTAACTCATGGTCAATGACCGCCAGTTGAGCCGGATGTGACGACGCGTAATCGGCCATCTCTCGGGCCTCTCGCGCGTTCATCGCCATCGGCTTTTCGCAGATCACATGTTTGCCGGCATCGAGCGCGGCCATCGTGATCGGGTGATGCAAATAGGGCGGCGTCGAAATCACGACCAGCGAGACGTCATCCAGCGCCAGCAGTTGCTGATAACTCTCGCAGGCATGCTCGATCTCGTACTGCTCGGCGACGCGCACGGCGTTCTCGTAAGTGCCGCTACAGACCGCGGTCAGTTGCGCACCTTCACACAGTCCGAAAGCCGGCGCTTGCACACTGCGGGCGAACCCGGTTCCGATCAACCCAACTCCGATCTTATCATCCTTCATCTCTCTTTTCACCTTCAGCCTTTTTGCGGAAGTGCCGCCATTTTAGCATTAGGATTGCCGAATTCAGAATACAGAACGCATAATTAAGGCCGTGAATTGATTTTTCAAAACTGCGCTAATTCGTTCATAATCTGTAATTCAGACTGGCGGCTGAGATTCTACATGCTATAATCCCGCCGCATTTTCAGCAGTCAAACATAATTTTCAGAATGAACTGCAACCTTAGAGGCCAATTTGAAGGCCAACCTAGGAGGAAAACCATGGGTAGAAATAATGGTACGAAAACCCAGTCAAAAGTGGGAGGCTCTGAAGCGGACGAGCTGATAAGAGAGGGGTATTTCGCCATCGGGCAACCTCACGACTCCCAGGGCTCTTCTCTCCAGTTCAACGACGATGATCGCGATCCGTGGGATTACGACGATGACTATCGCGACCGTGAGTTGGATGATGATGAGGACGAACTCCCGAAGGACGACGATGACGACGATGACGACGACAACATCGGCAACAAAGACGGGGGGAGCCCGCCCAGCAAGCCTAGTCGCCCGGCCTGGATCAGTAATAATAGCGATGACGACGATGACGACGACGACGACGATGACGACGACGATGACGACGACGATCGCGCCCCGGTGACGGTGGTCTCGACCGTTCCGCCGGAACCGGTCCCGGTCCCGCTACCCAGTCCGGCTGAACCGCCCGACGCCCCGGCCCCGGCTCCGGCCGCCAAGAAGCCCAGGAAAGCCGCCAAGAAACCGGCCAAGGCGTCCGCCAAGAAGGCCGCTCAGAAGTCGGCCAAACCAGCCAAGAAGGCCGCCAAACCGGCTAAGAAGGCCGCCAAGAAGGCCGCTAAACCGGCCAAGAAGGCCGCCAAACCGGCCAAGGCCGCCAAACCGGCCAAGGCCGCCAAGAAGTCGGCCAAGCCGGCCAAGAAGGCCGCCAAACCGGCTAAGGCCGCCAAGAAGGTCGCCAAGAAGGCTGCTAAGAAGTCGGCCAAGCCGGCCAAGAAGGCCGCCAAGAAACCGGCCAAGAAGGCTAAGGGTCGTCGTTAAGAACTGCCGGCGTCAGGCTCTGAATCGTGCCCGGCGCCGACACCGCAGCAGCGCGAAACATCCCAACTCCGCTGATTAGAGTTGGTGCGTCCGGTCAAGGTTATCTCTTGGGTGATGGTTTTAAATGCTTCAACTTGGGAGAGTGCGCAAAACCCGCGAAGGCTCAGGCCGATTTCGCGGGTTTTGCGCCGGTTGTTTCGTGCTCTCTGCGACGCTCGAAGAGCTCGGCCGCGAGCTTGATGGCGACCGCCATACTTGAGTGCTCGGCCGTTCCCCGTCCCGCGATATCGAAAGCCGTTCCGTGATCGACTGAGGTCCGAATGAATGGCAGCCCGAAGGTCAGATTGACCGCCTCGCCGAAAGAGAGACATTTGATCGGAATCAATCCCTGATCGTGATAGCACGAGATCACCATCTCAAACTCGCCGCGGGCCGCCCGCAGAAAGACGGTGTCACCCGAATGGGGACCGCTCACCTCGATCCGATCCTCCAACCGGCAGGTCTCGATGGCCGGAATCATCTCGTCGGCCTCTTCCTTTCCGAACAGCCCGCCCTCGCCGCCATGCGGGTTGAGCGCAGCCACCGCCAGGCGCGGCCGGTCGAAACCGTAGCGGACGAGCTCGCGGTTGATGAGCCGGATCAGTTGTTCCAGCTCGGCTTTTTTAACGTAGCTTGAGACCTCTCTCAGCGGAACATGAGTGGTGAGCAGGGCGACCCGGAGCGTGGGGGAGAAGAAGGTCATGGCGAACTCTTCCGTCCCGGTCAGATGTGCCAGAAACTCGGTATGCCCTGGAAAATTATAGCCGCCGAGGAACAGGGACTTTTTATTGATCGGCGCCGTCGTCATCGCATCGAGCGTGCCCGCCTGACAGAGCCGCACCGCCGCTTCGATATATTCGGCCGCGGCCTGGCCGCAAGCGGCCTGTTCTCTCCCCATAACCACCGACGAAGGGGGATCGGGGAGATTGCCGAGATTGTAGATGATCGGCCCGGCCGGCTCGGCCGGCAGATCGTCCCCCACGTTAACAATGTCGAATCGGAGCGGGATTCCGAACAGATCGGACCAATGCGAGAGATATCTGGCGTCACCGATGATCAGAGGAGTACAAACGGCAAGCACTTCCTGCTCAGCCACGGCCCTGAGCGACACTTCAGGGCCGATGCCTGCCGGGTCACCGATCGTGATCCCAATGCGCGGCTTTGGCCTCGCGGTTTGATTGCCATTCGATCCAGCCATAGGAACCCGATAGGCAATGGGGGATGGAAGGTTAGTCGTCCTCCCCTTCCTTCACGTCCTTGTACATATACTTGATATTGTGCTTGAGAATCAGTAAATTCGGGCCGTCCAACCGGTGTAGTTTAATACTGTTCTTGTCATACCATTCGATGGTGCCCAACAATTTTTCGTTATCCTGCAACACCAGAACCATCGGCGTGTGCGCGTCCATCTGTTTCTTATAGTAGAAACTCTCCGCATTGGTCTGCTCAGGCGGAATCTTCTTCTTCGGCTGAGCTGGAGTGGGCGACGACGAAGGATGGGAGGGCTCCCGGTCACGGTCACGGTCCCGATCTCCCCGATCACGGTCGCCCCGATCGCGGTCTCCCCGGTCCCGGTCGCCCCGATCCCGATCTCCCCGATCGCGGTCTCCTCGATCTCGATCTCCCCGTTCCCGCGAGGGCTCCGGAGCGCGGCGCGCCTGTTGCGCTTGTTGCGCCTGCTGCATTTCTCGCTCTTTAACTTCAGCTAACGTCGTTCGAATCAATTTGCGGTTCACTTTGTATTCTCCTCCTTCGAGGCTGTGTTGATATTACTTCAGACAGTCTGACCCTCTGCCCGAAGATAAGAGTTTCAGTAATGAGCGCAGTCCTCCTTTTTCAAACTATTATCCACGTAGGTCTACCGCGCATTTGAGGTTATACTTTAAGAATTGTCAATGGGCGTTCCACCACAGAATGGTTCTAGAAGTGATGAACTTGCCCCAAACTAAACGCGGATTTGAGAACTTCCCCACGAGAGATCAACGGAGGAACTTGACGGGAATCGGCACCGGCGCGCAAGCTCGGCGCCTTGCGATTACAACTCAATACTGTTGCTCGTTGATAGCACAATGCTACATTAACAGTTACGTCCGCGCAAGTGAACTGGAAACTTTCATAGGCAATACTAAAACGAAAGTTTCCAGTCAATCCAGGTGTCTAGAACCGAATCGGACGATTCGCCGAAGCCTCAAGGCAGTCTCTTTTGAGAGTTTTCCAGGGTTTCCCGGACTTTCCGATCGTTTCCGGGCTGGCCTGATCCGCTTCCTGATGTCGAGGAGCGGAAAAATATTAATCTTGAGAAGACGAAGGGGAGATAGCGTGTGAAGACGTTTGAACGCTGAATAGTCCCGGTCCGGAGCCGACAAATAGAGTGAGGATGATCTCCGTGGTCGAGGTCCGGTGGCCGCCGACCTCCGACCTTTCAAGCTCCGGACAATGCTAATCCGCTTTTTTGCGGATGAAGGTCGGCACATCCAGGTCTTCGACGGCCCGACTGGAGGGCGAAGCCGGCGACGACGGATGTCGAGTGGGGACATTCTCTCCCCGGTTGATGGTCGCCGATCGCAAGGGCAGGCTCTGCACCTTATCGCTGGGGGGCTTGTCGAAGCCGGTGGCGATGACCGTGATCTTCATCTCGTTCTGCATGCGTTCGTCGGGGACGGTCCCGAAGATGATGTTGGCGTCGGCATCGGCCGCGTCGTGAATGACCTTCATCGACTCGTCGACCTCGAAGAGCGTGAGGTCGGTCCCGCCCGTGATGTTGACCAGCACGCCGCGCGCGCCGTTGATGGAGGCCTCTTCCAGCAACGGGCTCGAGATCGCCCGCTGAGTGGCATCCATGGCCCGGTTTTCGCCGACGGCGTGTCCGGTGCCCATGAGCGCCATGCCCATCCCTTTCATGATGGCGCGGACATCCGCGAAGTCCACATTGATGAATCCGGGAATGGTGATCAGGTCCGAGATGCCCTGGACCGCCTGGCGCAGCACGTCGTCGGCCATCTTGAAGGCGTCGGCCAGCGCCATGTTGCGGTCGGCCGCCTGCAGCAACCGTTCGTTCGGAATCGTAATCAGGGTGTCGACCACGGAGCGCAGCTCCTCCATTCCCGACTCGGCCTGCCGGAGACGATGGCGGCCTTCGAAGGGAAAGGGTTTGGTGACGACGGCCACGGTCAGGGCCTCCAGTTCGGCGGCGAGCGAAGCGATGATCGGGGCGGCGCCGGTTCCGGTCCCGCCTCCGAGACCGACCGTCACGAAGACCATATCCGAGCCCTCGAGGGCCTCGATGATCTTCTCGGTATCTTCGAGCGCGGCATCGCGACCGATCTCAGGGTTGGCGCCGGCGCCCAGACCTTTGGTCAGCTTCGCGCCGATCTGCAGTTTGACCGGCGCATGGGACCGCTTGAGCGCCTGAAGATCGGTATTGACCACCAGAAACTCGACTCCCTCGATGTGGGCCTCAATCATGTGATTGACCGCATTCCCGCCACCGCCGCCGATCCCGATCACCTTGATCCGCGCGCCAGCATTCGGCGGCTCATCATCGAAGGTGAAATTAAGTCCCATACTATCGTCTAATGACATCCTGCGCCTCCTCCAATAATTCAATGGTCTCTGATTTCTAACCAACCCCGACCCAAAGTCACACCTCGTGATTCAGGGGCAACATTTTTATTCCGACCGATACAGTTCAACCTGACTGGTCTCCGTGGTCTTGATTGGAGGAATCGGGCTGACGGCATCGGCGCTTCCATTCTTCAATTGCTTAAAAGAGACGAGTGATGAGTGATGAACGACGAGAAACTACCCACTAAAAAATAGTTTCTGTCACTGCCCGTGTTTAATCCGACTTCTGCATTATGATTCATATAATCATTACCGTGATCGGGTTTCTGGTCACTTTTCACAAAGCACCTGTCGCTTTCGCGGCATTCCGGCCATTAACCGGCCATTGGGGATCGGTGAGTGTATGTTGAACCTCGACAACTCGCAACCCCTTATCGTCGAATTCCGAAGAAGGACTTGACCCGATCCCTGATCGGCAGCATCGGGGTCCGACGATTCTGGGTGCGGCCGCCGCCGCTCATCCCCGACTCGCAGCGTAATCCGTATGAAACCAATCCCACTGCGGCCGCATAGAGTGGTTGGGCGATCTCTTCGGCCAACCCGTTAAAACCGGCCGGCGCACCGATGCGCACCGGAGCGTTGAAGACCTGTTCGGCGACCTCGACGATCCCGTTGAGCATGGCGCCGCCTCCGGTCAAGACGATCCCGCTCGACAACTGGCGGTCGAAACCGGCCTGTTTGATCTCCTCCTGGACGTGCGAGAGGATCTCGTCGGCGCGGGGTCCCAGGATATCGCAGAGGATCTGGCGCGAGACGGCGCGGGGCGCCCGCCCGCCGACGCTGGGAACCTCGATCAACTCCGCCGCCTCTTCCGCCGTCAGGACCGATCGCGCTGCGCAGCCGTCCTGGCGTTTGATCCGCTCGGCCTCCAGAATCGGCGTCCGCAGCCCCACCGCGATATCGTTGGTGAAATGGCTGCCGCCGAGCGGGAAGACCGTCGTGTGCCAGACCGCTCCGCGCAGATAGATCGCCAGGCTGGTGGTCTCGCCGCCGATATTGACCACCGCCACCCCATACTCCTTGTCCTCGTCGGAGAGGATCGCCTCGGCCGCGGCCAGTTGCGAAAGGTAGACGTCGGCGACATGAAAACCCGCGCGATTGACGCTGGTGATCACGTTCTGTTTGGCCGCGACCGGACTGGTCAGAATATGCACGGAGACCGACAGCCGCGAACCGAGCATGCCGATCGGGTCGTCGATTCCGTCCTGATCGTCGACCTTGTACTCCTGCGGCAGCACGTCGGCCACCTCGCGCCCCGAAGCGATCGAGATCGCGCAGGCGGTATCGATCACCCGCTTGATGTCTTCGCGGGTGATCTCGCGATGGCGGCCGGGAATCGCGATCATGCCCTCGCTGTTCTCGCCCTTGATGTGCGAACCGGCGAGCCCCACGTAGACGTGATTGACGGTCAAGCCCGACATGCGTTCAGCGTTCTCAACGGCTCGCTTGATCGAATCGACGGCCAGATCGGGTTTACTGATCACGCCCTTGCGCAAGCCCCTCGATTCGGCTTCCCCGATCCCGACGATCTCCGGCTCGCCTTCGATCAATTCGGCAATCACCACCCGCACACTGGCGGTGCCGATATCAAGTCCGCAGATGGAAGAGTTTGGTTTTGGCATCTGTACACCTCTTAATCAACGCTGAGATTCGAAACCGAAATTGGACCACCTCATCTCTCAACCCGCTACTCGTCCAATCCCACGACAATCCGTTCGGGGATCGTGGCGTTGAGATATGAAATCCGAGCTCCGCTCACCAGTTTCTCAGCATCACTGATTCTGAGCACATTGAGAGCCTCGGCATTGCCCTTGCTCACGGCCTCCAGCACATCGAGCGCGGCGTTGAGGCGTGGCCGAAAATCCTCCTTGCCCAGCAAGACTGCGACCCGTGGATCCTCCAGAATTACACTCATCCCATGCACGTCGTTGAAGACTACTTCATCTATGTGGACCGAGAGCGGCGGAGTCCGATTAATTTCTTCCAGCAATTTCTGATAGGCCGCGAGGTACCGCCGATTGACTTCGCCCGCCTGGGTACCGCTCTCAGCCAGCCCGCTGATCAACGGCAACATGACCTTCGGCTTGAACAACTCGGCCCGGCCGAACATGACCCCTTCCGCGTCGACACAGACGACCGAACCGTCGTTTCTCCGCGCCAGGGCATAAGGCTCGCGTTCCTTGACCACCACCTTCAACGTATCCGGCAGCATTCGCGTCACCCGCACCTCTTTGACCATGTCTTCGCGCTGGACCCGAGCCTGGATCTGACCCAGGTCGGCCCCGAGCGTCCCCTCGATCGCGAGCGATCTGACCATCGATTCGACCTGGGCCTGCGTCAGCAGCTTGTTCTCCTCCACGATCACCGCCCGCACCGCAAAGAATCGCGAACCGACCACGGTTCGATAGAAGATGTAGAGCACGATCACGATCGCCAGCACGGCCAGCAACACCCATCCGGTGCGGATCAAGCGGGACGAGAGCGTGTCCGGCGCCATCCACAGGCGCAACCGCTGGGCGGCGCTGGGGCCGGACGACGATTTCGAACGCGGCTTGTCCGCCGACGGCCTCCGGACCGGGGGCCTCACGGTGCGCGCCGGAGCCCGATGCTTACTGGTCCGATGATGGCGCTCCGCCAGCTCGCTCGCGGCAGCCACCTGCCCCTGGGCGTCGATGCCCTGGCCGGCCGGACTCGCCGCATCTGATTGTCGATTAGGTGATGTCGCCATATCTCCATCTCGGCGCTGCTCACGGCGCCGACTCAATCTCCATAACTACCTGTTCGTCATCGCTTCGAGCAGTTCCTCGCCCGCCCGCCAGACGTTGCCGGCGCCGAGCGTCAGAACCAGATCGCCCGGCTGGACCGCCTGGGCCAGAGCCGCCGCTCCCTGCTCCACCCCGCCGATGTACCGCACTTTCCGGTGGCCGAACTTTTCGATCTCTTCGGCCAACCGCTCCGATGAGATGCCCGGAATCGGATCTTCGCTGGCCGCGTAGATGTCGCACAGCAAGACCGTATCGGCATCGTAGAACGAGCGGGCGAACTCTTCGTGAAGAGCCGCCGTCCGCGTATAGCGATGCGGCTGGAAGAGCACGACGATCCGCCGACCGCCCATCTGAGCGGCGGCCAGCGTCGCGCGAATCTCGGTCGGATGATGACCATAATCGTCCACGACCAGAATCCCCTCCGCTCCCGATTTGATCGAGCCCTTGATCTGAAAGCGGCGCTCGGTGCCCCGGAAGGATTCGAGCCCCTCGGCGATCAGTTGGAAATCGATCTCCAATTCCATTCCGACGGCCACGGCCGCCAGGGCATTACAGATATTGTGCCGCCCCGGAACATGCAGTTTGATGCGCCCCAGTTCCTCGCCGCGAAAGCGAACGGCGAAACTCGAACTGAAGTCCTCGCGCGAAAACTGCTCTTCACTCGCCGAGATCTCGGCCTGCGCGCGCAGCCCGTAGGTGATCATCCGCCGCGAAATCTGGGGGATGATCGTCTGGATGTTCGGGTCGTCCAAACAGATGATGACCGACCCGTAAAACGGAACCTTATTCACGAACTGGACGAAATGGGCGCGAATCTCCTCGAGGTCGTGATAAAAATCGAGATGCTCCAGATCGATGTTGGTCACCACCGCGATGGTCGGCGAGAGCTTGAGAAAACTCTTGTCGCTCTCGTCGGCCTCGACCACCATAAAATCGCCGCGCCCCAGCTTGGCATTGCTGCCCAAGGTGTTGACCCGCCCGCCGACGACGACCGTCGGATCCACGCCGGCGCGATCGAGCACCGTCGCCACCATCGAGGTCGTGGTCGTCTTGCCGTGAGAACCGGCGATCGCGATCCCATACTTCAACCGCATCAATTCCGCCAGCATCTCGGCTCGCGGGATCACCGGAACCTGTTGATGCAGCGCCTCGACGACCTCCGGATTGTCCGGCCGCACCGCCGTCGAGGTCACCAGGACCTGCGCCCCTTCGATGTTCGCGGCCCGGTGGCCTTCGAAGACGCTCGCCCCCAGCCGCTCCAGCCGATCGGTCAACGCCGAACGGCGCACATCCGAACCCGTCACGTGGTACCCGAGATTGAGCAGCACCTCCGCGATCCCGCTCATTCCGATCCCTCCAATTCCGACGAAATGGATGTGCTGGTACTTTTTAAACATCAACCCCCTATACCAGACCATAAGCTTCAACCGTCAGACGACGTGAAAAATTTCTCCGGTCTCTGTCCTGTATGTGGTCTGTCTGCATCTCTGCACTCACCAGTATACCTGCCAATCAAATAGGTTTTCGAACCTCGCAGGACGCAGAATCAAATGCCATTCGCGCATTTCGCGTCCCTCGCGGTTCCGAATCTCAAATTCCAAAGAACTTAATTTCCCGAGTATTTAACGATCTAACGAGCGATCTTGACGGCCAAATCGACCACTTTGGTCGCGGCATCCGGATGGCCCAGATTTCGGCTCGCCTCGGCCATTCGGCTCAATTGCGGCGGATCATTAATCAGCCATAACAACTCCTGAGCCAGGCGCTCCGGCGTCAACTCCGCCTGCAGAATCATTCTTCCGGCCCCGGCGCGTTCGACCGCCTCGGCATTTTTGCGCTGATGGTCGTCGGCCGCAAACGGGAACGGGACCATGATCGCCGGTTTTCCGGCTGCCGCCAACTCGGCCACGGTGGTCGCGCCGGCGCGACAGACCACCAGGTCGGCGCGGGCGAATTCGGCGGCGATCTGATCCAGAAAGGTTCGGACCTCCGATCGGATCCCGAACTTCTCATAGGCCGTCCGGACCCGATCGAAATCGGTCTCGCCGGTCTGATGAACGAACGAGAGGCGCGCCTTCTCCTTGGCCAGCAGCGAGAGCGCGTTGACGATCGTTTCGTTGATCGCCCGGGCGCCCTGACTGCCTCCGGTGATCAGGACCTGAACGACGTCTCCCGGCTCTTTGGCCGGCACGTTGAAGAACTCGGCCCGCACCGGATTGCCGGTGATCTCGGCCTTGGCGCCGAAGAAACTTCGGGCCTCCTCGAACGAGACGGCCGCCGCCTTGATGAAACGGGAGAGCACGCGATTGGTGAAACCCGGCAAGGCATTCTGCTCCGCCACCAGGGTCGGCACTCCCATCGTCGACGCCACCAGGACGACCGGTCCGGAAGCGTAGCCTCCGACTCCGATCACCACATCGGGTTTGAATCTCTTGATCAAAGAACGAGCAACTAGAAAAGTCTTGGGCAGCATGAGCAGCGATTTAATGCGGTTCATCAAACTGACTCGTTTGAGCGCTGCCACCTCCATCAATTCCAACTCAAAACCTTCGCGCGGCACCACCCTCGTCTCCAACCCTCGCGCCGTGCCGACAAACAGAATCCTGGTTTCGGGATTCCGCCTTTTAAACTCCTGCGCGATGGCGATGCCGGGGTAGATGTGACCGCCGGTGCCGCCGCCAGCGATGA
>DATEFT010000537.1:0-3126 GCA_035280505.1 Blastocatellia bacterium | reverse complement strand
TTTCCGCTTGAGGTAGCTTCTCACCTCACTGATCGAGATCGTTCTTCCATCTCCGCCGACCAGATAAGCCACCAAACCTTTCTCCGCGGAAGTCTCTTCTCCGGTTGTGACTGCCGCCTCCTCGACGGACGGATGACTCCTCAGGACCGCCTCGATCTCACCGACCTCTATCCGGTAGCCGCGAATCTTCACCTGATGATCGATTCGGCCCAGATACTCCAGACCGCCGTCCGGCAGGTGAAGCGCCAAATCTCCGCTTCTATACACTCGGGCCCCGGCCTCAATTCCGAATGGCGCGGGTAAAAATTTCTCGGCCGTTTTTCCCGCGTCATCCAGGTAGCCGCGTCCGACACCCACTCCGGCTATATAGAGTTCCCCGATGACGCCTACCGGTTGGGGTTCAAAACCGGTGTTCAAAACGTGGACTTGCGTGTTGACGATCGGGCGACCGATGGGCATCCGCAGCCTTCCCTCGGAAGGGGCTCCGAAGATCGAATGATGAGTGACGTCATCCGAGCACTCGGTCGGGCCGTAGGCGTTGAGCAGCGGGATTTCAGGGTATAAGCGCAACCATTCTCGACACAGGTCGGGCGGCAAGGCTTCACCCGTCAATATCAGCCGGCGGAGCGCCGTGAGCTTCGCTTTGGCTCGGCGATCGGCCGCTTCCGTCAGCATCGCACGCAACATCGATGGGACAATTTCAAGAATGGTGACCTGACGGAGTTCGGCCTGATCCGGCAGACCGGCAGGATCGTGCGCGATTTCATCGTTGAATATCTGCACCCGCCCTCCCACCAACAAGGCCGCCAGGAACTGCCAGACCGAGATGTCGAAGCATTGCGAAGCGTTTTGCGCAACAACGTCCCCCTCGTTTAAGGACATCTCCCAGATCTTCGCATGGAGGTGGTTGAGCATGCCCCGCTGCTCGACCATGGCTCCTTTCGGGACGCCGGTTGAGCCCGAGGTGAAGATGACGTACGCCAACCGGCGGGAATGGAAATCTACGCCCAGTTCCTCTTCTGGATGACGACCCTGTAACAATTCTTCCAGCAACAGCAAGGGCGGAGGGGGTTCCGCCGACGGGCCGGCCACCGCCTGAGCAGCCTGCGCTCCATACCCACAAGACGCGATCACCAGCCCGGCCCCACTCAGCCCGATCATCTGGCCGATTCGCTCGACCGGGTGTCGCGGATCCAGTGGGAGGTATGCCCCGCCAGCCTTGAAGACACCCAGTACGGCGATCAAGAAATCTATCCCGCGGTCTGCCAGCAAAGCCACCACAGACTCCGGCTCCACTCCCAGCACTCGCAGCCGGCGCGCCAATCGGCCGGCTCTCCGGTTGAGCTCCCGGTAACTCAGCTGTTCTTGCCCGAAGGCTACCGCGATCGCGTCCGCCCTCCGCTCCGCCTGCGATTCAAACAGCCGGGCCAGGCCTTCATCTTGCGGACAGTCCCGCGCGGTCTCGTTCCACTCCCAGACAAGCTGCCGGCGCTCGGCTTCGGTCAATAGCGCCAGATTCGACAGCCGCTCCCCGGGCTTGGCCGCGACTGATTCCAGCAACGTCCGGTAATGCCCTAACGTGCGGTTGATCGTGCCCTCGTCGAAGAGGTCTGTGTTGTATTCAATCCAAGTCCCAAGCCCTTGCGCCGTTTCCATCAGCGCTAAGGTCAGATCGAACTTCGCCGCCCCCGTGTCGACCACCGCCGGGCTCGCCTTCAAACCGTTCATCTCAGGGACCGACAGCGACATGTTCTGCAACACGAACATCACCTGGAACAGGGGCGTCCGGCTCAAGTCTCGCTCAGGCTGTAACTCCTCGACCAGTTTCTCAAAGGGTAAATCCTGATGAGCGTATGCCCCCAGTGTTGTTTCCCTGACCCGATCAAGCAATTGACTGAAGCCCGGATCGTCCGACAGGTCCGCGCGCAAGACCAGGGTGTTGACGAAGAAGCCGATCAGTTCTTCGGTCTCCGCGCGCGTCCGGTTTGCCGTCGGCGTCCCGACCAGGACGTCGGTCTGACCCGTGTAACGATGCAGCAGGGTCTGGAAGGCCGCCAATAAGGTCATGTAGAGCGTCACGCCACGCTCTCGGCTTAAAGCCTGCAGGGCCTGACTCAGCTCCGGTTCGAGCGTCAGGCTGCGAAGCGCCCCCTTGAATCGCTGCCTCGCGGGGCGCGGTCGGTCGGTCGGGAGTTCGAGCGCGGCCGGCGCGCCTTGTAACTGCCGCTTCCAGTATTTGAGTTGAGACTCCAGCGCCTCTCCCCTCATCCACCGCCGCTGCCAGCAGGCATAATCGGCGTATTGGATCGGCAGTTCGGCCAGCGGCGAGGGGCGCCCCTCGGCAAAGGCCTGATATAGCGTCCCCAGTTCGCGGAGCAGGACTCCGATCGACCATCCGTCGGTGACGATGTGGTGCATCGTCACCACCATCACATGTTCTTTTGCGCCCAGGCGGAACAACTTGATCCGCGTCAAAGGCCCTTGCTCCAAATCAAAGGGTCGTTGAGTTTCCTTCGTCAACAGGTCTTGCGCGACGGCTTCCCGTTCCGCCGCCGGCGTCCCGCTCAGGTCCGTCGTCGACAATCTCACGGCTTCAGGCTCTCGGATGATCTGCACGCCTCGCCCGTCCACCTGACTGAAAGTCGTCCGCAGCGCTTCGTGGCGGCGTAGAATTTCGCTCAGGGCCCGCTCCAGAGACGAAAGATCGAGTTCTCCCTCCAGCCTGACCGCCACCGGCACGTTGTAAGCGCAGTCGTCGTCTTCCAATTGGTTGATCAACCAGAGCCGCTGCTGAGCGAATGACAACGGGATTGCGCCTTCACGCTGAACGGGTTGCGGCGGCGGAATCAAAGCCGACAGATCGGCGCCGATCTCCGTGTCGATGATCGTTGCCAGCGCCGCCGCGGTCGGCGACTCAAAAATGCGGCGCAACGACAATTCCACCTGAAAAACTTTACGGATCCGTGCGATCGCCTGCGTCGCCAGCAATGAATGCCCGCCCAACTCGAAGAAGTTGCCGTAGACCCCGACTCGTTCCACACCCAGCACCTCCGACCAGATTTCCACCAGGGTCTGCTCGACCGGCGTCCTCGCGGGCACGTAGCCCTGCGCTCGCTCCGAACTCAC
>DATEFT010000536.1:0-3189 GCA_035280505.1 Blastocatellia bacterium | reverse complement strand
TTGTTCGACCTCGGCGAAATAGTTGTCCGGGTTGCGATTGAGCACCAGGCGCCCGACTTCGTGCAGCGGGTAATCGGCGTAGGGCCAGACCTTGGTCAGGTCGAAGGGGTTGAAGCGATAGTTCGCCGCTGCGGCCACGGGCATGACCTGGATTTTGAGCGTCCACGACGGGAATTCGCTGCGTTCGATCGATTGGAGCAGGTCGAGGTGGTGATAGTTGGGGTTCTGGCCGGCGAGCTGAGCGGCCTCCGCCGCCGTCAGGCATTTGATCTCCTGGTCGGTCTTGAAATGATATTTGACCCAGAAGGCTTCGCCGGCGGCGTTGATCCATTGAAAGGTGTGCGAGCCGAAGCCGTCCAGGTGGCGGTAGGAGGCCGGGATCCCGCGGTCGCCGAAGAGCCAGGTGAATTGATGGGTGGCCTCCGGCGAATGGGAGAAGAAGTCCCAGGCGTTGTCCGGCTCCTGCACGTGCGTGTAGGGATCGCGTTTCTGCGAGTGGATGAAGTCCGGAAACTTGAGCGGGTCGCGGATGAAGAAGATGGGGGTGTTGTTGCCGACCAGATCGTAGTTGCCGTCTTCCGTGTAGAACTTGACGGCGAACCCGCGCGGGTCACGCACCGTGTCGGCGGAACCGAGTTCGAGGGCCACGGTCGAGAAGCGCAGAAAGACCTCGGTTCGCTGGCCGACCGCCCTCAGGAACCGGGCCCTGGTCCAGCGGCTGACGTCGGCGGTGACCTCGAACTGGCCGTAGGCGCCCGAGCCTCGGGCATGGACCACTCGCTCCGGGATCCGCTCGCGATCGAAACGCGCCAGTTTCTCGATCAGGTGATGGTCTTGCAACAGCACCGGGCCGCCCGGCCCCGCCGTCTGGGAGTTCTGGTTGTCGGCCACCGGGGTTCCGGTGGCCGTGGTCAATCTTTTCTTATCTGACATGCTGCCTCCGCTTGAATGATTCGGTTGATGGATCATCTGCTCTCGGGCGCGCTGGGGATTTGGGGAGGATGGCAGACCGATGGAAGATGGCTCGACCCTAATTTACAACGACTCGGGCCGGAGGTGAAAACTTTTGTTGTCTGCTTAAACCGCACACCGGCCGCCGGTTCCGCCGATTCGCGGCTTGACAGTTAGATCTATTGGCAGTATAAGCGCACCACGACACCCATCATCGATCAGACCAAACGATTGATAGTTTCAGATCCGAGAGTAGCGATCAGACTACTCGTGCGCCTCACCCGCTGCAGCGAGAAGGAGAGATGTTGCGGTTTAGTGCCTCGATAACTGCTTCGAACGGAGAGGCATCTTCGACTTTTATCTGGAGAGGACACCATGAATAGACGCATCAGCACCTTATCTGCAGGGCTGTTTCCGCTCGCGTTTCTGGGTCTGCTGGTTCTGCTCTTCGCCCCGACGATCCGGGGACAGGCAGTCAGCGGGACCATCCTGGGAACGGTGACGGATCCGGCCGGCGCCGCCGTGGCCGGCGCCAAAATTACCTTGACCCATACCGCCACGGGGCTGGTCCGCACGGTCGTCAGCGATTCCGCCGGCGAATATGTCGCACCGTCGCTGCCGTCCGGTACCTACACGATCGCGGTCGAGGCGACCGGTTTCAGCCGGGCGGTCCTGACCAACCTGCGGCTCGATGTGGATCAGAAAGCGCGCGTGGATCTGAAATTGCAAATCGGCACGACCGGCGAGGCCGTGACGGTCGAGGGCGGAGCGGCGCTGGTCCAGACCGAGACCTCGGACCTGAGCGCCACCGTCAACGAGACGCAGATCAAGAACTTACCGCTCAACGGCCGCAACTTTGTGCAACTGACCCGGACCATTCCGGGCGTCCTGCGCGGCATTCCCGCCGCCAACATCGACGGCGCGGGCAGCCTGGCCTGGCGCGCGTCGGCGTCGTTCTCGGCCAACGGCCAGCGGACGCGCGACAACAACTTCATGCTCGACGGGATCGACAACAACGAGACCTGGCTCAATTCGGCGGTCATCTTTCCGAGCGTCGACGCGCTCGAGGAGTTCAAGGTTCAGACCAGCACCTACTCCGCCGAGTTCGGGCGTTCGAGCGGCGGCGTGGTCAACATCCAGATCAAGTCGGGGGCCAACGCCTTCCACGGGAGCGGGTTCGAATTTCTGCGCAACGACAAGCTGGATGCCAACGACTTCTTCAACAACGCCAAGGGCGTCTCCAAGCCGCCCTTCAAACAGAACCAGTTCGGCGGCACCCTGGGCGGCCGGCTGATTCGGGACAAGACCTTCTTCTTCATGGACTACCAGGGCGGACGCATCCGCGACTCCAAGACCTATCTCTCGACGGTCCCGACTCTCAAGATGCGCCAGGGAGATTTCTCGGAGCTGAGGGGACAGATCTACAATCCGGCCAACGGCCAGGCCTTTGCCGGCAACATCATTCCCACCGGCCTCATCGATCCGGCGGCGAGGAACATCATCGATCAACTCTACCCGCAGCCCAACGTCGCGGGGAACGTCTCGGCGACCGGGCAGATCGTCGACAACTTCATCTATAATCCGGTGCTGAGACGCCAGGACGATCAGTTCGACGTCAAGCTCGATCACTATCTCTCGCAGAGCAACCACTTCTTCGGGCGCTACAGTTTCGAGCGGACCGATCGTTTTCTGCCGGCGACGTTGCCGCACGGCGACTCCGGCACGACCTTCGGCGCCGGCAACGGGCTGATCCGCGCCCAGAGCTTCGCCTTCAACGACATCCACACCTTCAGCCCGCGCTGGCTGAACGAGTTCCGCTTCGGTTTCAGCCGGATCGCCTTCAAGGTGACCTCGATCGATGCCGGCACGAACCTGGCGCAGCAGGTCGGCATTCCGGGGGTCAACATCACCGACACGGCGACGGCCATGTCCCAGATCCAATTCTCCAGGGCCGATACCACCAGCGATATCCGGAACCTGGGAGCCAACTCGAACCAGCCGTTGCTGACCTTTCTCGACACGTTTCAGCTCTTCGACAACGTGACCAACACCCGGGGGCACCATACCCTGAAGATGGGATTCAACTTCACCCGGCGCCGCCGCAACGTGCTCAACGTCGACAACATCGTCGGCAACTTCACGTTCCAGGCGGCCATGACCTCCAACTGCGCCGGCGGATTGACCACTGACTGCGTGGTCGTTCCGAACAGCGGTTTCTCGTTCGCCTCTTTCGTGCTC
>DATEFT010000535.1:0-2986 GCA_035280505.1 Blastocatellia bacterium | reverse complement strand
TTAAAGAGATATAAAGGGATATCACGGGGTATCGAGGGTTTATCGAGGGTAATGAAGGATCATACAAGATGAAGTGCGAAAACTGTGGAAACGAACTAATTGGCGCAACGATCATCTGTCGAGTGTGTAGTCACAACAACGCGATGCTGCGCGTCAGCGCCTGGCGGTCCAGGCGTTCCGGCAATTTGAAGGAGGCCACCCCCCGGCGCACTTCTGAGATTTCAACGGTTCCGAAAGCCGAACCGATCGCGCAGCCCGAGCCTGCCTATCTTCGCTTTCCGACACCGGCTCCGGCCGCGCCCAAGGCGGCGCCGACCGTGCAACCCGTGCTCGAAACGGCCGCGACTCTGGCGGGCTATCCGCCGTGGCGAGCCGAGGTCAAAGAGAAGGTTCGTCAAGCTCGCGAAAAACGTCTCTCGCAGTCCCGCTCTCTGGACGACCAGCACGATGAGACGGAACTGGATCCCAATCCGATCGTGGCCGCCGCCCTCAAGCGGATCCGCAAGACGTCGACGGCGTCCGTCACGCCTCCGGCCATCACGACTCCGACCCGAACCGTCAGGAATGGTTCCAGAGCTTCCGCTCTGGCCGAAAAGATCGACGCGTTGCTCACTCCCGAGTTGAAACCGGAGCCTCCGGCGGAACCGCTGGAGACGCCTCCCGTGAAGCTGCCGCCAAACAGGCCGGCCGTTCCGCGGTCCGTGCGTCCGGCGATCTCTGCCCTGGCGGCCAAACCGGCACCCGGTAGAGTCGAGACCAAACCGTTCACTCCGAGGCCCAGCGTCGAGCTGCCGGTCAAGCCGGAGCCCAAGGTTCAGCCCGAGGTCAGGGTCCGACCCGAGCCCAAGATCCAACCGGAATCGCGGGTTAGACCCGAGCTGGAGGCCAGAGTCCGGCCCGAACCAAAGGTTCAGCCCGAGGTCAGAGTCAAACCGGAGCCCAGAATTCAATCTGAATTGCGGGCGGAATCGCGGGTCCGACCCGAGCTGGAGGCCAGAGTCCGGCCCGAACCGAAGGTTCAGCCCGAGGTCAGGGTCAGGCCCGAGCCCAAGATCCAACCGGAGAGCGAACCGCTGGAGTTATCACCGGTCGAGATCAAGCATCCGAACCCGATCCATCTGGCTCCGCCGGCCACCGTTGAGACTCGAGAGATCGAGCCCGAATACGAACATGAATACGAAGAGGCCAAGTCCGGCCCGCTGCCGATCGTGCAGGCTTCGAACAAGCGAATCGACACCCAGATCATCGAGATTCCGCTGATCATCAGCGAACTGCAGGCCGCCGGTCCGAAACCGCCGACGCTGTGGGTGCGGACCCTGGCCGGGGGTTGCGACTTCGAGATCATCGCGATGTCATTTCTTCCGGTCTTCGCGGCCTACGCGACCTTAAACACGTCTCTCGGCGAGGAATCGTTCTTCATCCTGTTTGTGTTGTTGGCGGCCATCACCTTCGCCTACCAGACCATCACGCTGTCGATTGCCGGCCGCACTTTCGGAATGGCCGTGCTCAACCTGAAGCTGGTCGATGCCAAGGACGAGAGCCTGCCCATCACCTACCGGCAGAAGTTGCTGCGAGCCTGGGGCGCGACCGTCGCGTTCATTTTGCCGCCGCTCAACCTGCTGGTGATGCGGTTGAACGGACAGGGTTACAGCCTGCCGGATCTGGTCTCCGGCACTCTACCGATCGAAGAGTAGGCCCTTTGATCGATCCCAGATCGAGAAGATCGACGACACGAAAATAACGAAACAAACGGAGCGATTCTGAACTTCCCGTTTGTTTCGTTATTTTCGTTTACTTCGCCTCTCGCGATACTTATCGGACGCGGCGCGGCCCGGCTTGAGCGACCATGGACAATTTTTTGTTACATGCCATTGTGACCGAGTTGGAATCGGTGTTGATCGAACCTCCGGGCCACCGCCGAGTGGGCCGGATCTATCAGTTCGGCGCGACCGACCTCATGATCGACCTCCGCCTGCGCGATGAGAGATGGCTCGCCATCTCGACCGATCCGCAGCGGCTCGCGCTCTACCTGACCTCGCGATCGCCCCGGCAGACCGGAGAAGAGGCCCGCTCCGACACGGCCTTCGTCGCGCTGGCCAAGAAACACCTGACCTCCGCCCGGCTCGCCGGTCTGGAGAAACTGGGCTATGACCGGATCGTCAAGTTCGAATTCACGGCCGAAGCCGAGGATTCGCCGCCGCGACCGCTGACCCTGATCGTCCGGCTCACCGGCCGCGGAGCGAATGTGCTGCTGGTTGAAGGATCGCAGATCCTGGCCGCCTTGCGGGAACTGGATGAGACGGTGACGAGCTATGCGGATCCGCCGCCGCCGCCGGAGAAGCTCGATCCATTTCTCTGCCCTCCGGAAAAGCTCGACGAACTGATCGCGCGCTCGGGCCATGACCTGGCCGAAGCCGCCACCAAATACCTGATCGGGTTCTCTCCGATCTATGCCCGGGAGCTGGCCGTGCGCGCCGCCCGGCAGGCTCCGGAACCGGCCCTGCGCGGTCTGCTGGCGGAGATCTTCGACTCGCCGCCGTCTCCGGCGCTCTATGGCTCACGATCGATCGACGAACTCCGGCGCCGCCCGGGAGACGACGACTTCTCGGCCGGCATCTCGCCGATCGAACTCGTCCATCTCGCGGACCAACGCCAGGCCCGATTCCCGACCGTCAATCAGGCGGCGGAGGCCTACTTTACGTTGATCGGCGAACGGCGGCGATTTCTGGCCCTGAAACAACGGCTCCAAACCCATCTCTCGTCGAGGCTCAAAAAGCAACGCGCGCTGCTGGCCAATCTGCAGCGGGAGCGGGAAGGATTTGCGAACGCCTCGACGCAGCAACGTTACGGAGAGCTGCTGCTCGCCAACCTGCACCAGGCCCTCAAATCCGACGCGGGGTTCCTGGTCACCGACTACTACGACTCGGCGCAGACGACGATCGAGATTCCGTCCGCCAACAAGGCCACGCCGCAGGAGGCCGCCGAG
>DATEFT010000534.1:0-2058 GCA_035280505.1 Blastocatellia bacterium | reverse complement strand
CGATTCGCGAGATCTCGATCCAGCGCGGCCACGATCCGCGCGACTTCACGCTGATCGCCTTCGGCGGCGCCGGGCCGATGCACGCCCTGGCGCTGGCTCAGGAGATCGGGATCCCGCGCGTGCTCGTGCCGCGGCGTGATCATGCTCTTTCCGGTGTTACTCGGAAGCATCTATGACCTGGTGCTCGAAGCGGCGTTCGGAAACGCTCCGATTCGGGAGGTGGTCTTTAAGATTATCGGGCCGGTCATTACGCTGCCGTTCAGCATTCTGATCTTCTTCGTGATCTACTATCTCGTGCCGCACGGACAGGTGGCGGTCAAACAGGTCCTCTTCACCTCGGTCGCCATGGCGATCCTGTGGGTGGTGGCCACCCTGATCTATCGCCTGGCGTTGCCATTATTCGACTTTGAAGAGAGTTACCGGGGGCTGGCCTCACTGATGGCCCTGATCACCTGGGTCTTCATCACCTCATTCATCCTGATCCTCGGAGCGAATCTTTCGGTGCGCGAGGTCGTCCCGAAGACGTGGACGGGCCTGCTGCCGTTCCGTTTGAAGGCAAAAGCGGACGCCGCCAGAAAAGATGAGCAAGCATCAATGATGAGCCCGAATTTGCCCGGGCATTAATTGTTTAGGTACTGGTTTTAGCTACACTTTGGGCTATAATGCTGGGGTGGTCTCCCCGGACAGACCCCGCCAACCGAACAACCAGAGCCGAGTTGAAACGAAATGCAGTGCGCGACTCTCCGTTTGCGCTTGGATGGCAGCTTGGTTCACGCTCAATCAGAGAAAGGAGACGGCGATGACATCTTCTTCTATAGCTTTGCGCTGTTTCATCGTGTTTCTGCTTCTTACCGGGGCAGTTTTGTCAGGAAGCGCTCAATCGGGGCGCAAGAAGCAACCCACGAGGAATCCATCGTCGGCCGGCGCGCAGGCAGCAGCCGAGAAAGAGAAAGAGAAAGAAAAAGAAGAGCAGAACGAGAAGAAGGCCGCTGATAAGCCTCTGATCGATACCTCGCCGACTGCGGTTGGAGATGACGGCACAATCAAACTCGACACGTCGCTGGTGACCATTCCCGCGAGCGTGATCGAAACGGATGGGACCCCGGTCCCGAACCTCAAGAAGCGCGACTTCAAGATCTACGAGGACAGCGTCGAACAGAATATCGAAGCCCTCCAGACGATCGAAGTGCCTTTCCACGTGGTTCTGCTGCTCGACACCTCGGCGAGCGCGCGCTTCAAACTGGAGCAGATCCAGTCGGCGGCCTACGCGTTCGTCAAAGAGTTGCGTTGGGACGACAAGGTGATGGTCGTCTCCTTCGACAACGACGTCGAGATCTGGACCGATTTTACGACCGATCGCGAAGAGTTGCGCAAGGCGATCTACAAGACGCGCACGGGCGGCAGCACGAAATTGTATGAGGCGGTCGACCTCTCGCTCGCCGAATTTCTCAAACCGATCAAGGGCCGCAAGGCGGTCGTGCTCTTCACCGACGGGGTTGATACGTCGAGCCGGCGATCGTCTTACCGCAAATCGATCGAACGCGCCGAAGAGTCGGAGGCGCTCGTCTTCTGCATCCGGTACAACACGGAGCTCGACAACAATACTCAGGGCCAGAGGCCGACCTCGCCGTTCCCGATTCCGGGCGGCGGCGGCGGTCGCGGCCGCCGGTTCCCATTGAAGATGGAGCGGTTCGTGAATTATCAATTTCCGGGCCAGGGACCGCGCGGACCTTTGCCGACGCCGGGCGGCGTGGAAGACTACCGGCTGGGCGAACAGTACCTGAAGGATCTCACGGACAAGACCGGCGGGCGGCTCTATCAGGCCGATACCACGGCCGACCTGGAAGACGCCTTCAGCAAGATCGCCAACGATCTCCGCTTCCAGTACGCGGTCAGCTACTACCCGAGCAACGGCACGCGTGACGGTTCCTATCGTCGAATCAAGATCACCGTCAATAAACCGGACGTGATCGTGCGGGCCCGCGAGGGCTATCGCGCCACGATGGAGACCGTGGCCACCGAGAACGGCAAGGAGAAGGGCAAGCGGCCCGGATTCAA
>DATEFT010000533.1:0-8317 GCA_035280505.1 Blastocatellia bacterium | reverse complement strand
TACCATCGATTATCGCTTGTAGTTAGGAGTACAGTTTAAAATTTGAAAAGATACAATACGGATTATCCAAGTGCAGCAAGAACCGGCGCGCGGTAGTAATGGTTGATTGAAGCACCGGGATCGTTCCCGGCCGGACCCGCTTATTACAGGTATAAAAGTTGCCGCCGAGACTGGTATCGAACTGAAGGTAAAAAATCGTGGAAGGTGTCAGGATAGACCATGATCTCAGGAAACTCCGTGTATCTCAACCCGGTCCATGCGCGCGCGTGCCCGGATCCGTTCGTCATAAAATACCTGAACGAGTATTGGTGTTACTGTACCGGTGTCTGGCACGATAACCGGTGCTTTGGAGTGTTGCATTCGCGCGATCTGGTCGAGTGGCATTCCCTGGGGGGAGCGCTCGAGCGGTGGGCCCCGGAAGCGACCTGCTGGTGGGCGCCCGAGGTCTGGTACGAGGAAGGGACTTTCCGAATGTACTACAGCGTCGGCAATGAAACGCGGATGCAGATTCGCGTGGCCGAAGCGCAGCATCCGGCAGGCCCGTTTAAAGACTGCGGCGTCCGGCTGACGCGCGAGGAGTTCGCCATTGACGCGCATGTCTTCGAAGACCTCGATGGCACCCGCTGGCTCTTTTATGCCACCGACTTTCTGACGCATACGCATCTCGGAACCGGAACGGTCTGTGATCGAATGAACGGCCCGCTGGCGCTCGCCGGTAATCCGCGCCCGGTGACCAGGGCGCGCTATGATTGGCAGATCTATGATCCCGCGCGCGCGGAGAAGGGCGGAGTGTGCTGGCACACGGTCGAAGGGCCTTTCGTGCTGCAACGTAAAGGTTGCTACTATCAAATGTTCAGCGGCGGGAACTGGAAAAATGAGACTTATGGTGTGAGTTATGCCCTCAGCGACCGCGTCGATAGACCGGATGAGTGGGAGCAGTTAGCGGACGGCGTGAGAGTGAAACCGGTCCTGCGCTCCATTCCCGGCGAGGTGATCGGACCCGGGCACAATTCGGTGGTTCGTGGGCCGAATAACCGAGAGCAGTATTGCGTCTATCATCGCTGGTCGGAAGCGATCAATGACCGCGTCCTGGCGATCGATCGCCTGGATTGGGCCGGGGAGCGGATGTTGATCAATGGGCCGAGTTTCACGCCACAGCCCGCGCCGCTCGAGTCGACTTTCAGCGATCCCTTCTCCCAGGCCACCAAGACCGGCCTGGGAGAAGCCTGGGTGTGCCTGAGCGGATCCTGGAAGGTGGAAGACGGTAGAGCCAGACAGTTGCGCCCGGAAGGTGAGGCGATGGCCATGTGCCGGATGGGCGGACCTTATTTCACGGCCGAGGTCAGTCTGCAGGTCGCCGACGAGCGGAAATCGGGGGGCGCGGCCGGAATCATGCTCATGAGGAGGTCTCGGCCGGTCCTCTTCTTCACGCTGGTTCCGGAGCAGAAGATGGCGAGAGTGAAAGCGCAGATCGCCGGAACCTGGAAACGGCAGGCCGTGGCGCTCCCATTTCGCTTCGATTCCGCCGCGTTTTATCTATTACGGGTCGAGGTCAATGGCCTGCGCGTGGCCGTTGAGGTCGCGGGGGCGGCGCACCGATGGGAAGGCGTGCTGAGTCATCAGCCCGATTCGGTCGGGCTGGTGACACAAGATAGCGAAGCGTCATTCGCCGGCTTTGCGCTGACCGAAGGTTGGGAAGATCTGTTTACGGGAGAGGGCGTCAATCCTGCCTCATGGGGCTGGCGCATGCAGCCCGACGACGGTTGGTACTTGAATGAAGGTCAGCTTTGGTATACTAATACGGCGGGCCAAGGTTCAATTCTGACAAAAGGTCCGTTGCCGAAAGCATATGAATTGGTCATCAACGCGAAGCTCATGAGTGAGCCGGCCCCACAGGAAGGTTACGGGTTCCTGCCGGCGCTCGGCGCCGATAGCGGCTGGCTCTTCAGAGTGGTGAATCTTGGATCAGGTTGGGCGCTCTGTTACGGTGAACAGAAGAACCCGCAGAGCTTCCCCCTGCCCAGCAGCTTTGACCCTTTTGAGTATCAACAGTTCCGATTCCGCCGGCAGGGGAAGCGATTACTCATTCAACATGAGTGGCAGCCGATAGCCGAAATCGAAGTGCCCGCGGCGGCGCGGGCTGACCAGGTCATTGGATTATATGCGAACCGCGCGGTCGTAGCATTCGAGATGATCCGCGTCACGGCGTTGGCCTCGAATGAGGTGAAGTAACCGGCACGCCTAACTCCTAAATCACCAGATAAACCGATGGGCAGGAAAGAACTCGTCATAGGTCCTGGTTCGAGCGATTTTATTTGGGCCAGCGGTATCGAGGATACCTTCGTCCCGCAGACCAGGACCGGGCATCGCCCGCTGGAAGAATATGAATTGATGGGGCACTACGACCACTGGCGCGAAGACCTGTGGTTGTTGAAAGAGACCGGGGTGAGCGCCGTCCGTTGGGGCGTTCCCTGGTACCGGATCGAGCCGACTCCGGGAAACTTCGACTGGCGCTGGATTGACGAAGTCATCCCCTATCTGGTTGAAGATCTCGGGATCACGCCGATTATCGATCTCATGCATTATGGCTGCCCCTTCTGGCTGCGGCGCGAATTCGCCAGCAACGACTACCCGCGCGCCGTCGCGGCCTACGCCAAAGCCTTCGCCGAACGATACGCGCGGCTTATTCGATGGTATACGCCGCTCAACGAACCCCTGGTCAATGCGCTGATGTGCGGTCGGCGAGGGGTCTGGCCCCCCTATCTGCGCGGCGATGCCGGATACATCCGGATCATGCTCCAGATCGTCCGGGGAGTTCTCGGAACGGTCGAGGCGATCAAGTCGGTAGATCCCGGCGCGCGAATCGTGCACGTGGAGGCGACGGGGCTCAGCCGTCCGATTCAGCGCGAACTGGAGGTGCTGGCGCTCGAAGACCAGCGGCGCGGTTATCTCTTCTTCGATCTGATCACCGGGCGGGTCGCTGCCGATCACCCGCTGCTCGGCTGGCTGCTCAGAAACAGCGTGACGCCGGAGGACCTGGCTGACCTCGTCGCGCGCCGCATCGAGATTGACGTGCTGGGAATGAACTTTTACCCGCAGTGGTCGACCCAACAGATCTATGTCAACGGAAAAGGAAAGATCTGCTATCGCGCAGTCGAGCAGGACGGCGCCGGTTTTGCCGCGCTGATCGAGGACTATTATCATCGTTACCAGGCCCCGATCATGATCACGGAAACGAGCGCATTGGGAGCCGACGAGGTCCGCTCGCAGTGGTTGCAGACCTCGGTGGCCGCGGCCAAACACCTCCGCGCCGCGGGCGTGCCGTTGATCGGCTATACCTGGTTTCCGCTCTTCACGATGGTGGACTGGCGCTATCGATTGGGACGCCGGCCGATTGATCACTATTATATTGACCTGGGACTTTACAAACTCAATTCCCTCGGTGGGCCGCGTTGGAAGACGACTCCGCTCGTAGAACAAATCCGTGGCTATATTCAGAACCCGGAGGAGAGCATTGGCCCGCTCAGTCACCCTGCCGTCTGAGTGCTGAAAGGAGCTCGGGAGAGGGGCTAATTTCGCGGTTTATCAGTCGTCTTAATCGGCGGCGCAGAATGACGATGCGCAACGGAAAGGCCCAGGATACGGCCCACGCGGTCCTGGAACTTTCCGCTGCCGGTGTGGGGATTCAAAAGCCTCCACCCCTTTCAGCCAACTACCGCGCTCGGCGTTAGTTGAGTTAGAAGAGTCTCCCGCCAGGTTTGTTGCGCCCATCTGACATGCTCGTCCTCCTCTATTTTGACCTGAGTCACGGCTCGTTCGATGGCCTGTGAATCGTCCGAAGCTGGCAGTCGCCGGCACAGCTCACTGAGCAGATCCCAATTGGCGTGACATTTCCGCTCGGCCAGCAGCACGGCTTCCAGGATCGTCAGCTCGCGAGTAAGGCCGTCGACGGAGCCGTCCAACAAGACCGATTCCATAAGTTTAGTGTTCATAAACTCGGTCATGCGCGCCTGGGGACTGACATACCCCGGGTCCCCGCCCAGTTCGATAGTCAATTCCGAAAGGATGCGCACATGTTCGACGGTTTGCGTCAGAAACTCTTCGTACTTCCGGCGCCATTCCTGGAACTGCGTCAGGCCCATGGCGGTGCGATACAGGTGAACGCCGCCGCGTTCGTGAGCGGCAAAGGCGCTGATCAGATTGGCCAATAGAATGCTGTTAGACTGCATCTCTTCGGCAAAACTCATCAACTCCGAACTGCTCAGCTCACTCTCCGGCCCGGTGACGGTCATGCCGATCGGCATGGTCTTCGCGCCTGTTTCATAAGTAACAGTCATCAGATTCATTGTTTTCTCCCTCCTGCCTGCCGGGTGGCGGTTCGTGGCGACTCTAGCGATTCGACCGGATGCGGGCCGTTGGGCGTGTGGCGGTAATCACCGCCATGCACAAGGATGTGATCTTCAATGACCTGCTCGGACGGCACCAACCCGCCGCTATTAACCAGTCGCTGATACTCGAAATAATGGGAGTCTTCCGGCAACTCGTCGAGCGGGACGAATTGCGTTCCGACCGTGCGCAGATTGACCTGGCTGGCCAGAACCTCACGCACATATTCTTTATTCTCCTGAAATAGAAGCGGTTCCGGCAATGACGCGGGGAGAATCTCCTCGGCTTCGATCCCTTCATAGCGACGCATCATCTCGCAGGCCACTTTCAACTGCTCGATCTCCATTCCCAGGTGCAGTTCCCAGATCGCCTTGATCCGCGGGTCGGTCTCCTGGCGCATGAACGAGTGGTAGAGATAACACTCATTGTATTGATGAAAAACTTCCTGCTGGAACCACGACTCGAGCGGGTCGAGGAGCGATTCGTATTGCGTGACATGCTGCTCCTCAATCATGCCGATTTCGAGATAGAGGGCTCGGGCGATCGGTTCCGTATAACGATTGCCCATGTTCATATAAAAGTTCATTGTCTGTTGCTCGGCCGCCGTCAAGGTCAAGGCGTGCAGGCGCGAGAGCGGATTGACCGTGTGCTGATCGTAATGCGCGCGAAGATCGTCAAAAGGATGGCGGTGCTCATAGATCGTCGGGCGGCCCGGCATAATCTCGGTCAGCCCTTTGGTAATCTGCTCCGCCTTCTTACCTTCGGTCAGATCCAGCAAATTGGCATAACGATACAGGTGATCGAAGTCTTCGAGCAGTCCGAAGTCGAAAGTCTGTTTGAGATACGGATCCGGCTCGGTGCGCGCAATGTACGCGGTCAGATCGACTGCGGCCTGCTCATAGCCAATCGTGACCTCGAGTGTCGATTCCTCACCGGGCGTCAACCAGTTGATGGCCTTCTGCTGCTGCTGCTCGATCCGCCGGGTCATCGCCAGGGTTCGTTTGATCTCCAGGGCATCGGTATGACGCGCGAATTGGTGCGAGAAGATGATCGACTCGACTTCAATGCCGTTCATCGTGATCACCCGGACGCGCGTGTACGGATCGACCTGATGCTTATCATATGGTTGTACGTTCAACTCCGACCAGTTGCGTAATTGCCGCTCGATCGGAATACCTTTCTCAGCCAATGGGTTAAAACTCATATCTGCCTCCGTTTAATTGGTATTGAAAGCTATTGTCTGTCATCTGTAGGTGGAGATTGGAAAATAGCTGAATCAGAGCAATCAAGTTCGATAGAGATGCGAATAAATGAAGGTACTCTGTGAACAAATTCGTTTTACAAACCGCGGAACATGCGAAACGGCGTTTTGCCGTAACGTACTAAATCAGCTATTTTTCGTGTATTTCACGGGTTCGAATAGAACTTCGAGAGACTTGCTTTCAAAGTACTTAGTAGCTGGCCCTTTTCGCGGTTAAACGGGTGCCCCGGTGTTACTCGGCCTGATTTAAAAGATCGCCCCACTCCCGAACCGAATGACGTGCGCTTGACTTTTTATCCGGCTCTTGCATTCATCTGTGGCATTTCGTGTGCCGCTTTTGATAATGGCCTTCCGGAGACGGTTCTACCCATTCGGCCCGCGGTTCGACTCAGCGTACGACCAGCCGCTGGCGAAATGGGGTTCGACTGAATTTGGAGAAATAATCGAATCTATGGCCCCGATCGGGAAATCCCTGTCTCACGTGTTCCTTGTTGACCGTTAGATTCGGGGGATTTCCATCGCAGATACTTCGCTGAGGGAGAACCATTCCAGGTTCAGCTTCAACCGCGAGCAGACGAAAGAAGAGCCCACTCGGTAAGGCATCGACAGCTTTCCGTTCTCGATCTGGACAATCGTTTTATTCAGCATATAAAACCGGCTTTAAGTGAATTGGTCCAGGTCAGCCATCAGGGCTTTGACGTACTGCGGCCCAGTAACAAAAGATTGGTTTTCAGCAACCTGGCGCAGGTCTGAGTCTTCCATAGACCCTGGAAGATCCCGCGGGTCGTCAGGCGATGGCCCGCGCGGCTTTCGAGAATGACCTCCGCCTGGCTCGACTGCGCATGTTTGGAAATATTGTTGAGCGTTTCCGGCGCAATCCGGTAGAGATTGGCGACCGCCTCAGGCGAGAGATATTGATCATCCGATCCGAACAATCAACGTCACAAGTAATGAGCTGGCATTAAGACTGGAGGGACATATTCGGTTGATAAACAGGGATCAACGGGGACGAAGGAGGATCTAAAGTAGCGGATTTAACAGGCTTTTGATCACCAGGGACGATCGAGGAATTAAATGCATCTTGCTTGAGGTGCAAGAGGCCGCTAGTTCAAATCTCGCCGTCTCAACTTTAACTCAATAAATCCAATCATTTACAGATACAGCCCTGACTGACCAATCGCAACCTGAGGACCCAGAGGTCGCGGATGCCGAATTCATAATCAACGGTCTGTCAGCTCAGTAATTTTAAGAGACAGATTAGGCTCTGACAAAGACAACCCTGCCGGGAGCCAATCAGCATTATCCGGCGGCCCCCCCAGCGATGAGGTGGTTAATTTGGATGGCGTTGAGAGATTCACGCTCAAGCAACGACTGCGCCAAGCGCTCGACGGCCGCCCCTCCCTCAATAATGATCCGGCGCGCCCGTTCGTATTGATTCATGATTATCTGATTGATCTCCTGGTCGATCTCAATCGCGGTCTTCTCGCTATATCCGTGGTGCTGCACGATCTGGCGACCGAGAAAGATATTCTCTTCTTTCCTGCCAAAAGTGACAGGTCCCAGGCTCGACATGCCGAACTCGCAAACCATTTTGCGCGCCAGTTCCGTCGCTCGTTCGACGTCATTTGCGGCGCCGGTCGTAACGCGGCCGAGGAAGACCTCCTCGGCGATCCGGCCGCCCATCAAAATCGCGATCGAACTCTCAAGGTATTCAAGCGACTGTAGCCGGCGATCATCCATCGGCAATTGCTGAGTGATCCCGAGCGCCGCCCCACGGGGAACAATTGTGACCTTATGAATCGGATCCGTGTTTTGAATCTTGAGGCTGACGATCGTGTGGCCCGATTCGTGATAAGCAGCAGTCCGCCGCTCGTCTTCGGAGATGATCAGAGAGCGGCGCTCCGAGCCCATTAACGTCTTGTCTCGGGCCCAATCGAAATCGGCCATGGTGATGGTCTGCTGATGGTAACGCGCCGCATTGAGCGCCGCCTCGTTGACCAGATTGGCGAGATCTGCGCCGGTATAACCGGAAGTCCCACGGGCGATCACCAAGAGATCGACATCTTCCGCCAAAGGAAGCAAACGCATATGGACCGCCAGAATGCTTTCCCGCCCTTTGACATCAGGCCGTTGAACAACTATTCGGCGGTCGAAGCGGCCGGGACGCAATAAAGCCGGATCGAGCACATCCGGCCGGTTGGTCGAGGCAATAATGATCACTCCCTCATTCGACTCGAAACCGTCCATCTCGACCAATAGTTGGTTCAAGGTCTGCTCACGCTCATCATGACCGCTTCCGAGGCCTGCCCCACGATGACGCCCGACGGCATCGAGTTCATCAATAAAGATGACACAGGGCGCATTCCTCTTACCTTGCCGAAAGAGATCGCGCACGCGCGCGGCGCCAACTCCGACGAACATCTCGACAAAGTCCGAGCCGGAGATGGAGAAGAAAGGCACGTCCGCTTCCCCGGCGATGGCTCGCGCCAGCAGCGTCTTGCCGGTACCGGGCGGTCCCATAATCAGCACCCCCTTTGGAAGGCGTCCTCCCAGTTGTTGGAATTTCTCCGGCTCATGCAGAAATTCGACAATCTCCCGGAGTTCCTCCCTGGCTTCGTCAATTCCGGCGACATCGTTGAAGGTCATGGTCTTTTGCCGATTCAAGATCCG
>DATEFT010000532.1:0-18873 GCA_035280505.1 Blastocatellia bacterium | reverse complement strand
GCTGGTCCTCGACTCCGCCGTCAAACGGGTCTCCCTGGACGCGACCCTGGCGCCCCAATTTCGGAGCCAGATGGAGGGACGGCGCGGACTGTTCATCAAAATCCTCTCCAACACCGATCAACTGGTGGGTTGGCCGCTCGTCATTCTGATCGCCGTCTTCTATTTTGTCGGCCTGGCGTTGAAACAGATTCTGCATCGCTTAACGCTGACTTTTCTGGGATTCAGCTTCCTGCTCTGCCTGTTCATCGGGGGCCTGGGCAACCTGAGCGACGGGCTGCACCAGGAGACGAACTTCACCGGCATTTCAGGTCCTTACTGGATCGGGCCGCTCTTGATCTGGATTCTCTTTCTGCTGATCACGCTGGCGATCGCCGCCGGGCTCTATTTCTGCGCGGCCGCGGGGCTCTCGCTCGCGATCAAAGATCCCGAGCGGCGAACCATCGACTTCGAATTGCTGTTCAACGGCAAGCTGCTGACGAAACCGGTCCTCACCAGTCTGCTCGCGGGCCTGCTGGGCGGCGGGGTCCTGAGCGCGATCCCCTATCTGGCGGCGGTCGCGACGATCTTTCTCAAGCCGGAGCTGAATGCCGCCGATTTTGAAGACCTGCTGGTCGCCCGAGCGCCGGCCCTCACCTCGTTCGCCGGTTCCGGGCCATACTTCATCTTTGCGGTCTTCATGTTCGCCGGTTCCCTGGTGGGCGCCTTCGTCAAACGCCGGGGGCTGGCCCGAGCCTTGTTCTTCATCATCACGTTCCTGGCCCTGGCCGGAACGGATCTCGTCTATGTCTCGTCGGCCGGACTGATCCTGACCGCGCTCGCGTCCACGCTGCTCCTGACCGACCTCTACCACCGGTACGGGGTCCTGGCCGTGACGGCGGCCAGTATGGCCTCGGAGGCGGCGGTCAACTCGGCCGCATTGTGCGCCCAATCGTCTTTCTCGCTACAGCAATCGGGCTGGAGCATTCGGATCGGATTGGTCGCGCTGATCGCGGCCGGACTGGCCGGGCTCCGGAAAGCTCGTGAGGTCAGGCCGGAGGAGATCGCCATTCCGCCCGGCATGTTCCCGACCCGGCCCGAGCGGGAACGCCTCAAGGCCGAGTTCGAGGTGGCTCGCCGCGCGCAACAACAGATGCTGCCCGAGGCGCCGCCGACCATCGAGGGCCTGGATCTGGCCGCGGTCTGTCAACCGTCGAGGGAGGTCGGAGGAGATCTCTACGATTTCATCACCCTCCCGGAAGGGAGGCTGGCGATCGTGGTCGCCGACGTCTCGGGCAAGGGGGTGCCCGCCTCGCTCTACATGACTCTGACCAAAGGCCTGCTGGATTCGGTCCTGGAAGATGTCACCGACCCCGGCGAGGTGCTGCGCGAAGTGAATCGCCATCTGTATGAAGTCTGCCGAAGAAAGGTCTTCGTGACGCTCTTCCTGGGAATCATCGATCCGGCGCGGAGGACGCTGGTCTATGCTCGGGCGGGGCACAACCCGACCGTCTACTGCCGGGCGTCCGACCGGCTGACGCAGCTCTTAAAATCTCCGGGGATGGGGTTGGGTTTGAATAACGGCAAGATCTTCAACTCTTCGTTGAAGGTCGCCACCCTTCAACTGGAGCCCGACGATACGCTGCTCTTCTATTCCGATGGAATCACCGAGGCCATGAACGGCAAGCGCGAAGAGTACGGCGAAGAGAGGCTCATGAAGCTCGCGGCCGGAATCGACGGCCTGCCCGCGGCCCAGGTCTGTAACTTCGTGATGGCCGACGTGGAGAAATTCCTGGGCTCGGTTCAACCGCAGGATGACCAGACCCTGGTCGTCGTACGCATCAAATGATCCGCCGCTACTGGTATCGCGACGCCGCCACGGCGGCCAGGTAGACCGCCACCTCCGTCAACTGATTGGTCGCGCCCAGGCAGTCGCCGGTAATCCCTCCGATTCGAGATCGATAGTACCAACCGCTCGCCGAGACGACGGCGACGGCGACCGCCAGCACCATCGCCGCCGACGGCCAGGGCAGCAGCGCGAGGGTCGCCAGGAAGGTCAGGGTGGCGATCGCCATGGCGCCGTTTCCCACCCGCCGCGCGACCAGCTTGCCCTGTCCATCCGAGCGCGCGTACGGAAGCCAGAGACAGAGCGGCAGAATCGTCCACCGCGCCGCCGTGTGCGCGACGATCAGCCAGCGCCAGACCCCGGCCGGATCCAACACCGATAGAAAGTTGTACTTCGCCAGCACCAGCAAGACCAGCGCCAGCGCGCCGAAGGTTCCGACGCGGCTGTCGCGCATGATCTCCAGGACCCGTTCGCGCCCCCATCCGCCGCCGAATCCATCGACGGTATCGGCCAGCCCATCCTCGTGCAGCGCATTCGTCATGACGGAGGCGTAGACCAGCACCAGCACCACGCAAGTCGACGGCGGCAGCAGATTCAGGAGCAGGACCTGGAGCAACGCCCCCAGCCCGCCGACCAGCAGGCCGACCAGGGGAAAGAAGGCGGCGGCCGCTCCCAGCTCTTCTTCGGAAGTGTTGAGGTCGCGCGGCACCGGCAGCCGCGTCAGAAATTGGACGGCGATCAGAAAAAGCCGCAGCGGTCTCGGCATCACGGCTCCTTATCGCTGACTCCGGCCTCGGTGAAGGTGGCCATTTCGCCGAGCAACCTGGCGGCGGCCCCGATCAGATGCATGGCGAGGGCGGCCCCGGTGCCCTCGCCGAGCCGCAGTTGCAGATCGAGCAGCGGCGGCCGTCCGACCAATTCGATCAGGGCGGCGTGCCCGACCTCCTGGGAACGATGCGCGATGAAGAGGTAGTCGCGCACCGGCGGACAGAACGTGCAGGCGAGCGCGGCGGCGGCGGTCGAGATGAATCCGTCGGCCACGATGGGAATCCGCCGGGACGCCGCGCCGAGGGCCAGCCCCGTCATCACGCCGATCTCCGCGCCCCCGACCTTCGTGAGGACCTCGAGCGCGTGGCGTCCGTCCGGCGCGTTGACTTCGAGCCCGCGCTCGATCGCCGAGATCTTTCGCCGCCACCCCGCGTCGTCGATGCCCGTGCCGCGCCCGGTCACCGCTGCGGGCGCGAGCCCGGTGAGAGCCGCCGTAATCGCGCTGGCCGCCGTGGTATTGCCGATTCCCATCTCTCCGATCCCCATCAATTCGACGCCCGCCGCCGCGGCCTCGACGGCCAGTTCGATCCCGGTGGTCACCGACCGGAGAGCCTGGGCCGCGGTCATGGCCGGACCGCACGTAAAGTCGGCGGTGCCCCGCATGATCTTGGCTCGAATCAACCCGGGCGATTCATCGAAATCGGCGTCCACGCCCGCATCGACCACACAGACCTCGATCCCGCCATGCCGCGCCAGGACATTGACCGCGGCTCCGCCGCGCAGAAAGTTGTAGACCATCTGCGCCGTCACCTCGCGAGGATAGGCGCTGACGCCCCCGGCGGCGACGCCGTGATCGGCCGCCACGACATAGAGGCGCTGGCGAAAGACCTGCGGCCTCAAGGTCTGCCCGATGGCGGCCAGGCGATTGGCCGTCTCTTCGAGCGCCCCCAGACTGCCCGGCGGTTTGGTCAATTGCAATTGCCGCTCGGCGGCCCGCCGGATCCAGTCCTCATCAATCGGTATAATCTCTCGAATGGTCTCATCAATCATAAGTAGTATAGAAAAGTATAGAAAAGTATAGAAAAGTCGGGGAAGGTTTGGAGAAGTCAAAGTTCAAGATGGTTCTCTTTGTTATGAACGTCGGAGCCAAAACGGTTTTCGACTTTCCTAGACCTCCCTAGACTCATCTTTCAGGTTGAGTGGTAGCCCGGCCACAATCAGGATCACCCGATCAGCGGCCTGCGCGAGGCGTTGATTGGCAAAGCCCTGCAGATCACGGAATCCGCGCCCTACCGGATGTTCCGGCACCAATCCGCTGCCGACCTCGTTGCTGACGGCGAGGATCTCACCAGCCCGCCCGCCGGCGGCATCGATCAGGTCGTCAACTCGGGCGAGGATCCTGGACTCTTGCCCGGCGACGGTCTCGGCTCGGAACTCCCACATCAGATTGGAGAGCCAGAGCGTGACGCAATCGATCAAGAGGGCCGCCTCGACCGGAGCCTCCCGGACGGCTCGCGGCAGATCGAGCGGTTCTTCAAGCGTCTGCCAGTGGGCGGGGCGATCGGCCCGATGGCGGGCAATGCGCTCTCGCATCTCGTGATCGCTCGCGGTCTCCCCGACCGAAGCGGTAGCGAGATAGATCACCGGCGCCGAACCCTGGCAGAGCGATTGAGCGTAACGGCTCTTGCCGCTGCGCGCTCCGCCGAGAATCAAGGTCAACATAGTTCACTCACTTTAAATTTCGCGTGTTTTGCGTATTTCGCGGTTCAACTCCAGCCAGGCGTTGATCAGAGAGACCAATCGCCGGTTGTCCTCTTCGGACCTGACCGCCAGGCGGATGTACCGATCTCCCAGCCCGCGAAACGAATCGCCGCGCCTGATCAAGATTCGCTCCGCCTCGAGCCGGCCGGCCAACTCCGCGCCGGAACCGCCGGGAAGTTTGGCCAGCAAGAAGTTGGCCGAAGAAGGAAAGACTTGCAACCCGATTCCGCGGAGAGCCGCGGCGAACTCTTCGCGAGCCTGCGCATTGACCAGAATCGACCGGGCATCGTACTCCGGTTCGCTCAGCGCCGCCACTCCGGCTTCCAGGGCGATGGCGGAGACGGGCCAGGGATCGATCTGTTCGCGAACGGCGGCCGCCAGTTCGGCCCCACACACGCCATAACCGAGGCGCAGCCCCGGCATCGCATAGAACTTGGTCAACGAACGCAGCACGGCAAACCGCGATCCGGCCGCCGCCAACCGCAGCAGGCTCGATTGAGGAACGTAATCGATGAAGGCCTCGTCCAGGATGACCGCGACCCGGTGGCGTTCCGCAACCTCGGCCAGGGCCCGCAACTCCGCGCGCTCGTAGAGCCGGCCGGTCGGGTTGTGCGGAGAGTTGAGGACCACCAGATCGCACCGGCGTTCGACAAGGGCCTCGGCCAGCTCGGCAAAATCGGGACTGAATCCTCGCTCTTCTCTCAATCCGAGGCTGAACACTTCGGCTTTGACGGCGGCGCAGGCGCGAAGGTACTCGTCGAAGCCCGGTTCCAACAGCAGGACCCTGCCGGGCCGGATCGCCCGCCACAAAGCGAAGATCAGGGCCGCCATGCCGTTGCCGACCAGCACCTGGTCCGGATCCACCCGGTGTCTGTCCGCCACGGCGGAGACGAAAGCGTGCGGATCGGGATAGGTGCGGAGGGCGACCGGAGCCAGCCCGTTCCGGATGGCCGCGATCACTCCCGGCGGCGCGCCGAGCGGATTGATGTTCGCGCTGAAATCGATCACCTCGTCGGGATCGATCCCCCAACGCCGGGCCGCTTCATACACTCGCCCGCCATGTCTGGAGAGACGCGCCAATTCGATTGACGATTCATTCATCATAGCCGCCGTGCTAACAAAAAAAGTAGTAACCGGGAGATCAAGAACTGCGCCGACAGAGACCAGGCGAGCATCAACCAGGAGACGCCAGCCGTCAATCGCCGGGCGTCTCGTAAGGCTCGCCCGTCGAGCGGACGCCCTGCATCGCCCAGTTCCTGACCGTGATGCGCCTCGCCTTCGTAATAGTTCGTGCCGCCCAACCGCACCCCGAGCGCGCCCGCCATCGCGGCTTCGGGCCGCCCGGCATTGGGGCTCGCATGTTTGGCTCCGTCGCGACGGAGAATTCGAGCGGCGCCTAGCCAATCGAACTTCAAGATCCAGGCCGCCGTGACCAGCAGCCCCGCCGTCAATCGCGCCGGAACGAAGTTAGCCGCGTCATCCAGGCGCGCCGCGAACTTGCCGAAAAATTCATATCGATCGCCGCGATGCCCGATCATCGAATCGAGCGTGTTGACGGCCTTGTAAGCCAGCGCGGCCGGGACGCCGCCGAGCGCCAGGTAGAACATCGGGGCCACGATTCCATCGGACGCGCTCTCGGCCAGCGTCTCGATCACGGCGCGAGTCACCCCCGGTTCGTCCAGCTCCTGCGTATCGCGCCCGACGATTCGCGCCACCTGCCGCCGCGCCGCGACCAGATCGCCTGCGGCCAGCAGCGTCTCGACGGCCCGGGCCTCGTCGAGCAGGGAACGGGTCGCCAGCGTCGTCACCGCCAGGTAGAGCCCGACGATCAGCGCCAGCCGTCGATCCCAATCGCGCAGACCGAGGAGCAGGAGCCAACTGCCGGCGCCGAAGATTCCGACGATCGCCAGGCTCAAGATCAGGCCGCCGAACAGTTCGCCGCGCGGAGTTCGAACGACTCTTCGCAGCGCCGCTTCGCCGCCCTGAATCGATCGCCCCATCCAGCGCACCGGATGCGGCAGCCAGGCCGGGTCGCCGATCAACCAGTCCAGGACATAGGCCGCGGCCAACCACATGAGTGACCAATCGGAGATCAGCATGGTCTATCCGGCCCGCGCCAGCATGCGATAGATGAGATCCATCTTCAGATGGCGCCGGTAATGCTCGGCCAGGGCATCGTAACGTTTCTCGCGTTCCGCCATGGGATCGATCACGCCGGCCGCGGACGCCGTCTTTCCGCACATCTTTCGCCAGTGGTCCAGAAAGAACTTCAAGCCGGCGGCCGAATCGAAGAGTCCATGCAGATAGGTTCCACAGACGCGGCCGTCCTCGGTGAGGGCGCCGTCCGGACGACTCTCGGAATCGCCCGATCGAGTGAGCCGGAAGAGCGGCCGGACGCTCTCTCCCAACCGCGTCTCTCCCAGGTGGATCTCATAACCGGCGAAGAGCGGATCGGGCTGATCACCGGCCGGCCGGGGCGGAACCGAAAGCCGCGCCGTCGCCTGGCGCGTGACCTTCTCCCGAGCCAGAACCGTGACGGCGTCCAGCAGGCCCAACCCCGGCACGGCCTCCACCTCGCTCTCGGCGTGGTGAGGGTCGCGGATCTCGCGCCCCAGCATCTGAAATCCGCCGCAGATTCCCAGGACGGGCCGGCCCGCAACCAGATGATCCGCAATCGCCTCTTCCCACCTGTGGGCCCGCAGCCACAGCAGGTCCGGAATCGTGTTCTTGCTGCCCGGCAGAATCAGGACGTCGGCGAAGCGCGCCTCTTCGGGGCGGCTCGCGTAGTAGGTCGTCACCTCGGGCTGGCTCTCCAGAGCCGTAAAATCGGTGAAGTTGGAGAGGTAGGGCAGCTTGACGACGCAGACGCATAACCGGTCCCGGCGCTCAAGGCTCTCGGGCGCCGGGCGGCGGGCCCGGCGTTCAAGCGAGACGCTGTCCTCATCGTCGATGCCGTGATGAGCCAGATAAGGGATCACTCCGAGACAGGGTTGCGACAATCGGTCTTCGAGATAATCGAGGCCCGGCGTAAAGAGACCGACATCGCCGCGAAACTTGTTGATGAGGAAGCCGCCGAAGCGGTCGCGTTCCTGCGGCTCCAGCAGCGCGAAGGTCCCGACGAGGGAGGCGAAGACGCCGCCACGGTCGATGTCCGCCACCAGCAGACAGGCGGCGTTCGCAATCTCGGCCATCTTGAGATTGACCACGTCGCGATCTTTGAGATTCATCTCGACCGGCGAGCCCGCGCCCTCCAGCACGATGATCTCATGCCGCGCCGCCAGCCGCCGATAGGCCTCGCTGACGGCCTCGAGCAGTTGCGGCCGGAGCCGGTAATAATCGACCCCGCGATAGTTGCCCAGCACCCGGCCGTTGATCACGACCTGCGATCCGACCTCCGAGGTGGGTTTAAGCAGAATCGGATTCATGTCGACGTGCGGCTCGATCCCGGCGGCCTGCGCCTGCATGGCCTGGGCTCGCCCGATCTCATGGCCTTCGCGAGTGGCGAAGGAGTTGAGCGCCATATTCTGCGCCTTGAACGGGGCCACATCGTAGCCGTCCTGCCGCAGAATACGGCAGAGCGCCGCCGTCGTCAGAGATTTGCCCGCATGAGAGGCCGTGCCCAGAACCATCAATGCCGCTGCCGTCATCTGTTCCTCCTGTTCTTTATCCTACCCGTCGCCGGCCGCCGTATCGAAGAGGTGGCGATTGAAATGGCAATCGGCCAACCGTCCCGGCGGCGGCAGATACTGCTCGGCCCGCAACATCGCTTCGAGATAGTCGTAGATCTCGGTAACGTGCTCCGGCGAATTGATCGAGTGCAGCCAGATCGCCTCGCCATCGAACAGAATCAGCACGACGTTCGCCAGCGGGCAGGGGCCGAGACAGCCGGTCACCGTCAGGTGCACGCGCAATCGAACGCCGCGCTCCTTCCACTGCTGCTTGAACTCATCCAGCGGCAGGGCCGGCATGCCGCGCTCCGTCCGGCCGCAGCAACAGCCCTGACAGACGAAGAGCTGACCTTCCAGGACGCGAATCTTTTTGACCTCCCGGTCCGCCCGCATTACGAAGACGAATCGGTTCGGAATTCCTTCCGGCAACGGCCGGTCGACGCTCTTCGAATCGGAGTTCATGATCAGTACTCGATTCCTTTCTGAGCCTTGACCCCGGCCCGGTACGGGTGTTTGATCATCTTCATCTCGGTCACCAGGTCCGCCAGTTCGATCAGTTCGTCAACGGCGTTGCGCCCCGTGACGATCACGTGCAGGTCTTCGCGCTTATGCCGCAACGCCTCGAGCACCTCGTCCAGCGGCAGGTACTTGTATTTGAGCACGATGTTGAGTTCGTCCAGCACAATCAACTGGTATTGAGGATCCGCCAGCAACGCACAGGCCTGTTCCCAGGCTCGGCGAGCCACGGCCGTATCGCGCTGACGATCCTGCGTCTCCCAGGTATACCCTTCGCCGAGCGTGAAGAAATCGACGCGGCCTCCGATCTCCGCGGCGAAGGCGGCCTCGCCGGTCGGAATCGCGCCCTTGGTGAATTGCACCACGCCGGCGCGCATGCCGTGACCCAACGCGCGAAAGACCATCCCCAGAGCCGCGCTGGTCTTGCCCTTTCCCGTGCCCGTATGAACGATGAGCAATCCCTTCTCCCGCGTGGCCGCCGCCTTGCGCGTGTCATAAGAGGCTTTGCGCCGACGCATGGTTTCGGCATGACGTTCGTCCAGATCGTCCGAGTTCATCTTCACCTCCTCACGGGATAGCCTGGTTTTTAATTTCTACGATCTGAGCGCCAAAGGCGCGAAAGATAGTAGCCAGGGGTAAAACCCCTGGACAGCAATTACCGATGACGCGCCCTGAAAGGGCGCGACCTCACCCGGTCGTAATGGCGTCCTTTCAGGACGCGTGTGATCTCGCGAGCTGACCAGGGGTTTCATCCCTGGCTGTTTTAGGACGCGCCTTCGGCGCTCATCCTCCCGCAAAAAATCCAGTGACCCCTTAGAACTAAAAACTGAAAACTATCTTCACGCACCGGCCGCCCGCTGGTGCCGGATCAATAAATAGAGGAAGAAGGGCGCCCCCAGGGCCGCCGTGATGATTCCCAGCCGGATCTCTTCCGGCGGGCGCACCGTCCGCGCCAGGATGTCCGTCAGGATCAGAAAGGCCGCCCCGGTCAAGGCCGTGGCGGGCAGCAGAGACCGATGCCGCGGCCCGATGATGAGCCGCACCAGGTGCGGGACGACCAGCCCGACGAAACCGAGCAGTCCGCTGACGGCGACGGCGGCGCCGGTCAACAGCGCGGCGCTCGTCAGAATGATTCGCTTGACCCGTTCGACATCCACGCCGACCGCGAGCGCCGTCTCATCGCCGAGCAGCAACAGATCCAGCTCGCGCGAATAGACGAAGGCCACGATCAACCCGGCCAGCATGCAGGGCAACGTCAGCCAGACGTGCTGCCAGGTGCGACTGTCCAACCCGCCCATCAGCCAGAAGAGAATCTCCTGGGCGACCTCCCACCGCACCCACTGCAGGCTGATCAGAAAAGAGTTGACCGCGCCGATCAGCGCGTTGAGCGCCACTCCGGCCAGCAGGAGCGTGGTGACCGGCGTGCGTCCGCGCTGCGTGGAGATGGCGTAGACGAAAAACAGCGCCAGCAAGGCTCCGGCGAACGCCATCAACGGCAGATAGAAGAGCGAGCGCATGGCCAATCCGGACGAGAAGGCCAGGACCGCGCCCAGCACTCCGCCGGAACTGGTGCCGATGATATCGGGCGAAGCCAGCGGATTCCGGAACAGCGCCTGCAGTTGCGTTCCGGCGACGGCGAGCCCGGCGCCGACGAGCCCGGCGACCATCACCCGCGGAGTGCGAATCAACCAGACGATCGCCTGGTCCGCCTCGCTGACCCGGCTGACGTCGACCCATCCCGACGGCAAGAGATGAGCCGCCAGAACGCGAGCCACCGTCTCGGTGGCCACGGACGAACTTCCGACCGCGACTCCGGCGATGAAGACGATCGCCAGCAGCCCCGTCACCGCCGTCAGATAGAGGCCGACGCGCGGCGAGAGGCTCCCGCCGAGACTCTTTCCCAGGACGGCGCGCGGCGTGTTGATAAGTTTACTTCTGATCTCCATGGGTCCCCAGGGGATAAACGATCAGGCTGCCGGTCTCCTCATCGCGCCAGATGCGCGCCCGCAGCGCGAAGTGGCGTGAAAGATGCTCCTCGGTCAGGACTGCTCCGGGCGGACCGTCGGCCACGATGCGGCCTTCCGAGAGGAGCAGCAGGCGGTCGCTGAAGCGCGCCGCCAGAGTCAGATCGTGAATGGCCGCCAGCACGGCCCCGCCGGACCGGGCGAAGTCTTTGACCAGTTGCAGGGCGTCGAACTGGTGCGCCAGGTCCAGATTCGCCGTCGGTTCGTCCAGCAAGATGATGCGGGTCTCCTGGGCCAGGGCGCGGGCCAGATGGACCCGCTGCCGTTCGCCGCCGGAGAGTTCGGTCACGGGGCGCTCGGCCAGGACCTCCGTCTTGGTCTCGCGCATGGCCCGGGCGATGGCCTCCCGGTCGGCGGCCATCTCGGGCGTGAAGCGGCCCAGGTGCGGATTGCGCCCCATGGCCACGACCTCGCGGGCGGCAAAGGCGAAATCCACGCGGGTCTCCTGATGGGCCATGGTCGCGCGGATGGCGATCTCGCGGCGGCTCAATGACGGCAACGGGTCGCCGCACAACCGCACTTCGCCGGACGCCGGCAAGAGCCCGAGCAGCGCGCGCAGCAGCGTGGTCTTGCCGCTGCCGTTCGCGCCGATCAGACCGACGAACTCGCCCGCCTCGACGGTCAACGACACTCCCCGCAAGATGGGCCGGTGGCCGTAGGCGAACGAGAGATCCCGGGCTGTGAGCAGGGCACTCACCGAAGAGTTCTCCATCCGGTTAGAACCTCAGGCTCAAGCCGCCGGTGAAGACCGCGCCCGGCGTGCGAAAGCCGCTCTCGAAATATTCGCGGTCGAAGAGGTTCTCGATCTTTCCATGAAAACGGAGCGCGGTCCGGTCGCTGACCGGCAAGGTGTAGCTCGCGCCCAGATCGGCCTTGACCGGGCCGCCGAACTTGAAGGCCCGCCCGGTCCCGGAGAGCGGAAAGTAGTAGCTGCCATAGGCGAACAGATCGAAGATGACGTCCAGGCGGCGGGTCACCTGCTGTGCGGCGGCCAGCGTGAAGAGATGGCGCGGTTGCACGAAGGTCTGCAGAAAGCCGGGGACCTGAACCGGGACTCGATTGACCGAGTTGGTGAAGGTGTAGGAGGCGCTCAGGTCGAGCGTGCGATGCGGTTGCGCGGCGACCGACAACTCCACCCCGCGAGCCAGCCCGCCCCCGCTGTTGCGATAACCGCCGAAGCGGCCGAACGGATCGGTGTCGGGCCGGACCGTGTCCGAGTCGAAGATGACGACCTCCTGCAGACGAGTGTAGAAGTAGGTGGCGCTCAGTTGAACCCGATCCCGAGCCAGCCGCTGATCGATCCCGGCATCGACCGCAATCGAGCGTTCGGGGCGCAACCGCGGATCGCCGAAAGCCGTGAAGCTCCCCTCGAAGAACGAGGAGCCGAAACGCTCGAAGAGGGACGGCGCGCGGTAACCGTTGCCGACGTGCGCCCGCAGCTTGGTTCCGCTCGAAGCGAAGAAATATGAGATCGAACCGTCTCCGGTGTAGGCGGTCTTCGGCGCCTCGAACCGCAGCCCGGAGAAGACCGAGACCCCGCCGAAGAAGCCTGGCCGGCCCAGGTCGAACGATTGCAGCCGCAGCGCCGCGGAGACCTGCAATCGCTTCTCCAGCGCCCGCCACTGGTTCTGAACGAAGAAGGCATGGCTCTGCTCCGCGACGTCGATTCCGTTATCGACGCGCGCGGCCGGAACGGGGTTTCGGTCCCGCTCGCGCCCGAGATATCGTTCGCGCTCGAATTCGTAACCGGCGCTCAACAGGCTGTATCGCCCCAGGCGGGCGTTGGCCTGCAGGTTGAAGACGTCGAGGCGTCCGTCAAAATTGCTAATGCTGTCAAAGAACGGTTCGAAGCGCGCCCCCAGCGCCCCATCGCTGAACTGCCGATTGGTATTGACTCGCTGATAGTTCGCGCGATAGCTGAATGAATCGCTCAGGCTCTGATTGAAGGTGAAGGCCAGCGCCATGAAGTCCGAATCCCGCCGGCTGTCGGGGTCGCGCAGGTTGGGCACGAAGTTGGCGTTGCCGGTTTGAACCGGCAGCCCCGCCTCCAACCGGCGCTGCTGCTCCATCGGCAGCGCCACGGCCTTGACGATGCTGCCCCGCGGAAACGCCGTCTCATCGAGCGGCAAAGCATAGGGGCTGTCGGGCTGCTGCAGGAACGCGGTGTTTCCGAAGATGCGGGACGAGAGCGAGATCTTCGGCGAGAAGTTGTATTGAACGAAACTCTGCCCGCTGAGACTGCGCGTCGGAGTGTGATTGAGACCGTCACTGACGTTGAGCAGCGCCAGCCCGCCGCTGTAGACGATCCGATTCTCGTTCATTCCCCCGGCGAGCTGCGCCCGTCCGTGAAAGAGCCCCAACTGCCCGCCTTCGAGTTCCAACTGCCCGTGCGTCGGCGCGCCGCCCTGATCCGAGATGACGTTGACGACGCCGCCGATGGCGTGCGTCCCATAGAGCGAGGAGCCGGAGCCCCGCAGAACCTCGATCCGGTCGGAGTTGACGGTGAACAGCTCCTCGATGAATGAAGTCGCGTCGCCCTGCGTCGAGGCGGGATCGCGGAGCCGCATTCCGTCGATCAGAATGGCCGTATCCGAGTCGCGCAGCCCCCGCGACTGAATCCGCGTGAAGGCGCCGGGGCCGCCGAGTTGTTGGATGCGCAGCCCGGGCACGGTCCGCAAGGCCTCGCCGATCGAGTACTCGCCGCGCCGCTCGATCTCCTGGGCGCTGACGACCGAGAGGGCTTTCGAGACTTCGTCGACCGTCTGAGGCGTTCCGGCCGCCGTCACCAGCACCGTCTCGCTCGGCCCGGCGGTCGCCAGGGTCAGGTCCTGAGTCACGAGCGCCCCCGGTCCGATGTGAATCGAACGCGAGATGCGGCCGAAACCGCGAGCCTCGGCCTCCACCACGTAATCGCCGGCCGGCACCCGCTCAAACCGATAGCCGCCGTCGGCATCGGTCGCGGTGGTCGCCCGCGTCCCCGTCTGCCCCGCATAGAGCCTCACGGTCGCGCCGGTCACGATCGCGCCCTGCGAATCGGTGACGCGCCCGCTCAGACCGCTCGCCGTCTGCCCGAACGCCGCTCCCGCCGACAGCATCGACCCGATGGCCAACATCAGAATGGGTGAAAATCTATTCTTCATTGAAATCCATCCGTCCCTTCCACGTGTTCATGATTTAGCGTGTTTAGCGTATTTCGCGGTTTAAGATAAAAGATTGATTGATCGCATCAACGAGCGCCGCGACCGCGTCGGCGATGTGGTGCGAGACCGACAGCGCGTCCCGCGCCGGCAGTTCGATGACGTGCCGATTCTTGATCGCTTTGACGGCGGCCAGTTGCGGGTCGGCCTCCAGTTGTTGGCGAAACCCGCGATTGCGTTCGTAGCCGGTGGCCACCACGATCACCTCCGGATCGATCTGCAGGAGCTGTTCGGCCGCGACCTTGACGTAGCCGGTGAGGCCGCTCTCGGCGGCGGCGTTCTTCATTCCGGCGGCCGTCAAGACTTCGTGAAACGAGGTCTCCGCCCCGGCCGCGAATTTGCCCACTCCGAGATAGAGGACCCGCCGCCCGGCCAGTTCCGGGCGCAACCGAGTCCGCGCGGCGGCCAGCTTCTGCCGCATCTCGCCGATCACGGTCTCGGCCCGGCGCTCCTCGCCGACAGCCTGCGCGATCAGTCGAATGTTGGCCTCGATCTCCGAGAGCGTGCGGAAACTGGTCGTGACGATGATCGGCTGGTTGAGTTGAGCCAGCAGGCTCTTCAGATCGACCTTGGCATAGCGCCCCGCCACCACCAGATCCGGCCGCAGCGAGACGATCTGCTCGGCGTTGCGATCGACGAAGACGTTGATCCGGCGCCCGGCCTCGGCGGCATAACTCGTCGTCTCGTCCTGCGAGAACCTGGAGAGCCCGGCAATCCGCCGCTCATCGACCAGGGCACACAGAATCTCGTCATGGCTCGGCGTCAGCGAGATGATCCGCTGCGGCCGGCGCGGAATCAGGATCTCGGCTTCGCCGGGAATCTTCACCGTGCGCGGGAATGAACCGTCCGCACCCGCCGAGAGCGCGGCCGGAGACGGCGCGGGCCGGCACCCAGCCAGCAGCAGCGTGCAGAGCAGCCACACTCGCAGGCCGGGCCCGAGACTCGACTCGTACCTCTCACGCTCGATCTTCATCTTCATCCGGCTCATCCGTCCCATTCGATTGGATCCTCCTTCGCCTCGGCCGGGGTCTCGGCCCCGGTCGCCCGCTCGTCGGCCGAATCGCCGTAGGGACAATGACGACATCCGCTGTGGCAGCAGTAACCGCGCTTCAAGTGGTACGCGGCGGTGAAGACCAGCAGGCCGTTTTCGAGGTAGTAGTCCTCGCCTTCGACCAGCGGCTTTCTGGGTTCTCCCGAACGATCGCTCACGACTGCGACGCCTCCATCTGGGTGGTGGCCGCGACCCAATCCCTGATCACCCGGCCCCAGGCTCGGGCCGGCAGTTCCGAGAGATGGGCGTAGGTCGCGCCCATCGTTTCAGCCAGAGTTCGGGCGAGCCGCAACCGGACCGGCCCCAGTTCCAGATCCAGACAGAGCCCTTTGACCTGCATCCGGCAGAGGTGAGCGGCTTCGGCGAGCGCGGCCTCGAAAGCCCCGGTCGCCGGCACCGTGGCGCGCCCGTCCGTCACGACCACCAGCAACGGATGGACCCGTTCGCCCTTGCGCGCCTGCCGTTCAATGACGCGGCGGGCCTGCCTCAACCCCTCGGCCAGCGGAGTCCGGCCGCCGGTCGGGAGTTCCGCGAGCCGTCGGTAGGCGAAGACCGCGCTCCGCGTCGGCGGCAGCAGTTCCTCCGCCGTCTCGCCGCGAAAGGCGATCAACGCGACCAGGTCGCGCCTCTGATACGAGTCCTCGAGGAGCGAGCAGACGGCCCCCTTGGCGGCCTGCATCCGCTGCCGGGCCGCCATCGAGCCGGAGGCATCGATCAAGAACAGAATCAGGTTGCGGGTCCTAAGCTGCCGCTCGCGGTGCCGCCAATGTGCGGGCCGGATGCGGATTCGTGGAGGCCGCTCGGCCCGATCCGCGTCCAGCGCCGCTGCGCGGATCGTGGCTTCGAGGGCCAGATCAAGCTTCTCGGAGCGGCGAGGCAGGACGGCCCGCACCGCTCGCCCCAACCGGCGCGAGGCGGCCCAGAGGCCCTTTCCGATGATCGGCGTCGTCTCTTTCCGCCGATCCCGCCGGACGATCAACCGGGAGAGATTGACGCCCTGACCGGCGGGAAAGATCTGTTCCGCGGCTCCGGCCCTGGCCCTGGCTTGATCGAGGTCGGGCCGGCCGTCGTCCGACGGCGGCTCCGCAGGCTGCGGCGTACCCGACTGCCGGGGTTGATCGGCCGGGTGAGGGCGTGGGGCCCGCTTTTCCTCTGCCCGCTTTTCTTCCGGATGCTGTTCCGTCCGCTGTTTCGAATTGCCGGGCGGGGGCGGTTCGGGACCGCCTCCGGACTGACCCGGCGGATTGGCCACACGGCGGCGATGGGTCAGCGCCAGGGCCACGGCCTCCGCCGCATCGGCCTCGGTCACCTCCCGGCGTCCGGCGAAAGCGGCGATGGCGCGGGCGGTCTTGTAGGCCACGATGTCGGCGCGCAATCCATCGGCTCTCGCCTCCGCGCAGGCCTGAACGATGGCGTCGAGATGTACATCCGGCACCTCCACCGCGGCGAGCGATCGCCGCGCCTGCTCGATGCGCCGCGACAGTTCGGCTTCGGCTTCGCTCCATCGCCCGGCCGCGGCCTCCGGATCGGCCTCGAAGGCGATTCGCCGCCGAACGACCTCTTTGCGCTGGTCCGGATCGAAATACCCCGCGACCGCCACGGACAGGCCGAAGCGGTCCAGAAGCTGAGGACGCAGTTCTCCCTCTTCCGGGTTCATGGTGCCGATCAGAATGACTCTCGCTTCATGCGTGAAGGAGATGCCCTCCCGCTCGACGCGGTTGACGCCCATCGCGACGGCATCCAGCAGGACATCGACCAGGTGGTCGGGCAGGAGATTGATCTCGTCGACGTAGAGCACGCCGCGATTGGCGCGAGCCAGCAGGCCCGGCTCGAAATGGCGCTCGCCCGACTGCAGGACCCGCTCGACGTCGAGCGTGCCGAGCACCCGGTCCTCGGTCGCGCCGACCGGCAGGTTGACGAAGGGAGTCGGAATGAAACTTGAACGATCCGTCCGCCCCGGCGCGGGAGCCGTGTTGAAAACGTCGCCGGCGATCGTCTCGATCTCGGGCAGCAGCGCCGCGACGGCGCGAGCCGCGGTCGATTTCGCGGTGCCGCGGGTGCCGGTGATCAGCACGCCGCCGATGGAAGGATCGATGGCATTGAAGATCAGGGCCCGTTTCATCGGCTCCTGCCCGACGATCGCGGAGAAGGGAAAATGCGGCCGGTTGGGATTCATGATGGTTCACCTTTCGCTTCGAGAAGGCCCTCGCCCGCCAGATACGCCGCCTTCAACTGCGCCAGGGTCTCGGCCTCCGGCGCGCTCCACATTCCGCGCTCCGCCGCCTCCAGCAGGCGTCCCGTCATTTCGCGGAGCGCCCACGGATTGCTCCGCTCGCAGAACTCCCGGCTCGTCCGGTCGAGCACATACTTCTCCGCCACCTGCTGATACATCCAATCTTCGATCACCTGCGCGGTCGCGTCATAGCCGAAGAGATAGTCGACCGTCGCCGCCATCTCCAGGGCGCCCTTGTAGCCATGCCGCTGAATGGCGCGCAGCCACTTCGGATTGGCCACGCGGGCCCGAAAGACCCGGCGCGCCTCCTCTCGCAGGTCGCGATTGCGGGCGGCTTCCGGATCCGCCGAATCGCCCAGGACGGCCATCGGCGCCCGCCCGGCCAGCGACCGGATGGCCGCGATCATGCCTCCGTGAAACTGCATGTAGTCGTCGCTATCGAAGATGTCGTGCTCGTAATTGTCCTTGTTCTGCACCGCGATCTCGGTGGAGGCCAGCCGGAGCTGAAACTCATCGCGGGCCGGTTCGCCGTAGAGCGTCCCGGTGTAGGCGAATCCTCCCCACTCCAGATAGATGCGCGCCAGGTCGTCGCTCGTCTCCCAGTTCGAGTCGCTGATGGCGCTCAGAATGCCGGTCCCGTACGATCCCGGCTTGTTGGAGAACAATCGGTATCGAGCCCTGGTCGCCGCCCCCGTGACGCCCCGCTCAACAAACTCGGCCTCATCGCGCCGCACGTGCTTGCGCACGAAGTTCTCCGTCTCCGGTTCCTCCAGGTCGGCCACCCGGTTGACCGCCGCATCCAACAGCTTCACGACTCCCGGAAAGGCGTCGCGGAAGAAGCCGGACATCCGGACCGTCACGTCGATGCGCGGGCGCTTCAGTTCCGAGAGCGGAATCACCTCCAGACCGATGACCCTCCGGTTCTCCTCCTGCCACTGCGGGCGCACGCCCAGCAACCACAGCACCTCCGCGACATCGTCGCCCTGCGTCCGCATGTTCGACGTGCCCCAGATCGTCAGGCCGATCGATTCCGGATAGTGCCCCTCGCGCTCCAGGTATCGTTGCAGGAGGTCGTCGCCGAGCCGGCGCCCCACCTCCCAGGCGAACGGCGAGGGGATCGCGCGGGCATCCACCGAATAGAAGTTGCGCCCGGTCGGCAGGACGTTGGCCATCCCGCGAGTCGGCGCGCCGCTCGGTCCGGCCGGAACGGCCCGCCCTTCCAGGCCGTCGAGCAGGTTGATCAGCTCTTCATCAGTCCGGCGCAGGTTGGGCATGATCTTTTCGGCCAGACCTCTCAGGGTCTCGCCGGTCTTTCCGGTCGCCGGCAGACGGCACGACTCCAGCGCCCCCTCGATCGCCTCCGGCGCGAAGCCGGTCTCGGCCAGATCCGTGATCAGCCGCCGCGCCACCGCCTCCAGGCTTTGCAGCAACTCGCCGTGGCTGAGCGGCGAACTGGCGCCGGTCAACTCCGCGAGGCTCGCCGGCAATTCGCCCGAATAGATTGAGCCGAGATCGGCGGTCTCGTGACGGGGCAGCGCGGCGTAATCGAGCCCGTAATCTTCGGCGACGGCGCGGCGAATGCCGGTCATGCCCGGAACATCGAGCCGGATCAGGGCCAGGGCCAGGTTGATGAGCTGTTCGCCGCCCGGCAGGCGCCCGAGGCGGTGAAGGCCGTCGCGGATCTGCAGGTCCCCGATCTCGCAGAGATAGCCGTCGATATGCTGAATGAATTCGCCGTAGGCTTCATGGTCCGGCCGCTCCTCCAGACCCAGGTCCCGGTGCAGGTTGGCCGCGACCACGGCGTTCCAGATCTCCTGTTGAATCAGCGGCAGC
>DATEFT010000531.1:0-4797 GCA_035280505.1 Blastocatellia bacterium | reverse complement strand
ATCCACCGCCCACCACGCCAGCAGAGATCCGAGGCCGCCGCCCATCACCACCAGCAGCACGCTCTCGGTCATCAGGAGCCGCGCGATCTGCCACCGGCCGGCGCCGAGCGCCAGCCGAATCGCCACCTCCCGCTCGCGGACGGCGACGCGGACGAGCAAGAGGTTCGCGACGTTGACACAGGCGATCAGCAACACCAATCCGACCGCGCCCTGCAGGATCAGCAGCAACAGACTGAACTTGCCCGTCACCTCCTCGTGCAACGGCAGCAGGGTCACGCCGCGGTCCTGATTGGTCTCCGGGTAGGCCAGTTCGAGTTGCCGCGCCACGGCCTTCATCTCGGCCCGCGCTTCTTCCAACCGGACTCCGGGCTTCAGCCGCCCCAGGGCGTTCAGGTAATGAGAACCGCGCCGGTCCGGCCGGGCATGGGCGCTGACGCCGAGCGGGCGCCAGATTTCACTCTGCTGATCGAAGACCAGCCGGGGATGGCGGTAGTCGGGACGGAGCACCCCGATAATCGAATAGCTCTTTTCGCTCAGGGTCAGGGATTTGCCGATGACATCGGACGCGCCGCCGAGCCGGCGCTGCCAAAAGCCGTAACTGACGATCACGACCGGGTCCCGCCCCGCCTGCTCATCTTCGGGCCTGAAAGTCCGGCCCAGTTGCGGCGCGACGCCCAGCACGTCGAAGAAGTCGGACGAGACCTCGGCCCCGACCAGTTGCGTGGTCTGCTCGGATTCATTGAAAGCAGGAAGCCACCCCTCATAAAGGCTCATGGATTCGAAGCTCCGGGCCAGCCGGCGCCAGTCCACAAAGTTGGTGGGCGAGACGACATTGTGATCGCCGGCCTCGGACGGGCGACTCTCCCAGATCTGAACCAGTCGGTCAGGCTCACGATAGGGCAGCGGGCGCAGAATGATTGAGTTGACCACGCTGAAGATCGCCACGTTGAGGCCGATCCCGGCCGCCAAGGTCAAAATCGCCGTCAGCGCAAAGCCGGGCCGCCGCGTCAGCATCCGCCAACTGTAACGCAGATCTTGCACTGCCTGGTTCACGGGTTCCTCCTTGCTCCAAATCGCGAAACACGCGGAACACGCGAGGTCGATCGAATTTCGCGTGTTCCGCGTGTTTCGCGATTCAAGAAAAAAGATCCTGGCCTTCTACTCCAGATTCAAGGCCATGAGGTTGTGACGATCCCGCACGAACAACCTCTTGCCCGCCAGGGTCGGCGGCGTCCAGGCGAATCGCTGCAGCAGCGAGGTCTTGGCCAGGACGCGGAACGCCCGGGGCGTGGCCTGGGCCAGGGCCAGAGTGCCGTCCTGATCGAGCAGAATCAATTTGCCGTCGGCCGCGAGCAGTTGCGCCTTCTCCAGGCCCCGCTCCTGCCAGGCGATCGCGCCGCTCCGGAGATTGACGCAGGTCATGAAGGCCGGGCCGTTGTGGCCGCTGGAAAAGTAGACGTGATCGCCGTCTCGGATGATGCTACCGAAATGGGATTGGAGGCGGTTGTTGTGCCACAGCTCTTTGACCGTGGTCTTGCCTCCCGACTGGTTCAGTTGCAGAGTGCGCGCCCCGCCGTTATAGGCCGAAGAGATGAACAGGAGATTTCCCGGCGCCCAGACCGGCGTGCTGATCGCCAGCCCGTACTGCGTGTCGTGACGATGCCGCCACAGCAACTGGCCGTTGTCCGGGCTGAAGCCGATCACCTCCGAAGCCAGCAGCGCGACGACCTGCGGCTGGCCGTCAACCTCGATCAGCAGCGGCGAAGAATGGGCATTGGTGAAATCGAGCCCCTTCCAGACGGTCGCGCCATCGGCCTGCTTGAGAGCGAGCACGCCGTTCCCGCGGCCTCCCACCAGAAAGATCAGGTAGTCCCGGTACGGCAGGGCGTGACACGAATATCCGAACTCGAGATGGGTCCCGCCAAACTCCGAATAGAGATCGTGAGACCAGACCGAACGTCCCGTCTTCTTATCGATCGAATGGACTTTGCCGGTCGAGCTGGCGGTCACGAGCCGGTCGCCGATGACCTGTGGCATCGCATAGGGTCCCGGGCCGACCCCTTCCGCCCAGGCGTTCTTGAAGGGGTTCTCGTAGGCGCATTCCCAGATCGTTTTGCCGGTCTGGGCGTTGATGGCCGTCACCACGTCCTGGGTCCCGCGCCGGTAGGTGGTGTAGAGCGTGCTCCCCTCGACCGCAATTCCCGAATAGCCGTCGCCGAGAGGCCGGCTCCAGACCTTTTGGGGACCTCCGGCGGGCCAGGTCGAAGCCAGCCCGGTGATGGAGGTAATGAAATCTCGTCGAGGCCCTCCCCATTGCAACCAATCGCCGGAAACGCCTTTTCCGGCGCCGGGCTGCTGCCGCCTGGACGGACGAGGCGTTTGATTGCCACCTTCTTTCGTCTTCTTCTGCCCGCTGGCGTCAAAAACCATGGCCGGAACGGTCAAGATCAACAACCCGACCACGAGAAATATTCTGTTTTTCATGCGGCCCTCCGATTGTTACACCGTCGTTGGGTCAGCAACCGCCGCGCGGATCCTCCCTGCCAATCCGCGTGCCAGTGGAACCGGAGCGCTAACTGATTGATTTGCTTCGGTAAGTTATAGAAATCGGCAACGTGTGGTGTCCGGTCGCGGGACGACCGATTCCCAGATCCGGGAAGACAGAAGCAGCGGAACACGCGGAATACACGAAAAATCGATCTATTTCGCGGATTCCGCGGTATTCCGCGGTTCAAATCAGAACCGCCGCTTCAAGTGCTCCAGGACTTCGCCGATCATTCGGTATTCATGGCTTTTGATTCCCTGCTCGCGGCAGTAATCGGCCAGGGAGTGTTTGGCGAAGACTTCGTCGGCGGCCGCGGCGGCGGCGCAATCAGAGAGACCGTCCCCGATGAAGATGACATACTCTCCGCGTTTTCGCGCCGACCGCAGAGCTTGAGCCTTGTCGTGACCGAAGTCAGTCTGATCACGGAAGACACATTGCCACCCGGTCCGCTGATCGGGGTTCAGTTCGTTGGCGAAGATCTCGACCCCGGGAAATTGTTCGGGTGAGATGAAGAGATCGATAATCTGATGAAAACCGGCGCTCAGGATCGTCAGCGGAATCTGCCGTTCCGCACACCAACCCGCCAGGGCGTGAAACCCCGGATCGATCCGCACCTGCTCACGCAGCAGCTTCTCGGCCTCGGCGAAAGGAGCCCGAATGCTGCGCATCTCGCCCGCGATTCCATCTCGCAGACTCAACTTGCCCTCGCTGAGCAGGCGGCCGATCGCCTCGACCATCCCGGGCCCGCCCCCCAGATTGGACGCCAGAAAGATCAGCGTGTCCTGCTCGGTGATCGTCCCGTCAAAGTCGGAAAAGATATGTAGCTTGGCCATGCGTAGGTGATCCGGGCTCAGTCGCTGTCGATCACTTCGACGCCGGCGGGCGGTTTAAAGATGAATTGCGCGCTGTTGATCTGAATGTTTTCGCGCATGTTCGAGAAGAGAAAATCGGACCGGGATCCGTCGTCGTCCACGACCGTGATGCGGGCGATCTGCAGCGTCCCGGGATCGATCTCCACCAGCAGCTCCTTGAACTCATTGGTGCGTTTCGGCACCATTCGCAGGACCTTGTGATAGGACTTGGTCGGAGATTCCTTGGAGTACTCGATCTGGTCGAACTCTTTGCGCAGGTTTCCCCGCCCCAGTAGAAAGGCAAAAGGCGCCCGCAGATCGTCGGACTCCTTGACCGGCGTCCGCGTCACGTACTTCTCGGACGGGACATATTCGTAGATCATCCGGCCGTTCGAGATGAAGAGTTTCTTCTCCGGAGTGTTGTAATCCCAGCGCATGCGGCCGGGTTTCTTGAGCAACAGATGCCCGCGCTCCGTTCGCGGCCGCTCGTTGGACGAAGTGTAGATCTGGGTGAAGTCGGCCGAGAGCGTCGTCACTTTAAGATACTTCGCCTGCAGCGCCTTGATCAGATCGTCGAGATTACCGGTTTGAGCCAATGCTTGATGAGCATCGAGCAATAACAGGATTGAAATCGCAAATAAAAACTTTTTCATAGAGAGTCACCTGGCACGATTATACCGCCCCGGCTCCGATCCAGGCGAACTTCCGGCCACCTCTCGGATAAATAAATCTTCGAGCGATTCGCGAACCGGGCTCACCGAGACCAGACGGCCTCCCACCCCGTGAACGACCGCCAGCAGTTGGGCGATCTCGTGGTCGCTCCCCAAAAGAATCCTGGCCCCCTCGGGAGTCGGCTGGACTCCGAGGGCGATCGACTGCAGCTCGGTTAGAGTCTCCACATCCAGGCCGCTGACGATCACCTCGATCTGGTTGCTGCGGGCCCTGAGAATCTCGGAGAGCCGACCATATTCGACCAGCCGCCCGCCGTTCAGGATCGCCACCCGGTCGCACATGGCCTCGACATCGGTCAGGATATGGGACGAAAAGAAGATGGTCTTGCCGCGCGCCCGCAACGCCGCGATCAGGTCGCGGACCTCGCGTCGTCCCAATGGGTCGAGCCCCGACATCGGTTCATCCAGAAAGAGGACCTCCGGATCGTTGATCAGCGTCTGCGCCAGACCGATCCGCTGCAGCATCCCCTTGGAGAACTTGCGGAGCGGCCGGTCGACCGACTCCGCCAGGCCGACCTGGTCCAGCAGCTCGGCCGCCCGGCGGCGGGCCTCGTCGCGGGAGAGATCGCAGAGCGAACCGCAATAGATCAGAAACTCGCGCGCCGTCAGATAGTCGTAGAAATAGGGTTGTTCCGGCAGATAGCCGATTCGCGCCCGAACCCGGAGGTCC
>DATEFT010000530.1:0-8496 GCA_035280505.1 Blastocatellia bacterium | reverse complement strand
GCCGGCCGATCCGGAAACGTGGCCCTTCCAGGTGGCGACCTGTTTGGAGGCGAGGTCGAGGGCCCAGACGCCGTTCGGGACGCCGCCGCAGCCCCCCTGAGTCATCACATAGGCGGCGTTGTCGACGACGATCAGCCCCTGGGCGTCGGCATTCGGAGGGACAAATCTCGCCGGCGGTTCCGCATCGGCGCCGTTCGACAGATGCATCGTATGCAGCATGCCGTCGCTCGACAGCGCATGGATCAAAAAAGGCCCGCGGCCGAACAACGACGGGAGCGACGGAGCCGGAGGCTTCGCGGGCGCGACCGGAGCCGGGGCCGGAACCGGAGGAGTCGGTCGAACCTGCGCCAGGGTCACGGCTCCCTGGCCCGGGTCTCCGACCGCGCTGCGAGCCGGGCTGCGGCGTCCACCGAAACCGCTGCCGCCGGCCAATGCCGACGGGAACGTCGCGAGGGTCGGGCGCGTCACACCGGCGGTCATGCCGCCGGGACAGGCCAACGACGCGGACGGACTCGGCGCCGCGCCGGCCGGCGGAGCGGACAACGGCAGTTGCTTCTGCCACTCCATTCGGCCGAGATCCGTATCGACCGCGAAGAGCTTGTTGGAGCTGCCGGCCACGAATCCCAACGCCCGGAATCCGCGATACCCGATCAGGAGTTCCAGCAGGATCGGCTGCCGCAGCGAGTTCAACTGATTGGGTTCGTTCTTGAGTTTCAGCTTCCAGAGGAACTGAAAGCCCGGTTTCTGAAGCGTGTCCTTCGAGATCTTCGCATCCGTCCGAATCCAGGATGAACGCTGCGCATCTCCATGATTCGTCATCCAATCGGTGGCGCCGCGCCCCTGAGCCTGGGCGGAGACCGCCCAGCCAGAAGCCCATGAACAGAGCACTATTCCGACAACTAGTCTTCTCATAATGGAACTCCCCGGGTTGATTCGATGTTACGGAGTGACCTTCTCGGAACCGTTCTTGATGCCGAAGCAGTACTGGACACCGTCGAACGTATTGAAGTATATCCGGCCGTTGGCGAACGAGAGCCCGCCCCAGTGGCTCCACGACGCGATCTGATCGCCGCTGGACCACAGCTCCTTGCCGGTCTGGGCATCCAGCGCGTAGAGGACGGCGTGGGTCGACTTGGCGATGCGCTGGGCCGCGCTGTTGTAGGCCAGTCCGATGTCGAAGGCCGCCTGATCGGTGTCTTCTCCGTTACCGTAAGCGAAGACGATCCCGTTGGCGATCACCGGAGGTTCCGCCCGGTTCATATCACGTGAGATCCAGGCCGGAGTCAATTGCCATTTCCCGCTCTTCTCCTCCACTTTGAAGGCCGCGATGGCTCCATACTTCACCGGGCCGTTCTCCTGCGACGCCTTGAAGGCCGAGTGCTTCGGACCCCAGAACGGAGTCAGGACCCAGCGGGTGCCCTTCGCATCCGCCCAACTGGCCATCGATCCCCAGATGCCCGCCGAGGCGAAGTTGACCTCTTCGTTGCAGATCAGCGGCGTGCGGTGGAGCGGCGTGCGATGGTCGTCTCCGCCGATCGACTCGGTATCCATCAGGTAGACCCGGCACTCCTTACCGGCATCGACCATCAGTTCCTTGCCCTTGTAGTTGAAGATCGCCGGAGTGACCTGCATGTCCAGATCGCGCTTAAAAAGCCACTCGGCATTGGAGGGACCATAGTAGTCCACCAGTTTCACGGCCTTGCTCGTGGGATCCTGTTTGACCCCGATGATGCCGTTGCCGTAGATGCCGTTCTCCGGATCCCAGCGCCCGTCGCCGGTGCCCGTGTACATGACGCCCGTGGAACTGATCGCGGGGCCGGTCCGCCCCCACATGCCGCCCCCCGCCGGTCCCCACGAACCGACCTTCTCCGTGGCCAGGTCGTAGGTATAGACCATGTTCGGATTGCCGCCGCAACCCTGCGCGGTGTGGGTGTAGATCACGTTGTTGACGAGGTTGAGCGCGTACGGCTTGCCGTTGGGCGGCATGAACCTGGCCGGCGGAGCCACCTCCGCGCCGTCCGCGACATTCAGCCGGTGCAGCCGTCCGTCCCAGGAAGCGGCATAGATCGTATACTTGCCCGGAGTCTCGGCCGGACCGATCACCGGCGTCGCGGTGATTCCGCCCGGACAGAGCACGCCCGCGCCCCTGGCGTTCGGCGGCGGCGTCCAGGTATTCTCAAAATGCTTCTTCCAGAGCAACTCGCCCTTGTCGGCGTCGATCGCGAAGATGTTGTCGGAGACGCCGGTGACGATCACGACCTGTCGATCGCCGCCGCTGGTGCTGACCCGGCCCACCACCAGCGCCGGAAGCAACGAATGCATCTGCCGCGGCTCGTTATCGAGCTTGAGCTTCCACAGCAGTTTGAGCCCTTTGACATTGGCCGTCGTGAGGATCTTTTCGTTCTGCTGCCAGGCTGTCCGCTGCGGGTCTCCGCCATCGGTCAACCAGTCCGCCGGTTGACTGTTCTGCGCCGCCCGGCCCGAGTCCCAACCCACGATCGACCCCAACAATAATAGTAGTGCGATAACTGTAACTGGTATTCGCAATTCCACCTGGAGGACCCCTTTCTAAGATCTCCGGCGCGGGGCCGGAATCTCACGTTTAATCACGGAATCGGATTGGTCATGTTCTATTGCAGAGAGTACTGCTCGATCAATGATAGATCACCAATTTAAGATGGATTGTGGAAAATGAAAAGATTGCGCCTGACCCTGAGCGCGATTGCGCCGGCGCCACGCCACTCAATCGACCCGCCAACAATATCACCACCATCGGCTTAGCCGGGAGGATCATCGGCTGGTCTGATTATTAAAATCGGAGGGAGATTGAAAGTATGTCTCTTGAAGTCTTCTTTCGAGACCGAGGAACACACGAAATCAATGGCCTTTCGCATGTTCCCCGGTTCGTAATCCAGCGCTATCGAATCACTTTTTCACTGGTCAGAATTTGGGCCGCACACAGGTTATTGCCGAAATTCTGAAAGTCCTTGAAGGTCCAGACGACCTTCTTGTCGCGCGTGACTTCGATCAACTGCGGGTTCTCGGGTCCGGCGTGCGTGTTGCCGAAGACGAGGTTGCCGTTGGGCAGGAGTTCGAGGGTCGTCACCCACGCGAGCGTGATGCCCGGCAGCTCTTTCTGATCGATGCTCCAGACGACCTTCCCGGCGGGGTTGACCTCGAGGACGCGATTGTTGTTGCCGCCCGCGACCATGGTGTTGCCGTTGGGCAGGCGGATCGCGCCGAAGATGGCGTTGCCGTGGCCCTCGGGACCGTGACCGGGCGCGGCCGGGCGTCCGTTCAAATCGATCTCGTAGGTCCAGACGACCTTGCCGGACGGATCATACTCGCGAATCTTGCCGTCGCCTTCGTGACAGACCAGGTAGTGATCGTTATCGAGTTTCCGCACCATCCGGGTGTCGCGATGAGCATTCGGATTGTCGACGGTCAGGGCCAGGGTCTTGACGATGGCGCCCTTCTGGTCGACCTCGACGAGCTGGGCGTTGCCGCTCTCGGCCACCAGGGTCAGACCGTTCTTGAGACGCTGATAGGAATGGATCTCGACGCGCCCGGTATAGCCGGTCTTGGGCTTGGCCTCGTACTGCCAGACCACCTGTTTGCTGTCGCGGCCGACCTCGACCACGGTCGTGTAGCTGGATTGAAAGAGCACGTTGCCGTTGGGCAGCATCTGGATGTCGTGAATTTCGCGCGCGCCGTTGGGGACCTCCCATTCGATCTCACCCTTGGCATTGATGATCGCGATGCGCTTATTGTCCGCCCCGAGCACCCGATATTCCTTGGAATCCGCCTCGGACCGGCCGGCTCGCACGGCCACATCCCCCTGCACCACCAGCATCGAGAGCCAGATTCCACCCAGAACCAGATTAATGAACAGTCTAGTCAATGGAGCCTCCTTTTGAGTTTTGAAGATCCGTCGGGATTGTCTCTAAAAGTAGATATCAGACCCCGAGGTTCGTCTTGTCTTGGGTTAGGGTGGTTTGGACTGGTTTAGGTGCGTCTTTCACCGGGCTCCAGATCGGGTCCGGTCAGCGTGTAGCGATACAATGGATTGAGGTCGGTGTCGATCAACGCCACTTCCATCCGTTCGGCATCCGCTTCGAGCGAGAGAAATCCATGGACGCTGACGGAGAAGAGCGTGCGCGGACCGGGAGGCGACTCCCGCAGCGGTGCCCCGCCCGCCCCGTTGATGAAAAAATGGACGCCGCCCTCGGGCCCCAGGTGTTGCATGTCGTGATCGTGACCGGCCAGATAGATGTCCGCTCGATCCTTCAGGATCGGCAACAGGATCTCGATCAACCGCGGGTTGTCGCCGTGGGTCCCTCCCGAATAGATCGGATGATGGCCGTAGACGATCTTCCATCGCGCCCGGCTCGCCTCCAACTCCTCGTCCAACCACTGCAACTGGGCGGCCGAGACCGCCGTGGTATCGAGCGCGAAGAACTGGGCCGGTCCGGCCAGGAAGGTGTAGTATGAGGCCGGCATGCGCCAGCTCGAACTCAGTTGTGAATGGAGAATCTCGGCGGCGGGGCTGTCCACCTGGTTCCAGTCGTGATTGCCCAGCGAGGCATAGAACTCCAGATCTAAATCGTCATAGAGGTCGGCCCACAGGCTCTGCCAGCGAGCATCGGTCGGGCTCTCCATGCCGTTCGGGTAGAAGTTGTCTCCAAGAGTGAGGGCGAGGTCGTAAGGGCGCCGGCGATGGGACCTGAGCATGGCCGCTGCGACTCGTTGCTGGCCGGTTCCCGCCAGACTTCGGTCTTCGTCCGTCCCAAAACCGAAATCGCCCAACGCCAACACGAGGACTGGCTGATCGGTCGGCTTGAGGATGAACACCGGAGGCGACTCGGGCAAAAAGTCGGGCACCATGGTCCCAGATCAGTTCAATGACTTAACAGATACTTAGATTATCAATTCACTATCAATCAGTTTCCGCTTTAATAATAACTGAAGACCCGGATAGAATCACGATCGAAGAGAAGAAAACCATGAAAAACCTGTTCATTACCTTCGCAACCCTCGCACTGCTGACGATCACCGGCTGGGCCCAGGCTCCGGCCACCGAAAAGCGAGTCCTGACCCTGGATGAAGCCGGAAAGATCATCGAGACGGTCAAGACCGCGGCCCGGAAACTCAACGCGCCGGGCGCCGCGATCGCGGTGGTCGATGAGGGCGGGAATCTGGTGGCGCTCGAACGTCTCGACGGCACCTTCGCCGCCGGCGCCAACCTCTCGATCGGCAAGGCCCGCACCGCCGCCCTCTTCAAACTCCCGACAAAATCGTTGGACGAGCTGATCAAGAGCGGAAAGGTCTCCACGGCCGGGCCGCTCGATTCGCTCTTCACGCCGATTGCCGGCGGGATTCCGATCACGATCGACGGCCGGATCATCGGCGGAGTCGGGGTCAGCGGGGCGGCCAACGCCACGCAGGATGAAGAGTTGGCGAACGCGGGAGTGAGCACCCTGACTACAGCCCGGGCCGGGACGCCGGTGACCTATTTCGACAAGGACCGGATGGCGGCGGCCTTTGCCAAGGGTGTGGTCCTCTTCGATGCGGGCGAAAGATACAAGATTCACGCGAGCCGTCGCGACCAGGCCGGTGAAGCCGAGGTCCACGCCGCCGATACCGACATCTTCTATATTCTGGAAGGCTCGGCGACCTTCGTCACCGGCGGCGAACTGATCGGCGGCCGGACGATCGCGGCCGGCGAGATTCGCGGCCCGGAGGTCAAAGGGGGTGAGGCCCATCGGCTCAGCAAAGGCGAAGTGATCATCGTCCCGCCCGGCACGCCGCACTGGTTCAAGGAGGTTCCCGGACCGTTCATCTACTACGTGGTCAAGGTCCGTTGACCAGGACGGGAAGGGCCGTCTACCGTCGCAGCAGCCGCTTGATCAGTTGAATCTGGCCGGCATGGTAGAGGTCGTGGGCTCCGGCTCCGATCGCCAGTTCCCGATAGGTAAATCGGCTGCCGATCGGTTTCTCGCCCAGCTTCTTCGAACCGATCGCTTTCACCTCCGCGATCAGTCTCCGATGGTAGTCTTTCAAGATTCTGATATCGGCGGTCAGCGCAATCTGCGTCAGCGATTCCGGCCGATCGAACCAGTCGGACCCCTTCAAAGGAAATGAGCCCTTCGATTCTCCGGCCAGGCGCCGATAGACCGTATACTTCCAATAGGCGGCATGGACGATCAACTCCCAGATATTATGGCGCCCGGGTCCGGGCCGCCACGCCGCTTCCTCGACCTTCAACCCACGGATCGAGCCCAGGAGGTTCGTCCCGTGCCAGGACCGCTGGTGGAAAGCCTGCTCCAGTTGTAAGACGATCAGGTCGTTCTCGGTCATGTCTCTCCCCTCTACTCTGAAGTCACCGCGAAATACACGAAACACGCGAAAGCGATCGATTTTCGCGTATTTCGCGGGTTTAGCGGGATAAAATTTTGAGTGCGGATAACTTATTCAGGAGAGAACTGGGGATGGACAGCTTGAGAAAAAAATTCTCACCGCCGTCTCCCCCAAGAACTTCTGGCTTCGCCCGATGTTCCTTCCTGATGCGCGCAGCCAGTCGTTCGTAGCGGGCGAACGACGGTGAGAGCCGGAAACATATCGATGTCGAAAAAACATCCTTTTTACATGCAACGATCATACCAATCTAAAAAGCCCCCAATTTCCCGGTTGGCAAGCGGCGTTTTGGCCCAAATTTGGACCTGGCGGCCCTTGAAGTGCGGCGTCATGCCACATGACGGCAGTCGACACTCCTTGACCCAATCCGCCGGGTGACCGAAAATAAGAGGAGTTTTGTTCGCTGCAATTCAACGGGGAGGACGGGAATTTGGCATCTTTCAAAGTCACCAAGTTTGAGTGGGTCACGAACCAGCTCCGGCTGATTAAAGCGCATCTCGATGACCCCCCAAAAACGCATCAATTCCAGGTCACAATTTCGTTGGACGACGAAGAAGTGAAACAGATGAGGCATGCCGCTCAGGCCATCGGCATCACGCCGGAGAAGTTTCTGCAGATGTGTGCGCGGTTGGGATTCGAGGATGAAGTCGAACCGTACAGATGAGCGGAAGCGTCGGCTACCTGGCAGCCCAGCGCGGATATCGCTGAGCGGCGAGCCCTGACCCCTCCTTCACAGTCAGGATCTGATCGACCTCGAGATTCTTCAGAGTGTCCACCGATCCGCTGGGCCAACGAATCTCCACCAACTCGACCCGGGTCTTCGAGCCCAGTCCGAAGTGGAGCCTGCCGTCGTGTGCCGATTGGTAGCTGCGGCCGCCTTTGCGCTGGTCGTAAGAGGTCAGATCCCCCGCGACGACCTTGACCCGGGCGCCGACTCCGTCACGATTGGAGCGGGTCCCGACCAGAGCGATCTCCAGCCAATGCCCCTGATTCCCGCCCTCATTCAGCAGCAACTGCGGCTCCTGGCCGTTGTTACTGATCAGCAGATCCTGATCGCCGTCGTTATCGACGTCGGCCACGGCGGCTCCGCGGCTGACTCGCGGCAGTTGAAGGTCGGGCCCGACCCGCTCACTCACGTTCTCGAACTGTCCCCGGCCATTATTCCGATAGAGCAGCTTCGGTTCGGCATAGCGCGTCTCCGGATGAAACAGCTCGACGTTCTCCAGGATGTGGCCGTTGGCCATGAAGATGTCCCGCGCCCCGTCGTTATCGTAATCGAGCAGACAGGTTCCGAATCCGCTGTACCGGAAGGTGGCGTACCCGAGTTTGGCCGCGAAGGTGACGTCCTCGAAGGAGCCGTCGCCGAGATTGCGATAGAGGCGCGCATGCTCCAGGTCGAGATGGGTGATGAAGACCTCCAGCCGCCCGTCGCGATCGAGATCCGCGGCGTCGGCGCCCATCCCGGCCTCGGCCTGGCCGTTGTCGCTGACGGCGACCCCCGACGGCAGCGCCGTCTCGGTGAAGGTGCCGTCGCCGTTGTTGCGAAAGAGGAAGTTCGGATTGCTGTCGTTGGCGATGAAGATGTCGGACCAGCCGTCGTCGTCGTAATCGAAGGTCACGATCCCCAGGCCGCTGCTCGCGCTGCGTCCGAGCCGGGAAGAGTCCGTCACGTCTTTAAAGGTGCCGTCGCCGTTGTTACGGTAGAGCGTGGGCGACTGTCCGCGAAACTTATTGGGATGGCAGTATCCACGATGGCCGGGCTTCCCCAGGTCGCAAAAGAGATTGTTGTCCGGCGTCCATGCGACGTAGTTGGCAATCGCCAGATCCAGCTTTCCGTCACGATCGAAATCGAACCAGGCCGCGCTCGAACCCCACTTCCCCCGGTTCGAGACCCCGGCTCGCTCCGTGACGTCCGAGAAGGTTCCATCCCGGTTGTTGTGATAGAGAATCGAACGATCGAACCCGAGCACCATCAGATCGGGGAATCCGTCGTTATCGTAGTCGCCGACGGCGACGCCCATCCCGAACAGCCCCTCCGCGCCCACTCCGGCCTGCTCCGTGACGTCGGTGAAGGTCCCGTTG
>DATEFT010000529.1:0-10123 GCA_035280505.1 Blastocatellia bacterium | reverse complement strand
CGTGGAGCTGATCTTTGTCGAGAGCGGCGGCGATAACCTGGCGGCGGCTTTCAGCCCGGAGCTGGTCGACGTTTCAATCTATGTCATCGATGTCGCGGGCGGAGACAAGATTCCACGAAAGGGCGGCCCCGGAATCACCCGTTCCGATCTGCTGATCATCAACAAGATCGACCTGGCACCCTATGTCGGCGCCTCGCTCGAGGTCATGCGGAACGACACGCTGCGAATGCGCCGCGAAAGGCCATTCGTCTTCACCAATTTGAAGATGGGGGACGGACTGCCGGCGGTCGTCGAGTGGCTGGAGAAGAGCCTCCAGGCACCCGAACGCCGCAACTTGATCGATGCTCACATGCCATCCGATCGCCGCCCACACTCCCACGATCACACCCATTGAGAGCGGATATGAAGACTCAGTTCGTCGGACAATCGGTTCAACGCAAAGAGGGACAGGATAAAGTCACGGGCCGCGCCGTCTACATCGACGACCTGACGTTTCCGGGAATGCTCTACGGCGCGACGGTCCGCTCACCGGTCGCGCGCGGGCGAATTCGCCAGATCCGTTTTGCAGAGGGCATGCCCTGGAGCGAATTTACCATCGTCGAGGCCCGCGACATTCCGGGAGCCAACTGTGTCGCGTTGATTCTCGAGGATCAGCCATATCTGGCCGGCGAGTTCGTCAATCATCCGGAGGAGCCGGTGCTGTTGCTGGCCCACCCCGACAAGTATCTGGTCGAGAAGGCCCGCCGCGCGGTCGAGTTGGAGATCGAACCGCTGCCTGCGCTCTTCGACCTCGATCAGTCACTCAATCAGACCGAGATCATCTGGGGCCATGACAATATCTTCAAATCATTCGTGGTCGAGAAGGGCCGGATCGACGAAGTCTGGGCGCAGGCGGACCTGATCATCGAGGGCGAATATGAGACCGGCGCCCAGGAGCAGCTCTACATCGAGAACAACGGGATGATCGCGACCGCCAATCCGGAGGAGGGGGTGACGGTCTGGGGTTCAATGCAATGCCCGTACTACGTTCATAAAGCGCTGGTGAAATTGTTCGGTCTGCCCGCCGAGAAGATTCGCGTGATTCAGACGGTCACGGGCGGCGGCTTCGGCGGCAAAGAGGAGTATCCGTCGATGATCGCGGGCCATGCCGCGCTGCTCGCCTGGAAATCGGGCCGGCCCGTAAAATTGATCTACGATCGCGCCGAAGACATGGCCGCCACGACCAAGCGGCATCCGTCGCGCTCGCGCCACCGCACCGCCGTCACCCGCGACGGCAAACTGCTGGGAATGGAGATCGATTTCACGATCGACGGCGGGGCCTATGCCACGCTCTCGTCAGTCGTGCTCTCGCGGGGAACGATTCACGCGGCGGGGCCATACTCTTGTCCTCACGTGCGCATCCGCAGCCGCGCCGTCGCCACCAATCATCCGCCGCAGGGAGCATTTCGCGGCTTCGGCGCGCCGCAGAGCATCTTCGCGCTCGAACGCCACATGAACAAAGTCGCCGGAGTCCTCGGGCTCTCGCCTGAAGAGTTCCGGTCCCGCAATTTCCTCCGCGAGGGCCAGACGACCGCCACCGGCCAGATCATCCGCGAACCGATCGATCTCAATCGATTGCTGGGCCGCGCGCTCGAGCTGAGCGCTTACCACGAGAAGAGAGAGAACTTTGCGCGACGGAACGCCGCGCATCCGACCGAGAAGAGAGGGATCGGATTCGCCACTTTCATGCATGGCGCCGGTTTCACCGGGTCGGGTGAAGTCTACCTGGCTTCGGTCGTGGAGATCGAAGCCACCGCCGAAGGCCGCGTCCGGATTCTCGCGGCCAGCACTGAGATCGGTCAGGGCACCAACACGATCCTGTCACAGATCGCGGCCGAGGCGCTCGGTCTCGATTACGAGATGATCGAGATGGCGCAGCCGGATACGGCCCACGTGCCCAACAGCGGGCCGACCGTCGCCTCGCGCACCTGCATGATCGTCGGCAAGCTCGTCGAATCGGCCGCCCATGGTTTAAAGCGGATTTTGATCGACGGCGGCCTGCTCTCGAAAGAATACACGCGGGATGAGTTCGCGGCCGCCTGTCGCGCTTACATTGAAAGGCACGGCCCGCTGAAATCTTCGAGCCAGTACGAACCGCCGCCGGGGATCCGGTGGGACGACGGAAAGTATCAGGGCGATGCTTACGGCGCCTACGCCTGGGCCGTCTACGTCGCCGAAGTGACGGTCGATACCGTCACCTATGAAGTGAGGGTGGACGATTTCGTCGCGCTGCAAGAGGTCGGCAAAGTGATTCATCCGTTGCTCGCCGCCGGACAGATCGAAGGCGGAGTCGCGCAGGCCATCGGCTACGCGCTCTATGAAAATGTCGTCTGGAAGACCGGCCGGATGATCAACAATCAGATGACCAACTACATCATGCCGACCTCGGCGGATCTGCCGCCGATTCGCGTCTATTTTGAAGAGTTGCCCTACGCCTACGGCCCCGCCGGCGCCAAGGGCATCGGTGAGTTGCCGATGGATGGTCCGGCGCCGGCCATTCTGAATGCGATCGAGGACGCCCTGGGGATCGGCTTCGATCAGATCCCCCTGATGCCCGAATCGTTAATGAGGGCGGTGATCGAGGCGCAAACGTCGGAGGGCGAGCATGTCTGAAATCGACGGCAAGATCACGATCACCTTTACGGTAAATGGAACGTCCCGAACCGTCCGGGCCTGGTCAATGGCCCGGCTGCTCGATGTGCTGCGCGAAGAGCTGCGCCTGACGGGGACGAAGGAGGGATGCGGCGAGGGCGAATGCGGCGCCTGCTCGGTCCTGATCGACGGGCGATTGATCAACAGTTGCCTGGTTCCGGCGGCCCAGGTCTCCGGCGCCCGAATCACCACGATCGAGGGCCTGGCCGATGGAGAACGATCGCGCATTCTTCAGCAGTCCTTCCTCGAATGCGGCGGGGCTCAATGCGGAATCTGCACTCCGGGAATGATCATGGCGGCCTGCTACCTGCTCGAGGGCAATCCGCAACCGACCGAGGCCGACATTCGGCAGGGATTGGCTGGAAATCTCTGCCGATGCACCGGGTACATGAAGATCTTCGATGCCGTGAGGAGAGCCGCCTCACAAACCGCTCCCCTGACTGAACCGAGATCAAAGGAATGAGAGCCTATCTTCCGGATTATCAATTGCGAACCGCGTCGAGCCTCGACGAAGCCGTGAAGCTGTTGGCCGGCGAGCCGGGGAGATGGAGGCCGATCGCCGGCGGAACCGATCTGATGGTGCTGCTGGAGGCCGGAAAACTCCCGCACCGCCATCTTTTGAGTCTCTGGGGTCTCCCCGAACTGCGAGGGATCACCGCGACCGACGGGCACCTCACGCTGGGCGCGCTGACGACCTATACCGAGATGCAGGCCGATCCGGTCCTGCGCGATGAATTTCCGATGCTCTGCGAAGCGGCCAGTTGGACCGGGAGCGTGGCGATCCAAAATCGCGGGACCCTCGGAGGCAATATCGCCAACGCTTCTCCGGCGGCGGATTCGCTTCCGGCTCTGCTGGTCTACGAAGCGGAACTGGAGATCGTTTCAGCCCGCGATTCGCAGTGGGTCGCCTACCGGGATTTTCATACCGGCTACAAGACCATGCTCTTGCGTGAAGATCAGTTGATCAAATCGATCCGCCTGCCGCGCGCGACTCGCGGGTGGAACCAGCGAACTCGCAAAGTCGGGACGCGCAAGGCTCAGGCCATCTCCAAGGTCTGCCTGGCCGCCATGATCCGGAGATCGCCCGGTCAACACGATCAGATTGAAGACATTCGACTGGCTTACGGCAGCGTGGCGCCGGTGCCGATCAGAGCGGCCGGGACCGAGGCGTTCCTGCGGGGACGCCCGGTCGACGCCCTGACGATCGAGGCGGCCGGCAGAGAACTAGCTGCGGAATTGAGCCCCATCGATGATCTGCGTTCGACAGCCGAGTATCGGCTCCGGGTCGCGGTCAATCTATTGGGAGATTTTTTACGGCAAGCGTAATCCACAGGAGGCCTAAATCATGAGTACGATCTGCCATAATTTCATCGGCGGTGAGCCAATCGCCGTCAATACCTCGAATTACACTCCAGTCTACAATCCTTCCAGAGGCGAAGTGATCGCGCAGACTCCCGATAGTGACGCCCGCGCCGTCGAACAGGCGGTGCAGGCTGCCAGGAACGCCTTTCCGGCCTGGGCCGAGACCCCGGCGGTCGAACGGGCGCGCATCCTGTTCCGCTTTGTGCACCTGCTGGAGGCGAACTTCGAATCCCTGGCGCGAATGGTCACCCAGGAACACGGCAAGACGCTCGAAGAAGCGCGCGGCGACGTGCGGCGCGGAATCGAAATGGTCGAGTTCGCCTGCGGAGCCCCCTCGATCCTGATGGGCCAGACCCTCGACAACGTCGCTCGCGGCATCGATGGACAGGTGCAGCGTCATCCGCTGGGAGTCTGTGCCGGTATCACTCCCTTCAATTTTCCGGCGATGGTTCCGCTGTGGATGTTCCCCATCGCGATCGTCTGTGGGAATACGTTCATCCTGAAACCGTCGCCGAAAGTGCCGCTGACCCCGCTCAGAATGGCCGAGCTGCTGGCCGAAGCCGGGTTGCCGAAGGGCGTCCTCAACATCCTGCACGGCGGCAACGAAACGGTCGATGCGCTGTTGACCCACCCGGACGTGGCGGCCATCAGTTTCGTGGGTTCGACCCGGGTCGCCAAACACATCTACGAGATCGCGACCGCGCACGGCAAGCGGGTGCAAGCCGCGGGCGGGGCCAAGAACTTTATGCTGGTGATGCCGGACGCCGACCTGGACGCCGCCACCAACCAGATCCTGGGAGCGGCCTTCGGCTGCAGCGGGCAACGCTGCATGGCCGGAAGCGTGGCGATCGCGATCGGCGGGGCCGGCGACCCCTTGATCGAAAGTCTGAAGGCCACGACCGGAAAGATGCGGGTGGGACCGACCGACGGTGGCGGCGCCGTCGATATGGGGCCGGTCATCGATCCACAGGCGCGCGATCGCATCCACAGCTATGTTGAGGTCGGGTTGAAAGAGGGCGCCCAACTGACGGCCGATGGCCGCGGCGTGCCGCTGACCGAATCGAGCCAGGGTTTCTTCGTCGGACCGACGATCTTTGACCGCGTGGCTCCGGAGATGCAGATCGCCCGCGACGAAATTTTCGGCCCGGTCCTGTCGGTGATGCGCGTCGAAGACCTGAACCAGGCCATCGCCCGGGCCAACGCCTCACCCTACGGCAACGGGGCCGTCATCTTCACCCGTGACGGCGGCGCCGCGCGAGCGTTCGCGCGCCAGGTCCATTGCGGAATGATCGGCATCAACGTCGGAGTGCCCGCCCCGATGGCGGTCTTCCCGTTCACCGGATGGAATCAGTCGTTCTTCGGCGATCTGCACATCCAGGGCGTGGAAGGGTTTCAGTTCTACACGCACAACAAGGTGGTGCTGAGCAGGTGGAACGACCCCGGGAAGCGCGTGTTGGGATGGTAGAGAGTTGATGAAATCGGGCCGGACCGCGAGCGAACAGCGCGGGTCCGGCCCTTTCTCAATCGGTGGTCAGCGCATAATTCTCCCGGACGGCCGCCGCGGGCACGCTGATCCGCGCTCGCCACATCGCCAGCAGCCACATCAACCCGGGCGAGGCCGACAACAGGCCCGAAGCGATCATCAGGCTGCGGGGATTGACCCAGGTCAGTAACGAACCGGCCACGAGCATCGAGAGAGTCATGGTCGATAATTCGAGCGCGCGGTCGGTAGTGAAGACCCGCCCTCGATAATGGTCCGGGATGACTCGCATCATGAGCGTCTCCTGGACCCCGAACTCGGCTCCCAGCACCAACCGGCTGAACCCGATACAGAGCCCCATCGCCACGATCGACGTGGTCACGCCGCCAATGGCAAAACAGAATCCATGAACCATGATCGCCCAACCGATGAATCGGCCGGCCCGGCGCTCTTCAGAGGCCCAGGCTCCGGCGCGACGAGCCAGCATCATCCCGATGAACAGCCCGGCTCCGGAAGCCATCGTAAGTCCCGCCAGATTCCAGTCCGCCAGAGGTCCCGGCCCATGCGCGAACTCGTGCCTGGAGATCCGATCGAAGAGCAGAGTGTTCATTCCGCCCCCCGTCGCCCAGCCGATGTTGAGTAGAATCACGGCTCGCACGAACGGCGTGACCCAGATGTAACGCAGACCCTGGCGAACCTCATCCCAAAAACGGTGGTCGGCCGGGCGGTAGACCGCCGCTTCCGGTTCTCCGGACGATTCCCCGCCCCCGACGCGCCGCAGCACTGCCGCTGGAATCCGCCAGATGAAGGCGGCCGAGACGAGATACGAGATCGAATTGATGATAAAAGCCGCGGTATAACCGAACTTGGCCGCCGTCACGCCTCCCAGGGCCGATCCCATCGCGAACTGTAGATATCGCGTCGAGAACATCAGCACGTTGGCGGTCAACATCTCCTGGCGCGTCACCATATTGGCGATCGAAGCATTCTTGGCGGCATCGAAGAAGGTGTTCGTCGCGGACATCAACCCGCTGCACAGAACGATAAACCAGACCGGGGCCCCGATCCTCGCCCCCAGAAACCCCAGCGCGATCAGAGATCGAATCAGGTCGGCGGCGATCATGACCTGCTTGCGGCTGGCACGATCGACCAGGACGCCGGCGACCGGCGCGAACAACAGCACCGGCAACAATCGTGAGACCAGCAGCGCCATGGTCGCCAACGGAGAGTCCGAAAGCATTCCGACGGTGCCCAACTCCGCGATGAAGGAGAACCAGGTCCCCAACTCGCTGACCACTTGCCCGCACCACAATCGCCGAAAATGCCGGTTGTTTCGCAATAGCTCCTGATAGCTGACGGATTGCATGGTTCCACTCTCCCAAAGTACCCCTTCGTGGAAGAGCCGCGAAATACCTCCCAATCGGTACTCCGCGGCTCTTCTCTCTCCCTCTCACTCCTGCCCGGCCAGTAACTTTAAATCCGGTTCCAGCCAACCTGTTCGGGCTTCAAACGACATTAAACGATCGCGGCTGTAATACTCGAAGGGGAGATTCTTATCGGCATAGCGGGCCACCAGCTCATTGATCAAGCCCACCATAGAGCACTCTAGACTGACGTTAGCCAGATAGTTCTTGACTACTCGAACCCAGAAGAGGGTCAAAGTTTCATGATACCCGCGCTCTCTGGTCGTCACGATTCCGACCGCCCGATTATAATTTTGAATACCTTCACGAACCTGGCGGGTAGCATCCGGCTCCGGATAACAGATGAGAAACCAACAGGCAACGGTAAGATGTGCAGAATGAGTCCACTGAGCGCGAGGCAGAAGACCGGCCTCGAAGTCTCGAATTAACTTCTCGATCTCATCGAATGTGCAATACAGGTCCTTTACCCCAGACGTCGCTATTGCAGGCATGACCCACCTCCTTGTTTAAGACCACCCCGATGACGTTGTCTCGCGCCCGCCAGCCTCATGACGGCTTCGGCGGGCACACTACGACCGGGCGTGAAAGCGCCGGATCCGGCAACATCACACTCTATTCATTCTCTTTTGAAACTGCGTTTGACCCGAACGCGCGCGATGCAGGTATTCGTTGATTACCCCCTTTGGTTATCGAATGCCTTCATCACGCGCTCGAAATAGTGCGGTATACCCGGGACGATGGCTGGTCTCTCACCAACTACTGGCGGAGTAACTGAATCCGTGCCTCGAATACTTTGGCTTCATCGTCTTGTCCCACGATGTGTGCTCTGAATCCGGAATGAGCAGGCTGAACGGATGCTCATCACGCACACATCGTCCCTCTTGGCTGAGGACGCTCAATCGTCTATTTCGATGATCTGCTTCGAACAAAATCGGTAGACCTAAAACTAAAACCCCGGCCAGTGATCCTTTGGGATACCGGCCGGGGTTTTTAACAACCCGTTTCGTGGATTACCTAAGGATCGATCGGTAATCTCTTCCGGTATCCGGTGTTCACGTCAAACCGGCCACGATGCTTATTACGAGCCCCTTGCAGATCCGGCATGGCGTCTTGACCTTTAAGTGCCCAGACCAGAACATGTTGGCCATCCAGAGAGGCTCGCCACGGACCCGACGGGCAGAATAGACTCCGCAACCCTTGCGCCGTTTGCAGCTCGGGCCGTTGCGTTGAGTTGTATTTGCCTGTGAGTTTCATACTTTTTCTAGTCGAACGTTCGCACTCTCTAGCTAGACTCGATGCGGGCTCTGAATTCCGCGGATCTCCGGATCCTTAAAACTTTAAATCCAGATTATGGCGACTTGATTGAGGAAAGAGCTTCAATCAATGATTTCAATCAATATCTCAATCTAATATCTCAATAGCTCCGATCAACACCGATGGTAATCAAACTTCCTGACTCCATGCCTGATGACCACTTGATTACCTGACTTTGATCGAATCATCAATCTAGCATATGGTACGGTGGCAGTCAATAAAAAGTTTCTGTCAAGTTCGATCCGATCGCCAAGGTTATGTTACTCGAGCCATCTATTTTCATACTTGGTTGAATAACTTCAGATAATCATTCGGCGGCGCCGGTGCTATCCGGGCCACCTCCAGATTCTCCTCAACGTGCGGGATCTTACTCATCCCGATGAGGGCGGTCGTGATCCCCGGAGTGGACCTCGTAAATTGGATGGCCCGCTGGGCATCGGTCCGCAACCCTTTCAAATTGTCCCCGACGATGGCGGGCAGCCCCTGGGCCAGTCGCGCCTGCAGGATCGAAGCGCTCGACATGACCGTGATCCCCAGTTCGGCGGCGGCCTGCAGAAAAGTCCGGGTCTCTGGGCCCACCTGCTGATTGGGCTGGGTGAAGGCCTCGATCATGGCCAGATTGACCGGCAGTTGCACCACTCTGAAGTGATGGTCCTGGCCGGCCACCGTGCGAGCCATGCGGACGATCTCTTCCAATGAGAGATATTCTTGATTGCGTTCGGGAACGCGATATCCGTTCCAGGTGGCCGTTCCATAGAACGAGATCTTCCCCGCTTCGACCATCGTCTCGAGAAACTCGAAGGCCCGCTGCAATCGTTGATAGAACTCCGCTCGCGAAACCTCGGCCAGTTGGCTCTCGGGATTATGCAGGTAGTAGACGTCGACCCCCTCCAGCTTGAGATTGCGCAGGCTCTGATCCAGTTGATGAGCGAGATAACCCGGGGTCATGCAGTGGCTGCCCTGAACGAAATCGCTCCATTCGCAGACGCCGGGTTTGATGAAGGTCTCTTCCAGATAGCTCATCATCTCCTGCTGGCTGCGGGGTTGGTGATTGTCGAATGGCAGATAGCCGCCCTTGGTCGTGATGATCACCTCTTCGCGAGAGACCGTGCCCCGCGAAAAGAGATCGGCCAGGGCCTCCCCGAAGTTGCGCTCGCTGCGCTGAAAACGATAGTTGGCCGCCGTATCGAAGATATTGCATCCCAACTCGAGCGCGCGGACGACCGCGGCCTGATAGGCGGCGTCGGTACGTTCATCAGCCCCGCCCAGATAGGACCCCAGGCCGATCGAGGACATCCATAAATCCTGAGCTCGGCGAAAATGGCCCTCCGCCACCGAACCGCTTAGACGTTCCTGGTAGTCGGCAGTTCCGGCTGCCGTTGCTCTTCTCCTCTGAGTCATAGTGCCTTTCAAATTTATTGAGGTTGTGGTTCCGCCTCTCCGCCTTCAGCAGCGGCGGCGCTCTCGGAAGCGTGGCCGCCGGCCTCTTCGGCCCGGCGCAAGCTGCCGTATAGCTCCTCCACCTGCCGTCGAGTCTCCTCAAAACCGTTTGAGGTATCGATCGTGAAGTCGGCGTAGTTCAGTTTTTCGGTCGTGGGCATCTGCGCGGAGATCCTGTTCATCGCCTCTTCGCGCGTTAGACGATTACGGTTCATCAAACGTTCGAGTTGCAGATCCGGATCGCAATAGACCACGACCACCTTATCGAATCGGCGATAGGAGCCGGTCTCGATCATGAGGGCGGCGTCGAAGATCGCGATCGCTCGCGGGTCCTGCCGCTCAAGCTCGGCAAACCACCGATTCTGCGCCTCAAAGACGCGCGGATGAACGATCGAGTTGAGCTTCTCGAGTT
>DATEFT010000528.1:0-8624 GCA_035280505.1 Blastocatellia bacterium | reverse complement strand
CAGCGCCGTGGACCACAGGCGAGCGATGGGACCGCCGCCGGTGTCGAGCGCCAGATAGTCTCCGGTCCGCTCGTCGTACCAGCGGGGCGACATGACCCAGGTATAGTTGCCGTCGAAATCGCGCTTCTGCGGTTTGGGAATAGTGGTCTGATTCCACGGATGCCGCTGATCGATGGGGTTTCCGAGCGGATCGGTCTTGACGAAGACCTCGCCTTTATCCCAATCGTCATAGTAGGAGCTGCCGAGCAGAATCCGGATGTTCAGGTTGATCTTGATCAGGTCGTTGGTCACCAGGTTCCCGTCCACCACCACTCCCGGGGTGACGTACATCGCGCGCCCCCAATCGCCCATCCGCTTGTAGGTATAATCGCAACTGTCGGGGTTGTTGAAAGAGCCCCAGCATCCCAGCAGCACGCGGCGCTGACCGACCTTCTCGTAGCCGGGCAGGGCCTCGTAGAAGAAATCGAAGAGGTCGTCGTGCAGCGGCACGACCCTCTTCATGAACTCCACGTACTTCATCAAGCGGACGAGGTAGTCGGTGAAGAGTTGAATCGTCGGAACCGTGCCGACGCCGCCCGGATAGAGGGTCGAGGGATGCACGTGTTTCCCCTCCATCAAACAGAACATCTCGCGGGTCATCCGGCTCATCTGCAGGGCCTCGCGATAGAACGTTCCGGTGAAGGGATTGAGCGCGGTCATGATGTCGGCGATGGTCCGGAAGCCATGCAGCTTGGCGTGCGGCGCCTCCTTCTTCTGGGCCTTGGCCCAGACGCTGGGATTGGTCTCCTTGACCATCTGCTCGCAGAAATCCACGCCGACCAGGTTATCCTGGAAGATGTTGTGGTCGAACATGTACTCCGCCGCCTCGCCGAGGTTGATGATGGTCTCGCCCAGGGCCGGCGGATGGATGCCGAAGGCCATGTTCTGGGCATAGGTGGCGCAGGTGGCATGGTTGTCGCCGCAGATCCCGCAGATCCGGCTGGTGATGAAATGGGCGTCCCGCGGGTCCTTACCCTTCATGAAGATGCTGTAGCCGCGAAAGATCGAGGACGTGCTGTAACACTCGGCGACCTCTTTGTTCTCGAAATCGATCTTGGTATAGATCCCGAGGCTGCCGACGATCCGGGTGATCGGATCCCAATTCATATCAACCAGCTTCCTGGTAGCGGGAGCAGAGCGTGGTTTCTCCGGTTCAACTGGCGTCATGAGTTTTGATCTCCTCTTCAGTTTCAGTAATTTTGCGGTCGATAGCCGGTGGTCAGTTGGGGCCGCGCGTGCCGCCACTTGGGTTCTTTGTTGAGTGTGGCATTGGTCATCCTCCGTAGCGCGCTGATGGCCTTGCCGTATACGCCGACGGCGGTGGAAGAGAGCTTGGCGCCGGGCGGTTCGTCCATAAACGGCATGAACTTGTCGGGAAAACCGGGCATGGTGCAGCCGATGCAGATGCCTCCGACGTTGGGACATCCGCCGACCCCGCCGATCCAGCCCCGCTTCGGGACATTGCAGTTGACCACCGGGCCCCAACAGCCTAGCTTCACGATGCATTTGGGCGAGCCGTAATCGTCGGCGAAATCTCCGCTCTCGTAATAACCGGCCCGGTCGCAGCCTTCGTGGACGGTCGTCCCGAAGAGCCAGAGCGGTCTTCCCACTTCATCCAACGGAATCATGGGCGCCAGCCCCGCCGCCAGATAGAGCAGGTAGAGCACGGTCTCCATGAAGTTGTCCGGATGGACCGGACAGCCGGGGACGTTGACGATCGGAATCCCGGCCTTCGATTTCCAGTCCCAGCCCAGGTAATCGGCCAGGCCCATACAGCCGGTCGGGTTGCCCTCCATGGCGTGCAGCCCGCCGTAGGTCGCGCAAGTGCCGATGGCGACGACCGCCAGCGCCCTGGGCGCCAATCGATCGATCCATTCATTGGTGGTGATGGGTTGGCCGGTCTGGGGATCGGTTCCGAGCGCCGCCCAGTAACCCTCCTCTTTGATCTTCTCATTCGGAATCGAGCCTTCGACCACCAACACAAACGGATCCAACTCGCCTCGCTCGGCCTGGTACCAGTGGCGCATGAAATCGTCTCCGACCTCATAGGCCAGCACCGGGTTATGCAGATGAACTTTGGGAAGGCCCGGAATCGCTCCCAGGATCAGATCTTCAATGCTCGGCTGCATCGCGGCGGTGATCGCGACCGAGTCTCCATCGCAACTTAAACCGGCGGTGATCCAAACGATGTGTACCTCACTGACGGCCGGGGCTTTTTGCGTTATTCGACCGTAGGGAACGGCCTCTCCTGCCATGCAGACGGTCTCCTTTTCATAAATTTTGATTGATGGGGCGGGCCACTCTATTCGATTCTCTTCCGAAATTTTTACCTCACCCTGCCTCGAACGGTCGCCGCCAATCCCGGGCGTTGATCGTAAGAGATTGCTATCTAACGAGATCCAACTTGAAAAAACAGGGTGCGCGTAGAAATACGCGTTAACAGTGGAGGGCAACCTTTAACTATCAACTATCTTCGCAACATACTCCCGCTTAAACATAAGTAACGTTTTGAGGGTTGATGGCTGATAAATATTTTGCAGTCTCCGCAATCCGTTCCGGAAACTATGTAAAGTTATGATTTAAACCGCGTAAGGTGTTAGCCGCATGAAAGGCGCGAAAAATCGGTCGATTCCACGCACTTCTCGGCTGAGGTCGTACTAAGCGGCTTCCAATATCGGATGTGAGCATGCATACAAAACGCGCGCGTGAAGCAGCTCTGGCGCAACTCATGCATGCATTCAAGTCTGGCTCAAGATTTGCTGCCAACGATGGCCAGGAAGATCGTGCCAAGAAGAATGTGCCAAAAGAATGTGAGGGATTGATCAATCGATACGATCGGACTTCTGTTCCTGCTCCAGTCGATCCCTCAGGGCACTGATGGCCGGTTGTGACGGCGCCACCTCTAATGATCTGCTGAAAGAATCGATGGCTTGCCGGAGGGCGTCCGCCGCCTCTTCGTGCATTTCCAGCTTCGATCGCAGGTGGCTCAGGCTTTGCAGCGCATAACCTCTGTTGTTATGCGCCGGAACATAGTCCGGCGCGCGGCGCAGCGCTTCATCGTATGAATCGACCGCCAACTGGTAGGACTCCTGAGCGCCTTCCGGCGGCGTCGAGAGGGCTTGCAGATCTCCCAGGCTCTGGAGCGCGTTCCCCCGATTGTGGTGGGGCGAGATGGAGTCCGGGGCCCGCAGGGAGGCCTCCTGGAATGAGACGATCGCCTTCTGGTAAGACTCCTGAGCATTTCGGTACTGGACCAGGACCACCAGCAGGTCTCCGAGCCTTCGTAACGCGATCCCGCGATTGTTATGCGCCGAGATCTCGTCCGGAGCGTGCAGCAGCACTTGATCGAAGATGGCGATCGCCTGCTGGTAGGTCTCCTGAGCCTCCAGGTGCTTGGTCAATTCCACCTGGAGATCACCCAGGCTCCTCAGCGCGCTCCCTTTGTTATTCTGCGCCAGGGTGTAGTCCGGAGTGCGGCGCAACGCCTCCTCGTACGAGGCAATGGCTTCCCGGTAGGAGGTTTCCGCCTCGTGGCGTTTAGAGAGGGCTACCTGGAGGTCGCCCAGGCACTGCAGCGCGTTACCTTTGTTGTTATGGGCCAGGATGTAGTCCGGCGCGCGGCGCAGCGCCTCTTTATACGAATCGATCGCCAGCTCATAGAACTCCAGGGCATGCTGGTGCCGGGCCGACATCTCCAGCAGTTCGCCGAAACCCTGCAGGGCGTTACCCAGGTTGTTATGGGTGGGCGCGTCGTTCCGGGCATTGTACATGGCCGTTTCGTAGCAGGCGATGGCTTTCCGGTAATACTCCTCCGCCTCGCGGTAGCGGCCCGCCTTGACCTCGAACTCGCCGAGGCGGCGCAGCATGCTGCCCTTGCTGTTATGAGCCGGCAGGTCGCTCGGAGCGTGGGTCAGGAGCTGATCGAAGGCCGCGATCGCCAGTTGATACGAGGCCGGGGTCTCCTCTTTTTGCGCCAGGTCCATCTGCAGTTCGGCCAGCTTGCGCAGGGCGATCCGCTTGTTGTCGTGAGCCGGCCCGTCATCCGGCGCGCCGCGCAGCGTCTCTTCGTGGGCGGCGACCGCCTGCTGATAGAACTTCTTGGCCTCGTCGCGCCGCTCCGGACCCGGTTGCAGCTCGCCCATCTTTCGTAAAATGATCCCCTGGTTGGTCCGGGCGACGGCATCGGCCGGGACGCAGCGCAGGACTTCGGTGTATGAATTGACGGCCTGCTGGTAGCACTCCTGCGCCTCCGCGGAGCGATTCAATCCGGCCTGCAGATCGCCCAGCCGGCGGAACGCCAGCGCCTTGTTCTTATGAGCGACCGCGTAGTCCCGCGAGCGGCCGACCGCGGCCTCGTAGGAGGCGATCGCCTGCCGGTAGGACTCTTCCGCTTCGGCCGGTTGCGCCGATTCGGCCCGCAGATCCCCGAGCTTCTGCAGCGCATTGCCCCGGTTGTTGCGGACGGAGACGTCTTCCGGCACTCGTTGCTCCGCCTGATCGTAGGCCTGCACGGCCTCCTGGTAGAGCTGCTGGGCGGCTTCGTTCTGCGCCAGATCGACCCGCAGGTCGGCCAGCCGCTGCAGCACATTTCCTCGATAGATCTGGGCCGTCACATTGGCCGGGTCGCGGGCCAGGACCTCTTCATACGAGGCCCGCGCCTGCTGGTAGGAGTCCTGCGCCTCCGGCTGCCGGGCCAGGCCCGAGAGCAGGTCGCCCAGTTTTCGCCGGGCGATCCCTTTGTTGTGATGGGCCACCACATCGTTGGGATCGTGGCTCAGGACCGCATCGTAGGCCACGATCGCTTCCAGGTAGGAGTTTTGCGCGGCTTCGAACTGCTTCAGATGGACCTGCAGCTCGCCCAGCCTCTGGAGCGTGCCGCCTTTATTATTGAGCGCGGCGAGGTCGCTCGGATCGTCGAGCAGGGCCTCGTTGAATGAAGCAATCGCCTCCTGAAAGTCGATCCGGGCATTTTCGAGCATCGAGAGGTCGGCATAGTAGCGGCCCTCCTCGATCAGGATCAGGCCCCGGTTGAAGTCGCTGTGAGTCACCAGCTCATGGCGGATTCCGATCAGCGCGCGGCAGAGCTCGTACTTCCGGTATTTGAGCGCATGCTCCATCTGCTCCACCCACAGGCGGACGCCCTTCTCCACATCCAGTTGGTTGAAGTGATAGATCGCCTCCGCGGCCGCCGAGATCTCACCCTGTTCCGCCAGCGTTTGGTAATGGTCGGCCAGCAGTCGATGGGCCTCCGTCAGGACGTCGTCTTTCCGGTTCAAGATGATCCGCCGCACCAGATTGTGAAGGCGGTACCGGCCGGCCGGGCCCGGCTCGACTCTCCAGGCGAAAGAGAGCCGGGTCAGGTCGTGGAAGGCCTTCTTCGAGGCCGGGAGCCGCAATCCCTCCAGCAGCCTGGCGGCCAGCTCCGCGTCGAAGGAGCGGCAGGCGCTGAGCGCGGCGAGGGCCGCGCCGGTCGCGGCGCCCAGATACTGTTTGAGCCGGTTCAGCAGCTCTTCGCCCTTCACGGCCGCCGCCGGGACCTTCAGGAAATCGACGAGGTCGACGCGGGCGCCGCTGCTCTCGGCAGTCTTCATGATGTCGACGCAGAGTCCGAGGAAGAGCGGGTGAATGTCGTTGGCGCCGGCATCGGCGTGGAGCAGCAGCAGCTCGCGGAGTTCGGGATCGCTGATTCCGTTCCGTTGCAGGTACTCGGCGGAGTCGGAGTACGAGAGGGTGCCGACCCGGTAGTAGTCCAGGTGATGGGACGCGACGGCCTCTTCGGTGTGCTTCGACCACGGCGGCTCCTCGCCCCCGGCCACCACCACCACGATTCCTCCCCGCAGGTGGAGGGCGGTGAGCAACCTCCTGAACCATTCGCCTCCGATGGCGCCCTCGTGGTCGGCGTTCTTCCATTCGGCCGAGTTTCCGGGAGCCTCGTGGGTGTCGAAGCAGAGCACCACTCGTTGAGGCCCGCCCGGAATGGCCATCGCGGTGTTGAGGTCTTCGGCGAAGAGAGTCGGCAGCGCTCCGTACAACCTGGACTCCGGCTCCATCCGATCGAGGATCTGAAACAGCTCCTCGTCGAGTTTTCGCTGACTCTGATACTGCGCGAACCATTCGGGCAGCCGTTGCCGGTAGAGATCGACGAGCGACTGGACCCATTCGGCCTCGCTCTTTTCGACGACCAGGTCGGCGATCTCGGTCATGAGGCCCTTCTTCAGCGGAGAGAATCCGTTTGCGAGCCCGGCCGGATCCAGGCGCCCGGTCTTGTGCAGATACAGGACGCAGGCGAAATCGTAGATCGGAAGACACGGGATGCTGCGCGAGAGGTCGCGGCTCATCTTCAAGAGCACCGAGCAGGCGTCTTGCGGGCGGTAATCGCCGCGCGTGCCGTCCCCGAAATCGATGAGCGTGGACGGCACCGCTTGTTCCGGACCGGCCCCGGTCAGGCTTTTTATGAAGTCATCACCCTCCAGGTTTTCGAACTCGGGCCACTGCGCCGTTTCGAATCGCTTACAGCATTCATTCTTCAAAAAATTCAGGAGCGTGGTCTTGCCATGCCCTTCGTCTCCGTAGAGGTAGAGAATCTGCCCCTTGGGCAGGTCATCGTTGAGATAACGGGCGAAGTGTCTGACCATCTCTTCGCGATTGATCAGGAGTTGGAGGGTGCGGGGCGGTGCGGTAACGGTTTCGCTGTAGGTGAATTTGCTGCTGATTGACATACGAACTGATAGATAAAAGATGAGTCGTAAGCTAGATCCTGACGTGATCGCCGCATCCTACCACATTGATTCGATCGCTACCATCACTTTCTCCGGATTTCTCGCGATCGGCGTTGGGCCGGCGGGGGTGGTCGGGGCTCGGCGGGTGAGCCCAGTAGAATCGAGGCGGCGAGCTGCGGGGGACTGCGGTTGAGTGAGGTTGAGGCTCACATTTATCAAGGTACCTACCTGTGATGTTACCGCTTACCATAGCTGATTTTATTCACGGCAAAAATAGAGTAGCTCAGCATAGCGAATTCCCGACTTTACTACTTTGGTAGTGTAAACCGGCCCCTGACCCCGAAAACCCCGAATTGTATCGATCGACCCTCAAGAAAGGTAGCCGCAGAACCTGGCTCACATCAGCCCTCACCTGACCGCGAAGTAGAACCTGGCAATCGGCCCGTCTCGGAGGGCCGGGCATCCACGATCGAAATTCAACCGCAGAGGCTGGGACTGATGAAGCTGGGATTAATAAGGAAAAGTCGTGACTGACTTGAGCGCAACACAAACGGGAGCGGCGTTGTTACGTGAGGGAGTCGCCGCGGCTAAAGCCGGCGACAAGACCACGGCCCGGTCGCTGCTATCGCGGGCGGCGGAACTGGATCCGCGCAACGAACTCGGCTGGCTCTGGCTCGCTTCGCTGGCCGAGACCGAGCTGCAGGCCATCGAGTATCTGCGCCGGGTGCTGGGGATCGACCCGCATCATGAACAGGCCCGGGAGTTCCTGCGCCGGGTGCTGCTGACCCAGGGCATCAAATTGGCGAAGGCCAACGACAAGGTTCAGGCGCGCGTCTATCTGATGGAAGCCTCGGAGCTGGATCCGGGCAACGAGACGGTCTGGTTGTGGCTCTCGTCGGTCGCCGAAGATTCGGTGAAGGCGGAGGTCTGGTTGCGCAAAGCGTTGGAGATCAATCCGGCCAACAAGCGCACCATCGAATGGCTGCAGCAACTGCAGCCGCGCGCGCCCTCCGCCAAGCCCGTCCGGCGCTGTCCGTTCTGCGAGACGGGGCTGGGGGAGCGGAGCGTCAAATGCCCGCAGTGCCGGACGATTCTGGCCCTGGCGGATTTCGGGGCCGACCTCGAGCCGGGAGAGGTCGATCGGGCCGCTCTCCACAAAGCCGTCGATCGTTACCGACGTCAGGCGGAGAAGAATGAAGATTTCGATACCAATTACTATCTGGGGCTGGCCCACCTGAACCTCAATCAACAGGCCGAAGCTCTCAGATCTTTGCATCAGGCCAGTCGTCATCGTCCGGAGGATGAAGAGTTCAAGGCTCAGGTTCTCACCCTCTGGCGGCGCGGGGTGGCGTTGAACCGGATCGCGAGAAGGGAACGGAAGGCGCTGGCCGTTCCGCGCACGATTCTGGTCATCGACGATTCGGCCACGGTGCGCAAGCTGGTCACGGTGACGCTGGAACGGCGAGGGCATCAAGTAGTAACGGCGAATGGTGCGATGGAGGCTCTGGCGAAACTCAACGAGCTGACGCCGGATCTGGTCCTGCTCGACATCACGCTGCCCCATACCGACGGCTATCAGATTTGTAATCTGATCAAGGCGGCGAGCCACACCCGGGGGGTGCCGGTCGTGATCCTGAGCGGCAAGGACGGTTTCCTCGACAAGGTGCGCGGCCGCACGGCGGGCGCCGTCGGATATGTGACCAAACCCTTCGAGCCGGCGGCGCTGGTCAAGATCGTCGAGAACTATTGCAATCAACCGGGCTCCCAGGAGCAGCCGGGGCGGGACGGGCGAGCGAACAGCCTTCCTGCTCCGTCCCTGTGACGGCGGGCCGAGATGAGTTAATGAGAGCACTGACAAGAGACAAC
>DATEFT010000527.1:0-3002 GCA_035280505.1 Blastocatellia bacterium | reverse complement strand
CATCAAGGGAGACGAAATGGCGGATTTGCAGGAAGCGCTTCGGCGACTCAGAAAAGCACCCGGATTCACCGCCACGGCGGTGATCACGCTCGCCCTGGGGATCGGCGCCACGACGGCGATCTTCACCCTCGTTCATCAGGTGATGCTCAAGTCTCTGCCGGTCACCAGGCCCGAAGAACTTTGGCGCGTGGGCGACAAAGTCCGCTGCTGCAACTGGGGCGGGTACACGCAGGATAACGATGGCAATTTTTCGCTCTTCTCCTACGAAGCCTACCGGAATTTCCGCGAACACACGCCCGAGTTCGCCGACCTGGCTGCACTGCAGGCCGGCAATGCGCCGCTCGGGGTCCGCCGCGCAGGATCGCGGGGCCCTGTCGACACGCGTAATGGCCAATACGTCTCCAGCAATTTCTTCCGCACCCTCGGCGTCAATCCCTGGATCGGCCGCCTGATGACCGACGCCGACGATCAGCCCGGCGCGCCTCCCGTCGCCGTCATGAGCTATCACATCTGGAGCGATAAATACGGCTCCGATCCCTCCGTGGTGGGGGCGAGTTATCAGGTCAACGGCCATTTCTTTACCGTGATCGGCGTCACTCCACCCGGCTTCTACGGCGCCAAGCTCGCCGGCTGGGGGATGCCCGATCTGTGGCTCCCGGTCAACACCGAGCCGCTGCTCGATGGCGAAGCCCAGCGCCTCAAACGCCCCAATACGAACTGGCTCGACATCATCGGCCGCGTCCGCCCCGGCGTGAATCCCAAGTCGCTCGAAGCCAAGCTGCGCGTCGAGTTCTATGGCTGGCTCGCGAGCCATGAGCCCGACATGGAGCCCGCCGAAAAGCAGACCTGGCGTCAGCAGACCCTGCATCTCATTCCCGGCGGCGCCGGTGTCGCCGCCCTGCGCGACCAATACGAGGCTGGATTGAAGCTGTTGCTCATTGCCGCCGGCTGTGTGCTGCTGGTTGCCTGCGGCAATCTCGCCAATCTCATGCTCGCCCGCGGCTTGAAGGAGCGCTCGCAAACGGCTCTGCGGGTCGCTCTCGGCGCGTCACGCGCCCGGCTGGTGCGTAAAGCGCTCGTTGAATCCACCCTGCTGGCCATCATCGGCGGCCTGCTCGGAATCGGAATCGCCTACGGGGGCAGTAAGCTGATTCTTTATCTCGCGTTTCATAGCGGCGGCGGCTCGACGAACTACATCCCGGTCGAGGCGTCACCCTCCTGGTCCGTTCTGCTCTTTACGCTCGCGGTCTCGGTGCTCACCGGAATCCTTTTCGGGATCGCTCCCGCCTGGATGACTTCGCATGTCGATCCGGTCGAGGCCCTGCGCGGCAGCAATCGTTCCGTGCGCGGCGGCGGCTCCATCGCGCAAAAATCGCTGGTGATCGCGCAAGCCACAATGTCGCTCGTGCTGCTCTCCGCCGCCGCTCTGCTTGGCCAGAGCCTGCGCAATCTCGAGCGCCAGGATTTTGGATTTGAAACGAAGGACCGCTATCTCGTCTCCATCAACCCGGCTCTCGGCGCCTACAAGCCCGAACAAATGGAGCTGTTCTACCGCCGTCTCGACGAGCGCCTCCTGGGCGTGCCCGGAGTGCGAATGGTCGCTCCGGTTCTCTATGCGCCCATGAGCGGCGATAGCTGGAACGAGGGCATTCGGATCGCCGGCCGTCCCGAACCCGGGCCCAACGAAGAGACCAGCGCCGGCTGGGCCCGCGTCATGCCCGGTTTCTTTGAAACGCTCGGCGCCACCATCGTGCAGGGCCGCTCCATCGAAGAGCAGGACACGGCCACGACCCGCCCGATCGCCGTCGTCAACGAAGCCTTCGTTCGACGCTTCTTCAAAGACCAGAACCCGATCGGTCAGCACTTCGGCATGGACCGCATTCAGTACGCCAACACCTTCGAAATCGTCGGCGTTGTGCGCGACATCCGCTACATGACCTGGAGTTACAAGAGTCCGGTCCGCCCGATGTTCTGGCTGTCCGAAACGCAAAGCGTCAAATACGACGATCCGCAATTCAACACCTTCGATCTCTTCTCCCACTTTCTCAACAACATCGTGATCTGGGCTCCCGGCAGTCCGTCCGGGATCGAAGTCGAGGTGCGCAAAGCGATCGCCGGCGTCGAGCCCGACCTGGTGGTCTACGGCGTGGATCCCTACTCGAAAGTTCTGGCCGGTGATTTTCGACAGGAGAACATGATCGCCACGCTCACCATGCTCTTCGGCGTGCTCGGCCTCGTTCTCGCCGCCGTGGGCCTGTACGGCGTGATGGCCTACACCGTCGAACAACGGACGCACGAGATCGGCGTGCGGATGGCGCTCGGCGCCGATCGCGCCAATGTGGTCCGCCTGATCCTTCGCGGCGCCTTCTTCCAGGTCGGAATCGGGCTCGGACTCGGGATCCCGCTCGCCATCGTCGCCGGCTGGCTCATGACGCATCAACTCTTCGGCGTCTCTCCGTGGGATCCGCGCATGCTCACCATCGCGACCTTCTTACTCTGCGCCGCCGCGCTCCTGGCATCCTGGATTCCCGCGGCGCGTGCCGCGAGCGTCGACCCGATGGTCGCGCTACGCACCGAGTAGGTTCGGAATTTTTGATGATACGGAATTGAGATCAGTCAAATAACCGGCTCAAAAATCGTGAGGCGCCGCGAGTCACAACGACGCCGCGATGCTAACGGCCGATGGTTGGCTATAAGCTATCTCCTGAGGCTCGATCTGCGCGGGCGAAATACGCAATGATCGGATCGGGGTCGTCACCAGGCGCCGGCTGTTGACGTAAAGCTCCATGCACAGGCCGATGCCGAGCCAGCCCATCTTCAGGATGCACCCGCCGAACGTCGATCCGTTGACGATGGCCTCCAGCGGTTCGGCAAAATGTGAGCCGCCCTGCACCAGCGCGCGCCCGGATTCAGGGTCGAGCATGAAGATTTGATAATCGCTGTTGCGGGTCTGAACGTGGATCGTTTCATTCATTCCGATGGTCTGCAATGCCACACCATCA
>DATEFT010000526.1:0-27318 GCA_035280505.1 Blastocatellia bacterium | reverse complement strand
CATCCTTAATCTCGAAGTTGTCGGAATCCTGCCCCGTCTCTTCCAACCATTCGTAGACCCCGATGATATATCCGGTCAGCAGTTGCTTGCCGAAGGGGACGAGCACCCGGCATCCGGGCTTCGCATTTGCGGCAAAACTATCAGGCAAACGATAGGTGAATGTCTGGTGAACGTTGAGCGGAATGGCGATTTCGGCGAACATCGGTTGTGAGCTTAGGCAAGAGGAGAAATTGAGTCAAGCCGGGCGGCCCAGGAAATCGCCGATCCGCTTCTCTGGAGCTACACTCTATGCCAGAATCGGATCAGGCAGTCCCTACAGTCTCTAACATTTTGAGGAGAATCGATCATGGCCTTCCAGCGTCCGTCTTCCGTCGCGCTCGCCCTAATTCTAATGTTCGCCACGACTGTCGCCCCGATCTCCGGAGCCGCCCAGAGCCCTTCCTCGGATTTGAGTGCGCCGCTGGCGGCAATCGAAAAGTCGATCGAAGAGAAGCGCCGGGAGTTGGGAGTCCCCGGTCTGGCCGTCGCCATCGTCAAAGACGACCGGGTCATCTTCGAACGGGGTTTCGGGTCGCGCGACGTCGAACAGAACCGGCCGGTGACGCCCGAGACGCTCTTTCCGATCGGTTCCTGCACCAAGGCTTTCACGGCCATGGCCGCGCTGATCGGCGCCGACGAGAAGAAGCTGGCGCTCGACGATTCGCCCAGAAAATACCTGCCCTACTTCAAACTGCAAGATCCGGAGGCGGACGCCCTGGTGACCATCCGCGACCTGCTGCGACACAGCTCCGGTCTGGACCAGACGGACCTCACGTGGAGAACCGGGGTGCTGACGCGCCAGGAGGTGATCAAGGTCGCCGGACGGGCCAGGCCGACCGCCAAGGTCCATGAGAGGTTTCAATACCAGAACGTCATGTACAGCGCGGCGGGCGAGACCGTCGCCGTCGCCAACAAATCGACCTGGGAAGAGCTCATGGTCAATCTCTTCTTCAAACCGCTCGGCATGAAGTCCAGCAACACCTCGGTTCCGGAGATGCAGAAGGCCGCCGATTTTTCCTCCGGTTATCTGCTCCAGAAGACCACGGCGACCAGGACTCCGACGCGCGTCCTGACCAATATCGCCCCGGCCGGAGCGATCAACTCGAACGTCCGGGACATGGCGCAATGGGTGCGGATGATGCTCGGCCGGGGCCAGTTCGAAGGCAAACGGATCGTCTCGGAGCAAGGATTTGAAGAGCTGACCAAAAAACAGATCGCCTTCGGACCCGACGGCTATGGGTTCGGCTGGGTCATCGGCGACTGGAACCGGCACCAGATCCTCTGGCATAACGGCAGCATCAACGGATTCAATTCGCTGGTCGCCCTCATGCCCGATCAGAAGTTGGGATTCGTGATCTTGACCAACGTCACCGTCTCCTCGCTCCCTCAGACGGTCCAGGAGACGATCTGGACCCACCTGGTGGGCAAGCCTCCGGCTCCGGCGGTCGAGGCCGCGGCGAAACCGTCCGTGGCCCCGAGCCACGAAGCGGGTCGCTATGCGGTCGGCAATTTCACGATCGAAGTCGTCTTTAAAGAGGGGAAGCTCCGGGCCATCGCCCCGTCCCAACCCGAATACCCGCTCACCAACATCGGCGGGCGCAAATATCAACTGGGGGCGCCCGCGCCCGCCGGATTCTATATGACCTTTCGACCGATCAAGGGAAGCGAGACCGAGACCGAGGCCTTCCTTGAACAACCGCACGGCAATATCGTGCTGATCAAACAGCCGGAGCCCGATTCGGCCGCGGCCGTGGCCATCTACAACGGCCCGCACAAAGAGCTGCTGGGCCGATATGAGCTGGATCATCGCTTCATGGAGATCGCGCTGCATCAGGGCCGGATCGTGCTGATCGTGCCGGGCCAACCGGCCTATACGCTGGTCGAGAAAGAGAAAGACCTCTTCGGCGCGGCCGAGTTGCCGGATGCCTATCGAATGGTCGTCAAACGCGACTCGGCCGCCCGGGTCGTGGCCGTTTTGATGAAACAGCCGGAGGGCGAGCTCGAATTCAAGCGCTCGTCGAATGCCGGTCCCCCGAAGATCGCCCTCTCGGTCGACGAAGTGATGGCCCGGGTCGTGGAGGCCGCCGGCGGCGAGACCAACCTCCGCCGGCATTGGTCGATGGTCACGGTCCTGGAACTGGAACTGGAGAATCAGGGGTTGACCGGCGAGGTGACCGTCTCGGCCCGCAAACCGAATGCCTCCGCGACCAGCACGACCCTGATCGCGCTCGGCAAAAAGATCGGCACGACCCGCTCGTATTTCGACGGCATCCAGGGCTCGGAGGAGAGCAGTTTCTCGCCCTCGACCGCCTACCAGGATCAACAGTTGGAGGATGTCAGAATCGCCTCCGACTTCTACGAGCCTTTGAATTGGAAGACGCTCTACAAGGAGGTCCGGATCAAGGAGCTGTCCCGGATCGAGAACGAAGAGGTCTACGTGGTGGTCAAGACGCCGGAGAAAGGCCACCCGATCACCGACTACTATTCAGCCCGAACCTTCCTCTTACTCAGGCGCGATCGGACCGTCTCCAGTTCGATGACCATCAGCGCAACCTACAGCGATTATCGAACGGTGGAGGGGGTGAACTTCGCCTTCCAATCGGCAACCCAGCAACCCGGTCTGGGCCGCGTCGTCGCTCATCTGGTCGAGGTCCAGTTCAATGTCGAGATTCCGGACGCGGCGTTTCGAGCCGTCCGGTAGACGTGATAGTTGAGGTGATCGATCACCAGCGGATAGAGATCGGCGAAATACTTCTCATCGACGGCGAATTGAGCCCGCTCCACCGGGCCGATGATCAGATAATCGACGTTGAGCCGGGAGAGCATCTCCTGGGCCGCCGGGCCGCCGCGATAGATCGCCTGAACCTCGGTCTCGCGTTCCCGGTAATTGACCCCGTGAGTCCAGAGATGGCCGGGATAGCCCATCACCGATTGCCGCCCGGAGAGCGCCACCACGGAATTATGGATCGGCGCATGCAGAATCACGGAGCGCGGCCGCGTCTTTTCGCGCAACAGCTCCGCCACTTCGAGTTCATCGCGTCCGAACAGCACGACATTTTCGGCCGGCGACAGACCGCGCAGCACATCCAGCCCGCCCGACAGCGTCAGGGCGATCAGCAGCACGGCGGCGGCCGTCCTCGGCAGCGCCGACGGCCGGGCCCAGAGAGAGGCCAACAGAACCGCGACCAGCGGGACCGAGACCAGCGACCAGTAGACCAGCACCTTGATGTTGTCCCAGGACCAGGGCGCCAGCAGCACGACGTTCGGCACGATGAACCAGACCAGAAATGGGGTATAGAACCGTTGGAGTCGCGATTCGATCAATCGGTTGAGGCTCAAGGCCACGATCAGCAGCACGATGAAGATTCCCGCATTGACCGCCCAGAAGAGCAGCGGATTGGACTCTCCCGCTTCCCAGCCCCAGTGAATCCCGAACAATTTGTCTTTGACCTGGGTTCGGCTCAGCCATAAGGCCTGCGGTCCGGCGAGCGCCGCCACCGGCACCAGAAAGGCGATCCAGGCTCTCGAGAAGAAACTCAGGGCCATGGGCACGCACGCGATCATGACGGCGAAGAAACCATGCGCGTGCAGCATCGGCAGCAGGCCGGTCAGCACGCCGGCGGCGAACAGCGCGACCGTCGGGCTCGGCTCGGCATCGGGCTCCGGCCGGTCCTCGCCGGTTCCGGGCTCCGCCTCCAGTCCCCGGGCCGCGATCGCCCACAACATCACGATCATCGCGACGAATGGCAGTCCGAAGAGCATCGACCGTTGCGGAATGAGCAGCGTGGTGAAGACATTGCTCCAACGCAGGGGAATCTTGCCCGCAAACCACGACAGGTCGGAATTCATCGTATAGGTGGCCGGCAGATGGGCGAGAAAGTCCAGCACTCCCTGATTGGAATTGCCCAGATCGCGGAAAAAATTGATGAAGCCCAAACCGCCATTGAACAGAAAGATGACGGGAGCGAGGCGCGCGGCCAGCCGGGTGCCCGGTCGATCGCCCAGCAACTGCTTCGTCAGCAGCTCGATCAAGCCGACGAGCGCCAGCGCCAGCACCAGGTTCTCGAGAAAAAAGGCGGCCCGCAAATCGGCGGTGCAGCGGAGAAAGAAGGCCGTCAGAAAATCGATCAGGAAGGGATAGGTGAATCCGATCCCGGCAAAGATCGGATTTTGCGGAGGCAGATTCTGTCCCACGGCAAACGAAGTGATGACGCTGAAATGGAAGGGCAGATCACCGTAATTGTTGGCCGGCGCCGTATGCATCCCATCGGGATAGAACATGACGACTCGCGCAAAGAGCCAGGCCAACAGCACGCCCCACGCTCCATAGTAGACGAGATCGCCCCTGGTCAGTTCGAGCGACTTCAGCTCTTCGCGAACGCGCGCCGGGGTCGCCAGTTTTAAGAGCCCCGCCAATCCGGCGGCCAGGATCACGACGGTGACGCCGATCGAGACGAGATTGAGACCGAGCAGCAGCGCGCTCAAATAACCGACCCACGCCAACCCCGCCAATCCAATCACCGCACCGGCCCCGAGCCGGGCCGGCAGCGACATCCGCTTGATCACCGGATAGGTCGACAACGTCCCGTTGGCAATAGCCAGGAGTGAGATCAGGATGATTATCAGTGTGCCCATCGTCACCTGTATATCCGTCAAAATGGGATTTCTCAAGGAGAAATAACGGGCCGGCCCTGAAATTAAACGATCATCGAGCGGGCGACTATTCGTAATAACTAATCGAGCGACCCATTGACCCTGCTGGTGATAGAATCATATATTGATTAGTTCGGGTGATACCAGCGCAACATCGGTTTTGTACTGAGATTAGAGAAGGAGAAAAATGAACGAGCTTGAGCAGAACGAGATAAACCGAGCAACAGCAGGTTTCACGGTAACGAAAGAGGCCGAGGCGAATCTACCGACTGAATTCGGCCCTTTCCGCATCGTTGGACTGAGCAGCACGGAGAGCGATGAGGAGTTCGTCGCTCTGGTCAAAGGCGAGATCGATCCGGAACAACCGACCCTGGTTCGCATCCATTCACAGTGTCTGACCGGCGACGTCTTTCATTCACTGAAGTGCGACTGCGGCCCGCAACTGCAGCGCGCGATGGAGTTGATCCAGGAGGCCGGAGCCGGAATTATCGTCTATCAGCAGCAGGAAGGCCGCGGCATCGGCATCATCAACAAGATTCGCGCTTACGCGCTGCAGGATCAGGGCGCCGATACGATCGAGGCCAATCTGCGCCTCGGTTTGAGCATCGATCAACGCGAATACCGGGAGTGCGCCGAAGTCATCAAACTGCTCGGCGCGCGGCGGGTCCGGTTGATGTCGAACAATCCGGATAAACTGAGGGCGCTGCGGGATGCCGGTCTCGAAGTCGTCGAGCGGGTTCCGCTCGAAGTCAAAGCCAAAGAGCAGGCCTTCAAGTACCTGCTCACCAAGAAAGAGAAGATGGGGCACCTGCTGCGGTTGAATGGAATCTTCTGATCGCGGGATTTGATCGAACCGGGAGAGAGGCGAACCCTCTCGCCTCTTTGGCGGTTCCTCAATCGATCCGGAATCGATTGAGCATGCGATAGACGGTCGAGATCGGCAGCCCGACGACGTTGGCGTAGTTCCCCTCGACGCTCTCGACAAAGCGCGAAGCGTAACCTTGAATGCCGTAAGCTCCCGCCTTATCCATCGGCTCACCGCTCGAAACATACCACTCGATCTCCGCTTCACTCAGACCGGCGAATTTGACGCGAGTCGAGGCGATCTCCGAGAGGACCCGGTCGTCCCGGAGCAGCGTCACGGCGGTCAAGACCTCATGCCAGATGCCGCTCAACGCGCGGAGCATGGCTCGCGCGTCATCGGCATCGACCGGTTTCCCGGCAATTCGGTCATCGATGACCACGATGGTATCCGCTCCGAGGACCAGTTCACCGCTTCGCGCGACCGCTCGGGCCTTGGCGCCGGACAATCTCAAAACATAGTCATGCGGCGATTCACCGGGTAGCGGCGTCTCATCAATATCGGCGGCGCGAATCGAGAACTCGATTCCGGCGGCGCGCAGCAATTCGGCTCGTCGCGGTGAAGCAGAAGCAAGAATCATATTTTTAAAAGTCTAGAAAAGTCGGGCACATCCGCGCCGACATTGACCTGAGCCCGCGGAGCGGGCGATTGAGAATCGACCGTTTCTGTTTCTTTCGCCCACGGCTCTAGACTTTTCTGGACTTCTTCTTGAGGAAATCCATCATGACGTATTCGCCGAGACTGAGGCTGGTCGTAAAATAGGCTTTCCCGCGTGCAATCTCGGTCATCTGTTTGATGAACTCCACCAGGTAATAATCGTCGGTCAGCATGAAGGTATTGACCAGGATCCCGGACCGGCGGCAGAGCGCGACTTCGGCCAAGGTGGCATCCACGATCATCGGATCCAAGCCCATGGAATTTTTGTAGAGCCGGCGGCCGGAACGGTCTTCATTCCTCGAGCGCGGAAGGAGGTCCCCCTCGACAAAGAGCGCCGAGGGCTTGCCGTCGGTGATCATGATGATCTGCCGCATATCTTTTCGCTGCGACATCAGAATCCGGCGAGCCAGTTTCAACCCCTCACAGGTGTTGGTATGGTACGGTCCGACCTGCACGTTCGCCAGGTTCTCCAGCGGCACTTCCTCGGCCGAATCATGGAAGAGGACGAACCGCAGGTTATCGCCCGGATACTGGGTCCGGATCAGGTGCGCCAGCGCCAGCGCCACTCGCTTGGCCGGCGTGAAGCGATCTTCTCCATACAGAATCATCGAATGCGAACAGTCGAGCATGAGCACGGTGGCGCACGAAGACTGGTATTCCGACTGCCGGACCATCAAATCCCGGTAGTCCAGATCCAGGGGCAGCCCCAGCCCCTCGCGGCTGATGGCCTTGAGCAACGTTCCGTTCACGTCCAGGTTGAAAGCGTCTCCGAATTCATAGGGCTTCGACGATTCGTAGGCCTCGACTCCGGTCGCCAGATAGTTCGTGTCGTGGCGACCGAAAGAGGACTTGCCGAGACTGGCCATCAGGTTCTTGAGGGTTTTGTAGCCCAGGAAGTCGATGCCCTTCTCGGTCATCTCGAACTTGATATTCGGCTTCTTGAAATCTTCGGTCCGGCCCCGTCCCGGCTGAGGTCTGGAGCGCGCGCGCTGACTTTCGCCCTCTTCGCCGTCCTCGCCGCCGTTGAGCAGGGCCTCGAGTTCGTCGGGATCTCCCTGCAGGCTCAGATATCCTTCCTGCAACAGCCGCCGAATCAATTGATCGATCAACTCATCGAGCCGCTCGTCTCGCGCCTGGCCCTGTTCATCGAAGAGCTGGTTATACTGTTCGGGATCGAGCAGCCCGGAATTGCGGAGGGCTTCACGAATGGCCCGGCGCAACGCTTCGAGCGGGTCCTCGGGGTCGGACTGTTCGGGTCCGTCGAAGTCCCAATCGCGCGCCCAGCGCCGATAGTGGCCCTGAAACTGATCCTCGAATCCGCTCTGCAACAGATAGTCGGAGAGCGCTTCCATCAACTCTCCCAGGCTGAGGTCATCCCAGTTCTGCCCGGTCCATTTTGAATATTTCGTGAAACGCATAATTCTCCTGAGCGGAGGGCGCGGCGACTCGCCTCAATTGACCTTTCCTCCGCTCCAATCGTCGAAGGCATGTTTGCGCGCGGGTCTCTCCGCCACCGCCTGACTGAACTTGGCCTGCCCGGACTCTTCGGTGCGCGCCAGTTTCTTCTGAGCATGCAGTCCCTCGAGCGCCAGTTCGCAGGCGGCGATCAGGGTCACCGGCTTGTCATCTTCGAGGCGGCCGTTGCGGACGGCGTCGAGCAGTCCCCGGACCCGGCCGAACTCTTGAAGCAGCGTCTCGTCGTTCATCGAATCGTTCAGCACCAGGGCCTGACCTTGATTGAAATAATCGAGCGTCGGGCGGAAATCGACGCCGCTGAAGCGGTCGAGGAAGACCTCGCTGCAGGCTTTGCGGATCAACTCGCGGGCGATCCGATCGGCTCCGACCTGTTCGCCTTCGTATTCGAGTTCGATCTTGCCCGTGATCGAGGGGAGCGCCGCGTAGACATCCCCGATCCGAGGCGAGGCCTGGGGCTGGGCATGCTTCAGACTGCGCCGCTCGGCATTCGAGACCGCACACTCCATGACCGTGATCGGCAACCGTTGGCTGACCCCGGAACTCTTATCGATCCGCTTGTCCTGGCGGGCGACGAACGCGATCTGCTCGACCACTTCATAGATCAATTCCGGGATTTTGAACGACATCCGTTCGTAAAAAGAGCCGTCGTAGTCTTTATAGCGATCGGTCCACGCTTCCTGCTTCGTGATCTTCACTCCGAGTTTGATCGAGGCCGGGTAATGCGTCTGAATCTCCGAGCCGATCCGGTCCTTGAGCGGAGTGATGATCTTGCCGCGAGCCGTGTAGTCCTCGGGGTTGGCGGAGAAGACCAGCAGCACATCGAGCGGCAATCGGATCGGATAGCCCTTAATCTGGACGTCGCCTTCCTGCATGATGTTGAAGAGACCGACCTGGACTTTGCCCGCCAGGTCCGGCAGTTCATTGATGGCGAAGATCCCGCGATTGGCGCGCGGCAAGAGACCGTAATGGATCGTCAGTTCGTCGGAGAGCAGATGTCCGCCCCGCGCCGCCTTGATCGGATCCACATCGCCGATCAGGTCGGCGATCGAGACATCCGGCGTCGCCAACTTCTCGACATAGCGCGATCCGCGCTTGATCCAGGCGATCGGAGCCTCGTCGCCCTGCTCGGCGATCAACTGTTTGCCGTAGGCGCTGATCGGCGCAAACGGATTGTCATTGATCTCGGAGCCCTCCAGGGCCGGAATCTCGTCATCCAGCAGATTGGTCAGCGCCCGCAAAATCCGGCTCTTGGCCTGCCCCCGCAGACCGAGCAGAATCAGGTTATGCCTGGAGAGCAGCGCATTGACCAGTTGCGGGGTCACCGTGTCGTCATAGCCGTGAATCTTGGGCAGAATCCCCCCGCCCTGCCGCAGTTTGACGATTAAATTGTGGCGGATCTCATCCTTCACCGAACGCGGTTGATAGCCGCCGGCCTCTTTTAAGACTTTCAACTCACCGAGCGTTTTTGGTTTCGCCATACCTCTAGAAGACCTCAGGAAATATCAATCTGATCGTCGAGTGACGAACAAGTCGATGATGTCAGGAGAAGCTTGGGATTAAACGTGAGGATCGATCTTAACCCCTGGACAGATGCGGCGCAAGCAACGAAACGACGCAAAAAAGGGCTGCCTCTGCGGCAGCCCAGGTGGAGAACCCGATATTTGGTTCTAGCGATTCAGTTAACGGTTGTTCCGATCCTTGATGATGGTGTAGAGCGCTCCGCCACCACCACCCAGCAAGGCTCCGACTCCGGCACCTTTGCCTCCGCCCACCGCTCCGCCGATTCCGGCGCCGATCGCGGCCGGAGCCGCAATCGTCAGAACCTTCTTCAGCGTGGAGCTGCGTTTCGGAGCCGGCGCCGATCGCACCACCACCGGCCGGGCTACGGCCGCCGGCGCCACGACTCGAGTCACAGGCGCTGCCGACACCACTTGTGTCGATTGCGGATTCATTCTCACTTTGTAACCTTCGGCAAACCCCTGCTTGTAGCCGTCGTTATAACCGTCGCGATTGGTGGAAGCTGCATTAGCAGTATCGCCAACCACTCCCGCGTTATAACCATCGTTGTAACCGGTCTTGAAATCGCTCAAGAAAAATGCCTGATTCTCTTTCGCCGCTTCCGGCGATAAATTCTGTGGCTGGCCCACTACAGGCTTGACCTCTGCTTTGCTCTCCTCCGCCGTCGATTTCGAGGGCTCGGCGAGCCGCCCAAAGGCGAAACCTCCTAACAATAGGGTGCCAGCGACTGCGATCGCGATCACTCTCTGTCTCGTGTTCATTCTTTCCTCCGTTAAATCGAAAAACCAAAAACTATCGGGGAAATGGTTCCTATAGGTGCCATTCTAAACTGCAACTGCAGTGCCGAAACGGATTAATTGCCTTTCACGAGATAAGTGCAGTGATCCCCTCAGATCTTCTACCGATTGCGGAGCCGCGCGAGCTTTAGCTTTTTCCAACTGCCCCATATCGAATGCCTTCGCTATTAAACTGCACGATAAGGTCGATCCGCGCGGATCCGGCTCGATTTGTAGTAGTAAAATTTCTACACGGGCCGGAGACTTTTGATACTCCTCCGGATCAATCCTGCGCCGCTTTGGCCGGTGCCGGTCTGCGCACCAGGGTCACGGCCGCCGGACGATTAGAGAGTCGCTTGATCAGTTGAAGCTGTCGTTCCAGGCTATCGCGCAGGTCACGCATCTCGGCCACGCGGGCCGCGTTCGGCGCCGGCTGTGAACTGAGTTCGGCGAGCTGATTCCGGGACTCAATCAACCGGAGAAACATCTGTTTCTGAACCCCCTCGGTCTTTTCCCGGTCGATCTGGAATTTAAGATTCTTCTCCAGCTCTTTCAGTTTCAACTCGATCTTGGGGATTTCGATCTTCAAATTATCGAGCCCCTGAATCCGCAACTGTTCCTGAACCTGGCGGAGGATCTCCTGCTGATTCTGCAGGTTCATCTGCAACTGCTTCTGCATCTCCTCCCATTGCTTCCCGTCGAACTCGAACTTCTTCCCGTCGAATTCGAACTGCTTGCCGTCGAATTCAAATTTCTTCCCGTCGAATTCGAACTGCTTCCCGTCGAACTTGAACAGTTTGGGATCGACGTTGAAATTGAAGTTGGAGTCCGGCGGCATGGCGAACTGAAAACCGTCGCCCAGACTGCTGATCTGCGGTTTGCCCTTCCCGCTCCATTCGAACATGAAACGTCCGTCTACTCCGTTGAGACTGCGAATCGCCACCTGCCGGGCCGCGGGATCCGAATCGTTCTTCGCAATGTGAATCAGCTTCTCGACGGCCTTGCGGCTGCGGTTGTAGGCGAGATACCTGATCACCATCTGCTTGGTCTTCGAATCTTGAATCGAGTCGTAGATCTGGATCAGACTGTTGGCGCCCTCTTCGCTTCTGAAACCGGCCAGGTAGCGGATGGCCTGGGTCCGCAGCTCTTCGTTGGACTCCGATTTGGCGATCGAGGTCAGCTTCGAGATCGCCTTGCTGTTGTCGCCGTTACGGCGCATCAGATAGGCGATGATCTCCTTCTTGACCTTGACGTCGCCGATTCCGTCATAGAGGTTGATCAGGGCATTGACCGCGGCGTCGCTGCGCATTCGATAGATGCCCTGGAGGGCCTCGTTGCGAACGGTCGGGTCGGAATCGCGTTTGACGACATCGGTCAGGACTCCGAGCAGTTCGCTCTCGGAGAGCACGGTCTTCTTCTCCTTGTCGTCCTTGTTCTTGCTCTTGTCTTTGTTCTTGTCTTTATCTTTATCCTTGTCGTCCTGGTCCGAATCGGGTCCGACCACCCACACCGCGGGCCGTGGATTCGGCGCGACCACCGGCCGCACCTGTCCAGCCACGGCCACCGGCGCGGCCGGCGGCACGGGCGGTTGAACTTCAACCACGGCGATGGGAGGAGCCGCGGGCGCGGGGGGAATCGCGGGCGCGGGAGAAGCCGCGGGCGCCTGGGGAGCCACGGGCGCCACGGGCGCCACGGGCACCGGTGGCGCTTCGGGCACCTCCAACGGTTCGGGCACCTCCGGCGGAGCGGCCAATTCCGGTGCGGCCGGAGGAGACGGCGGCAGCGGGGCGACGGGCGCGATCACCGGCGACTCGGGCGCCGGTCTCTTGGCGGGCGGCGTCGGCGGTCTCTGTCCGGCCTTGCCCTGCGCCAGCGGCACCGCGATCGCAGGCGAGATCGCGCTGCAGACTCCGATGAAGATCACCGCCAATCCAATCGCATAGGCCAGGGCCGATTTGGAGACGACGGTCGTTGCATTGCGGTCACGATTGAGAATCATCTCTACCCTCCTTGAAATCAGATGTTTTCCGAAAAGAATGCCGGCGGCGGCGGCGAGCGGCCGGCTCTCGCTCAACAGCTCCACCAGCCGGGTCAGGCAGCTAGCATAACGATGCGGTTCGCACGTCTTCACGGCCCAATCATCACAGGCCAACTCGCGTTCGATCATCAAATGCCTGCCGATCAACCAGACCGCCGGATGAAAGAAGAGCCCGGCCTGCACCAGCCGCTGCAGCAGATTGGTCAGATAATCCCAGCGTTTGATATGGGCCAATTCATGCGCGATCACGCTCTCCAACTCCGCGGCCGCCAGGGTGTGAACCAGATCCGGCGGCAGGATGATCAGCGGCCTGAAGGTTCCGATCGTCATCGGCATGGAGACCCGGCTCGAAGTGAAGAGCGAGACCGACCGGCGAATCCCGAAGCTCCGGGCCAGTTGCCGCGCGAGTTCGAGTTGCGCGGCCGGCACCGATCCCAGTTGCCGCCGCAACTGGCAGAGCCCAAGGTAGCTCCAGACGATTCGCAACCAGAGGCCGGCGCCCGCGACCATCCAGCCGCAGACCAGGATCAGGGGCAGATGCCCGCTGAAGAGAGCCTCCTCCCAATCTTCGACTCTCCGCCGAAAGGCCGCCGTCTCGATCGGCGGCGGACCGGCCGCCGAGGCGGGAATGGCCTGCGGACCCAACAACAGGATCGGCGCGACTCTCGAGGGCTCATCCGAGACTGCCGGCGAGGCGGGCTCCGCAACCGTCTGGACCATCTCCGGAACCGGCGGCAAATCGTTCGGCGCCGGCGGCTCCTCGAACATGATCGAATTCTCCTCCAGCGCGACCGCCGGCCCGGCCGATTCGGCTGATCGGGTCTGCGGCGATCGCTCCGCCGCCGAAACCGGCTCCGCTCGCGGATTCCGCGGCGGCAGGTGGCGCGCCGAGATCAGATTGATGACCGGCAAGGACCCGATCGTCAGCAGACAGACCAACCAGACGGCGTGCCGGGTGGTCGCGCTGACCTTCCTCAAGACCAGCAACCAGAACCAGACCAGCGCCGCAACCATTATTCCCTGCCACAGACTGTTGAGCAGCGCTTGCAACAACGGGCGCGCCAGCGCGTCCAAATGTTCGATCCAGAGACTCATTTCGCCCATCTTCTCCTCCTGAGGGCAGCCTGGTTGAGTTTGAAATTTGATCCGGAGACCGGCTTATTTGGCTTTCTCGATCATCTGCCTCAGCCGTTTGACTTCGTTGGGATCGACATCTTCGTGTTCCAGCAGATTGACGACCAGCAGCTCCGGCGAATTGTTGAAGAATCGTTTGAGCAGATATCCGAGGACGCTCTTCTGCGCTTGCTGACGATCGATGACCGGATGGTAGACGAATGCCCGCCCCTCCTTCTCATGCGCCACGTATCCCTTCTGCTCCAGGATTCTCATCATCGTCAGCACCGAGCTGTAGGCCAACCGCTCATCCGGCAACGCCTCCACGATCTCCGAGACCGTGGCTTCACCCTTCTCCCAGAGCACCTCCATCAGCTCCAGCTCGACCTCCGTCAAGGTTGGTGATTTCCTTCGCGCCACTGTTTCACCTCCTCTCGTCTTTATTTTCAAATCGATCTCAGATCCAACTATTAAATAATTCGTGCAAAGCGTAATCGATGGCGCGCGAACTGTCAATGAAAAAATTAGTAGTTAAGATTGAGAGACCGTGAAAGAGACGAAAGCGGAAAGAGATCGAGGATAAGAGAGAGGGAGTTCTCTCTTATCGCTGAAGATGTTGGTGTAGTCGAACGGGCGGGTTTAGTCCATCTCTCGCATGACGGCGAAGTCGCGGGGATTGCGCAGCACCCAGGTGCCGCCCTCCTTGTCGAGTTTGCCGACGCAATAGATCGGCAGCTTCTCGTTGTTGGCGCGATTGGCCAGCTCGTAATCGGCGGGAGACAACGAGAGCACGATGCGACGGGGCCGGCCATCGACCAGGCCGGAGACCGTGATCTTACCCTGGACGGCTTCATACGAGCGTTCGAGGCCGGTGACCTCGCCCTGCACCTCGACATCGTCGATGGCGCTGGTCGCGCGCAGAATCTTGGCGGCCTCGCTGCAGTACGAGACGACGTCGGCCGACAGTAGAACCCGTTTCGGCGCGGTCTCGGGAGCCTGACGGGCGAGGGCCCAGGCGAAACTGATCTCGACGCCGGAGTTCTCCCCGCTCTCGCTGAGCCCCACCAGGGCCTCACAGAGATTGGCGCTGACTCCATAGGGGACGGCATCTCTGAACGGCTCCACGTTGCCGGTGGCGGCGGAACGCTGCGCCGCGGCCCGGACCGATTTCAAGGCTCCGGCCAGGGTCAAGGCGATTTTGCGCTCGAAGGGCTCCTGCGAGTAGTCGGACAAGAGGTGTTCATCGAAATTCAAGCCCGGCGGAACCGGCGAGACGATCGTCAGCACGTAACTGCTGCCTTCCGAGAGGCCGAAACGGACCCGGCGCACGTAGTCCAGAATCGCATCGGGTTTCCGATTGGCGAAAGCGGGTTTGGGATACCAGGTCGCGCAGGCGGCCGCCACCCAGAGGTCGCGGGCCCGTTTATGCAGCAGCACGCCCTCATCGAGATGGATGCCGTTCAAATCCGGCTCGTCCATGTGGGTCCGAATGCGAACGACGTCCGCGTTGGCCGTGTTCAGGTCATGCAGGATCTCCAGTTGTGAGCGGCCCTCGGCGACCTCCAAAACGTGCAGCACCTCCGCCATCCGCGCGGTATAGTCGGCAAAGTCCGGGCGCAGCGGGAGAAGGATCTCCAATTCTTCGCCGGTAATCCCCTTTCCCAGCCAGTAGACCGCCTTATCGGGAATCTGCTGATTCTGCTGCCAGCCGTTGATCTTCAGGTATTGTACTAGTTCCAATGGACGTAATGCCTGAAGTGTCTCTGTGTCTCGAACGGATGCTTTCATGATGAGGCTTCTCCCCTGATGCCTTCCATTATACTGCATAAAATGTCTGCGGTGAATTGACGATGATTGGGCTGGAGAGAGACGTTGACCAGGCCTGGACTCTTCGGTTCCTGCAATCCGCTCGGAGACTCGCGATCCTCTGGTGCCTCGAACGGACGATTTCATAAAGGCTCTCCTCTACCAATGCATTCCATGATCTTTTGTAAGGTCTCCGCAGTGAATTGGCGGTCGCGGGGCAGAGAGACGGTGATGGTCCCTTTATTCCTGGTCTCTTTCATTCCACTCAGGGACATCCAATAGCCACAATGCTTCAAACACATCTCATTTTCGTTCTGAATCAACCAATAATTTATGTCTTCCGGAACGATCACTACCACCAAAATCCTGGGCACCAGCACATTTTCAACTCGCAGGTCGTTGTAGTTTTTGATCTCCAGCGGGAACGCAATCCGATCTTCCCTGATGATGTCTCTGGAACTGGCCTTGAGCTGCAATTCCAGTCTCGGCGAGCGGAACGTGCCCTGACCTCCACGCGCGGCAATCCCGCAATCGACGCTGTCATCATCGACCTCCGGCTTATAAAGAGCATAACCCGCGACGGATGCCACGGCATGAATATACGCTCGGCTGAATTGCTCTTTCCGCTGAGTAATGTGCATGGCCGCATTCTCTCCGGATCACAACCGCTTTCATCCTCACACTCACACTCACACACCATTTTTCAGAATAACCCATAGAATAAGGCAAAATGCAATCGTTCGTCAATTCTAATCTTACCGCCGCCACACGCCGAAACCGCTCCCCCGGATCCGGTCGGGAGGGCCCTCCGGATGCCATACCTTGACAGATCCTAAACAGGTCGGTTATGTTTGCTTTTTGTCATTTATGGTCTGAGTCACGATCAGTTTGTAGATGACTCCCTAAATACCGACGGAAGGAGAGAGCGCAAATGAAACCGGGAATCCATCCGAACTATCCTGAGTGCCGCGTGTCGTGTGCCTGCGGCGTCTCATGGACGACCCGTTCAACCAAGAAAGAGATCCAGGTCGAGATCTGTTCCAGTTGCCACCCGTTCTTCACCGGCAAGCAGAAGCTGATCGACACGGCCGGCCGGGTTGAACGTTTTCAGAAGAAGTACGGGAAGAAGACCGAGAAGGCTACGGCCTGATCATCCGCCCGCGATCATCCGCATGGCGCATGGTATGCGGAGATCGGTAGGTGTTAAAATCCAGGCCACGTCGCGGCTCGAAGCGAACGACTTGCTGGCAAGTGTTCTTTTCAGAGCAGCGTCCGTGGCTCTACTTTTTCCGAGCGGTCGAAAGTGGGTGAGTTATGAGCCAGGAGAAAGAGATCATCGTCGGCGGACAGGCGGTCATGGAGGGCGTCATGATGCGGGCCCCCAACTCCTATGCGGTGGCGGTCCGTCGTCAGGACGGAAGCATCATCGCCAAATCGGAACGGCTGCCGAAACTGGGGGAGAAGTATCCGATTCTGCGGATCCCGGTCTTGCGGGGCGGCGGAGTCTTGATCCATTCGATGGTCCTCGGGATCAAAGCGCTCAACTTCTCCGCGACGGTGGCCTTCGAAGACCTGGATGCCGAGTCGGGCCAGAAGGCCGACTCCAAGCCGGCGGGATCTTCGGCCGGCGCGGCCGCCACCACCACCGGTTCGCTCATCTTCGGGCTCTTGTTCAACGTGCTGCTCTTTGTGGTGCTGCCGCTGCTCCTGACCAATATCCTCTTCATCTATTTCGGATGGGGAAATGCCGCGTCGCTGCCGGCCGATCAGGCGGGAACGGCGGGCGGGCCGTGGTACCAGGCGGTCTGGGTCTGGCTGCAGGTCCATCTGAGACCGGTCCGGCCGTCATTCAGTTTCAATCTGGTCGATGGCGTGATCCGAATGCTCTTCTTCGTCTTGATGATCTTCGGGTTTTCGCGGTTGAACGACTTCCGGCGGATCTTCGAATATCACGGCGCCGAACATAAGACGGTCTATACCTGGGAGGCGGGCGAGGAGTTGACCGTGGCCAACGCGCGCCGCCACCCGCGCCAGCATCCGCGCTGCGGCACCAGTTTTCTGATGGTGGTCATGCTGGTCTCGATCATTCTCTTCTCCATCGTCAAATTCGACTCGCTCCTCTTCAATCTGCTGACGCGCGTGGCGCTGGTGCCGTTGATCGCCGGTCTCTCGTACGAGGTGATCCGCGCCGCCGGCCAGAAAGAGACGGGCCGGATCTTTTCGCTGATCACGCGGCCCGGGATCTGGTTGCAGAACCTGACCACCCGCGAACCGTCGGACGATCAACTGGAAGTGGCGATCTACGCGCTCAAAGAATCTCTGAAACTCGAACCTCAAAGCGAACTGAAAGCGGCTTAGGACTGCGGAATCAAACGCCTTTCGCGTCTTCCGCGCGTTCCGTTGCTCTCTAAGAGTGGTTGATTTCGCGGATTTCTCGGTTGAAGTTCGAAGAGTGAAAACTGAATCATGTTTGAAAAACTCGAAGCGATAGAAAAGACCTATGAGGAGCTGACCCAGCAGATGACCGATCCGGGCATCATCGGAGATCAGGTCCGTTACACAAAGGTCGCCAAACAGCACCGCGATCTCGAACCGATCGTCGAGAAGTATCGTGAGTTGTGCAAGCTGGACAAGGATATTGCCGGCGCCCGGGAGATTCTGCGCGACACCGACGACGAGGAGATGCGCGAGCTGGCGGCCGCCGAATTGCCGGAGATCGAAGAGCGCCGCATCCAGGTCGAAAACGAGTTGAAGATTCTGCTGCTGCCCCGGGACCCGAACGACGAGAAGAACGTGATTCTGGAGGTCCGGGCCGGCACGGGCGGCGAAGAGGCCTGCCTGTTCGCGGCGGAGATTCTGCGGATGTACGCCCGATATGCCGAAAAGCAGGGCTGGCGGCTCCAGGTCACGGACTCTTCGGAGACCGGCCTGGGCGGTATTCAGAAGGCCGAGGCGATCATCGAAGGCAGCAAAGTCTATTCCCGGCTCAAACACGAATCGGGCGCGCATCGCGTGCAACGGGTGCCGCAGACCGAAGCGAGCGGACGCATCCACACCTCCGCGATCACCGTCGCGATCCTGCCCGAAGCCGAAGAGGTCGACATCAAGATCGATCCGAAAGAACTGCGGATCGATACCTTCTGCTCGTCCGGCCCGGGCGGACAGTCGGTCAACACGACCTACTCCGCGGTGCGCCTGACCCACCTGCCGACCGGTCTGGTCGTCTCGATGCAGGATGAGAAGTCGCAGATCAAAAACCGCGAAAAGGCCATGCGGATTCTGCGCTCGCGCCTGCTCGAACTCGAACAGGATAAACAGCAGGAAGCGATCTCCGCCGAACGCCGGTCACAGGTCGGCACCGGCGATCGTTCAGAGAAGATCCGCACCTACAACTTCAAAGAGAACCGCGTCACCGATCATCGGATTGGTCTCACCATCCATCAACTGGACCGGATTATGGAGGGCGAGATCGATGAACTGATCGATGCGCTGGTCACCTACTATCAGGCAGAGAAGCTCAAAGCCGAGACCGAAAAGCAGGTCGCCATCGCTTAGATCAAGAAGCCCAGACTTCTTCAAATGCCGACTATCGCCGAAACGCTCAAACTCGCGAGCGAGGAGTTGCGCGCCGCCCTGGTCCCCAACGATCTGCTCGACGCTCAGACGCTCTTGGCCGAAGCCCTGGGCCGCGATCGCACCTATCTCATCATCAACTATCAGCAGCAACTCGAAGCCGAGATCCTGGCCCGGTATGGTGAGTTGATCGGGCGCCGCGCCGCGGGCGAGCCGTTGCAGTATATTCTCGGGCATCAGGAGTTCTTCGGTCTGGAGTTCGAAGTCACTCCGGAGGTGCTGATCCCGCGGCCGGAGACCGAATTGATCATCGAAGAGACGATTCGCCTCGCGGTCGAGGCGCGGCTCGCCGAACCCGTGATCGTGGATGTCGGCACCGGATCCGGCTGCATCGGCGTGACTCTGGCGAGGGAATTAAAAGAGGCGCGACTCATCGCGACCGATCTTTCGGCCGCCGCCCTCCGGGTGGCCCGGCGCAACGCGCAGCGACACGGCGTCCTGGCTCGCCTCAACTTCGTGGCGGCCAACCTGCTCGACGCCCTCGCCGAGATGCCGTTCGCCGACTTCATCATCTCCAATCCGCCCTATATCGCGGCGCACGAAATGCCCGGGCTCCAACGCGAGGTCCGCGACTGGGAGCCCCGAGTCGCGCTGACCGATTCCGGCGACGGATTCGAATTCTACCGCCGCCTGCTCCATGACGCTCCCGCCCGGCTCAAACCCGGAGGCCGCCTGATCTGTGAGATGGGTTATAACCAATCCGAACGGATTGCCGGGATGGTCGACGCCGCAGTCTGGGACGAGCCTCAGGTGCTCCATGATCTCCAGGGAATCCCCCGCACCATCGTCCTGCGTCGCGCGGCTGCCTAGACTCTTCCAGACCTCTGTTAGGGTTTTTGTGGCGGAACCGGGTCTTCCGTGATCTTCACGTCGGTCTCGAACTTCCGATAGAATTTGAAGTAGATCAGATTGCGGTGATACTTCTTCTGGCTGCGATCGCCGGTGATATATTCGGCGCGAATCGGGAGCAGAAAATCGACGTCGATTCCGCGCAGGCGGATCGTGTCGTAATCGACCGAGGTCTCGAAAGTGATCCGCGGATAACCGCTCGGGAGCGCATCGACGGCCTGATCCACTCTCAACACCCGCTTGGTCTCCGCATCGATCCAGATCGTCCCGCTGTAGGCGGGAGTGGTCGGCGGGTATCCCTCGATCCCGACCCGCAGGGTCGAAGACTCTTTCGGCACGGTGAAATCGTAGACCAGCGTCGGCCGGCTCCCCAGCCGTTCCTTGCCGGCGGGCTTGAAGATGGTCTGGGTCTGGGGCTCGAAGATCGCGACGAGCCGCGAAGCGAAATCTCCGGTGGAGTAGTTCCCCAACTGTTCAATCGGTTGGGTCACCGGGCGGCCCACGGCGTTGATCGGTTTGTACGATTCCTGTTTGCGGTTGTAGGTCAATTCGTAGGTCAGGGTATCGGCCCGGTCCCAGGCGCCGCGGCCCTCGTAATCGTAGTATCGCTCGATGACCTGCTGACAGATGAAGTCCGGGAGCTCATCCACATAATCGCGGACGGCGATGCGGACCTCGCCGATGATCGGGTCCGCCGGCGGCGGTCCGAGCGGGGCCAGCGTGCCGCCGGCCGTCGTGCCGGCCAGCTTGGCGGCCGCGCGTTTAATCGTGTTGATCAAATTCTGATGGGCGCCGTTGGCGCGCAGACGGCTGACCACCTCGGGAGTCGGATCGAAGGCGATGCCCGTCCGGTCGATGTAGACGGCCAGGTCGGCCTCGGTCGTATTGCGTCCGACCGCCTGCCGCAACTGTTTGTTCAACTCCTGCAGGGTAAAGGGCTGGTTCGGGCTCGCTGACTGGGCCCTCACCCCGGATTCGAGCGAGAAGGCGCCGGCCAGAACCAGAACGCCATAAACCAGCGCGAGCCGGACTATCCTGACGCGGCCGAGATCGAGATAGATTCTTTTCATTTTTTCCGCTCCCATCAAACGATAATGTAATATTGTCGGCGATCGGCAATCGGATTTCCAGCCAACAATTGTAAATTGCCGGTAAATTCGATCCCCGTATAAATCCTGGTGATTTTGGTTTAAAATCCTCCTCGTTCTATTTTGGCTCGGTTCTCCCACCCGCAGACGGATAGGCGCAGTCCCGTATTTCAGTGGCGGATATGTGGCGGAGATAATGATGTCAATTGGAAGATTACAACACCCGATTTCGTTCTTAATACTCACCTTAATTCTCTCTTCTTCGGTTGCGGCGACGGCCTGGGCCCAGATCTCCGAGACCCATCGTCTCAAGAATCCTCTATCCAGCGCTGAAAGCTCTGAACGAATCTGGCAGATGACGGGCCCCTTCGGCGGCGACGTCACGGCCATGGCGACCGATCCGCGCCTTCCGGACCGCATTCTGTTGGGCACGAGCGACGGGCAGATCTTCAATTCGGTCGACGGAGGTCAGGTCTGGAAGCGCCTGCGCCCCGGAATCAAAGCCGCGGGTTTCACCGTGACCGTGATCCTCTTCGATCGGGAGAACCCTCAGGTCATCTATGCCGGGGTCAAGGCCGTGACCGCCTCGGGCGAGAAGACCTGGGGCGGCAGCGTCTTCGTGACCGAGGACGGCGGCGAGAATTGGCGTGAGTTCGAGGGAATGCGGGGGCGAGCGGTGCGCGGCCTGGTCCAATCGTCGAAGGATCCGAAAGTGCTGGCCGCCGCCGCGCTCGACGGAATCTATCGCACGTCCGATCGCGGCCAGACCTGGGAACTGATCACCCCGGCCAATGACCCGGAGTTGCGCGGCTTTCACTCGGTCGCGATCGATCCTCGCGACGAGCAGATCATCTATGCCGGAACCAACCACCTGCCGTGGAAGACGCTGGACGGCGGAAAGAGCTGGAAACGGGCCGGGTCGAAAGAGACCGGAATGATCGACGATTCCGACATCTTCGCCATTCACATCGACGAGACCAATCCCGAGACCGTCCTCATGAGCGCCTGCAGCGGCATCTATCGATCGCTCGACGCCAGCGCCAAGTGGTCGAAGATTCAGGGCATCCCCTACACCAGCCGCCGCACGCACGTGATCTATCAACATCCGACCCGGCCCGACGTGATCTTCGCCGGGACGACCGAGGGGTTGTGGCTCTCGACCGATCACGGCAAACCCGACAGTTGGCGACGAGTGACCTCGCTCCGCCTGGTGATCAACGCCATCGCGATTCAACCGGAGCGCCCCGATCGGGTCTTTCTCGGGACCGAGGATTATGGAGTTCTGATCAGTAACGACGGCGGCGAGACCTACGACCGGAGCAATGCCGGGTTCACGAATCGTCAGATCCGCGCCGTGCTGGCCGACCAGCGAACGCCGGGCCGGGTCTATGCCGGATTGATCTTCGACGGCGCCGCCGGCGGCTTCTTCATGAGCGAAGACGGCGGCCTCTCCTGGCAGCAATCGATGGAGGGGATGGGCGTGCGCGATGTCTATTCGATCTTCCAGCCGCGCGCCACTCCCGAGACGATCTATGCGGGCACCAATCACGGCCTCTTCCGTTCCGACGACCAGGGCCGCAACTGGGCGGCGGTCAGGAAAGAGGAGTTCAAGGACGAGACCCGAAGACCGGAGAGCGCCCGGAGGGTCGAACCGATCGTCCAGACCCGCACCAAGGGCTCGCGAAAAGCCCCGGCTCAGCCTCGGAAGCGACCCGCCACCGGCGACGGCAAACAGGCCCGAGCCAACACGCGGAATCGACCGGCCCCGGTTGAACCGGAGAGCCCGCCGCCGGCCCAGCGGCCGCGCACGGCCGGAGCGGTAGATCTGCAGAACCAGGTCTTCGCGCTGGCCTCATTCACACCGCTTCACGAAACCGAAGATTCGTCGGCCCCGCCGCCGTCCGAGTGGCTGCTCGCTTCGACCTGGGACGGGCTCTTTCGCACCGACGATGAGAAGAAGGGATGGCTGCCGATCAGGTTGCGGCCGGCCCAGGACAGCTACGGGGCGCCGCTGCGGCAACCGCGCATCAACGCGATTGCGACCAGCACGCACGCGCCCGGATTGATTCTGGCCGGAACCGAAGAGGGGCTGTTCGTCTCGCGGGATAACGGCGCGACCTTCTCGACCCTGACCCTGGAAGACAAGACCCGGCGCATCCGCAGTATCGCGCTCGATCCGCGGACGGCCCAGACGATCTACATCGGAACCTCGACCGGCCTCTTCCGCTCGACCGACGGCGGGCGCACCTGGGACAATCCCGGCGGCGGCATTCCGCATCTGACCGACGTCAGCGCGATTGCGATCAACACGCTCAACCCGGATGAACTCTATGTCGGCGACGATCTGCGTGGGAGTTTCTACTTCTCCAAGGATCGGGGAAAGACCTGGGATCAACTCGATGTCAGCCAATTGCCGAGCACCAGAATCGGCTCCCTGATCAGCGATCCGTTCAATCCGAACCGGCTCTATGCCGGATCGTTCTCCGGCGGGGTCTACGTCATGAGCCGGAGGTAGAACGCCGTCTAATCCTGTTTGGCCGTCCCCTTCTGTTGCGATTCGAGGGTCTTCCTGATATTGGCCAGCCGTTCGCGCACCTCCTGGGCATCGGGCGCATCCGGCACTTCTTTGAGGTAGGCTTCGAGCTGCTCGACCGCCTTGTCGACGGTCTTCCTCCGCAAATTGAGATTGAAGAGATAGAGGCGGGCGTAAGCGAAACTCTTTCCCCCCAGATCCAGAGCGCGGGTCATCTCTTTCTCCGCGCGGTCGAAATCCGGGGGAGTGTTCGACATGAGGGCCAACCCCAGATTGAGATGGGAGATGGGAAAACTGTCGTCCAGGCGGTTGCCCGTCTCGAACTCGGTGATGGCATCCGCGAATCGCCTCTGAGCGGTATGGATCAGGCCCAGATTGATATGCGGCAGCGCGTATTTCGGGTTGACCGCGAGCGCCTGCTCGAAGGTCGCCTGGGCCTCGGCCACCTTCTTCAACTGCAGGTACTGCTCGCCGAGCTTGTTCAACGCCTGGAGGTATTCGGGGAACTCGCGGACCGCCAGCTCCAGTTGTTTGACCGCCTCTTCCGGCTTCTTCTCCTGAGCCAGTTTCAAGCCCTTCTCATAGGCCTTCCGGGCCGATTTCGGGACCTCCTGCAGGTCGGCCACCGAGAGCAGCCGGTCCTTGGGCTTGACGGTGAACTCGCCGCCCTTATCTTTCAGGTAGATCTGGACCGTAAAGGTCCGGGAGAAGTTTCCGTAGAGTTCGATGCTCTCGCTGCCGGTCTCGTAGAGGCGATTGTCCGTGGGGACCAGGACCTTGTAGGTATTGCTCGGCAATGAGCGGAACTCGAAATTGCCGACCGAATCGGAGAAGGTCTCACCGGCGATGCCTCCGGTGTTGAGTTCGAGGACGACGCGGATCCGTTGTTCCGGCACCCCGCCGGAGGGGAGGAAGATCTTGCCGCGAATCGTGTGGGAGGTGGCGCCGCCGGAGCGTCCGGGACCAGGGGAACTGCCCTGACCGCCGCCCGCGCTCTGGGCCCAAACCGATGCCGTCAAAACTATGGTGAGAATACCGACTGGAATTGATCTGACCGCCGAACCGATGAGTCGAAGGGCCTGCCGCTTCATAATTCACCTCCAGGGAGAGAAGAGAAAGGGGGGAAAGTCAAGGTTCAGGTCCTCAGTAAATAAGCCGGTCTCAACTACCAAGCACGGCTACCTACTGAGGATCCGTCCAACCTCATCCATCAATGAAACGCTCGGTTACGACTTTTCAGGGCGCTCCGGCGGGAGAGCGGGAGGCGCATGTCAACTACTGTTCCGCCAACTACTGTTCCGCTGCAGCCACGTCCGTCAACGCGCCGTTCTCATCGTTGTCGCTGTAATCTTCGTCCGATTTATCGTTGATCAGTTCTTTGAGTTCTTTTCCTGGCTTGAAGTAAGGCACGCGCTTGGCAGGAATGTCGACAGGCGCGCCAGTCTTAGGATTCCGTCCGCGACGCGCGTCACGCTGTCTCACTCGAAACGAGCCGAAGCCGCGCAGTTCGATCTTCTCCCCACGATTAAGAGCTTGAATAATATTCTTAAAAACTTCGTCTACGATCACTTCCGAGTCCTTCTTGGTCAACTCGGCAGCGCGGGCAACCTCTTCCACCAACTCTGCTTTTGTCATCGTTCCTCCGTTTGACGACGAGTATAATCAAACACCCTCTGACAAAACACCTGGCAAACTCCGGCGCGTTCGGCTCTGGATCGCGCGCGAGATGCCTGCCCCACTGAGTTATGCAATTGATTCAAGTTACCTCTCAATCATTTCCCCCAATCATTTCCATTGATATTTAAATTTGATGGATGTGTCAATATTGCCGAACTCTTCGGGCAACCGGCTGGGCGTGATGTCTTTAATTCTGGTCACCTCCAGCAGGAGGTCGAGAATCGAGAGGCCCTCGCGCGGTTTGGGAGGAGTCAGGACCTGCGGCTCGCCTTTGATATTGACGAGCCTGGCGGTCTCCTTGAGCGCATCCTCGTAATTTCCGATGGCGTCGATGAGGCCGTACTTGAGCGCGGTCTCGCCGGTGTAGACACGGCCGTCGGCCAGGAGTTTGACGCGATCTTCGTTGAGTTCGCTGCCTTCGCCGCCCCGGCCTTTGCGACCCTCGAAGACCGCCCCGACGAACTGGCTGTAGAGTTCATCGATCATCCCCTGAAAATACTGTTTCTCTCTCTCGGTCAGGTCGCGGGTGGGCGACCCGGTGTCCTTGAATTCGCCGCTCTTGAAGACCACCGGTTTGATCTTCGCCCACTGGGCGAGCTCCCGGTAGTTGATCCATTCGGCGATGACTCCGATGCTCCCGGTGATGGTCCCCTGATTGGCGTAGATCTTGTCGGCCGGGCAGGCGATGTAGTACCCGCCCGAGGCCGCCACGCTGGCCATGGAGATGACCACCTTCTTCTTCTTCTCTTCCTTGACCCGCTTCACCTCGCGATAGATCTCCTGCGAGGCCGAGACTCCGCCGCCCGGGCTGTCAATCCGCAGCAGAATGGCCTTGACCCGCGAATCCCCTCCATACTGCTTGAGATTCCGGGTGACGGTCTTGGCCATCTCGTCGTTAATGACGCCCTCGACCGGGATCACCGCAATCCGATCGCCTCCGGTGGCAAAACTGTTGCCGTCGGACATCATCATCATCATGGCGAAGAGGCTGATGACGAAGAGCCCGCAGAGGACGGCGCCGACCACGATAATCCAGGCTAGTGAGCTTCTTTTCATAGTTATACAGATTTCAACCGCCGGTCGTTTATCGAGCCATCAGCACAATCAGATGTAGAAGACATAGAAAAGGAAACAGTGGACAGTTTTCAGTGAACAGCGAACCCTGACTCTTGTCACCACTGATCACTGCCTACCACCCACTGCCTGCTGTTTCCTACCAACCAACGGGTTATTGCTCTGGCACCCTAGTTTTTCTGGCTTTCCTCGGTGGCACTGGTGTTGAGCCCCGCAATCTCGCCCAGGCTTGCCATCCCCGTATCGTTCGACGAGTAGCTGCGGACATTGATGATCGGCTCATCTTTACCGACTGCTCGCGCCGAAAGGCCGATTTTACGGGCTTCGCGATCCATCTTGAGGATCTTGAACTGAAGCTTCTGGCCGATCTTGACCGCGTCTTCAGGCTTGTCGATGTGCTGGTCCGAGAGTTCGGAGACGTGGCAGAGCCCCTCGATTCCGTCGTCGAGTTCGACGAAGGCGCCGAAGTTGGCGAACCGCGTCACCTTGCCCGTCACCAGATCGCCGAGCCGGTGCGAATCGAAGAATTTATCCCAGGCATTGGGTTCGAGGTCCTTGATCGAGAGCGAGAGGCGGCGATTCTCGACGTCGATCGCGGTGATCACCGCTTCGACCTCCTGGTTCTTCTTGAGCGCCTCGCTCGGATGCTTGATCCGTTTGGTCCAGGAGATGTCGGAGACGTGAACCAGGCCGTCGATTCCGTCTTCGATCTCGATGAAGGCGCCGAAGTCGGTCAGGTTCCGGACCCGGCCCTTGACCCGGGTGCCGATCCCGTAACGCTCGTGCAGCGTCTCCCACGGATTGGGTTCGATCTGTTTAATGCCGAGACTGATGCGGCGATTGTTCTGATCGACTTCGAGGACCTGCGCTTCGACCTCCTGGCTGGCCGAGAGGATCTTCGAGGGATGTTTGACTCGTTTCGACCAGCTCATCTCGGTGACGTGGACCAGCCCCTCGATCCCCGGCTCCAGTTCGATGAAGGCGCCGTAATCGGTGAGCGAGACGACCTTGCCCTTGACGCGGGAACCGATCGGATACCGCTCCACGGTCGTCGCCCATGGATCCGGAATCAGTTGTTTGTAGCCGAGGCTGACGCGCTCCTTGTCCCGGTCGAATTTCAGGATCTTGACCTGGATGGTCTCGCCGACCCGGAAGAGTTCATTCGGATTCTGGATGCGGCCCCACGACATATCCGTGATGTGGAGCAGTCCGTCGAGACCGCCGAGATCGATGAACGCGCCGTATTCGGTGATGTTCTTGACCTGACCCTCGACGATGATTCCCTCTTCCAGATTGCGGAGGGTGTCGTTCTTGCGGCCGTTGATCTGCTCTTCGAGGACGACCTTGCGCGAGAGCACGATATTGCCGCGTTTCTTGTTGACCTTGAGGACGCGGATTTCGATCTCTTTGTTGCGGAAGCTGTCCAGGTTGCGGACCGGGCGAATATCGACCTGGCTGCCGGGCAGGAAGGCCTGAATGCCGCCGATATCGACGCGCAGACCGCCTTTGATGCGATCGGTGACCCG
>DATEFT010000525.1:0-3436 GCA_035280505.1 Blastocatellia bacterium | reverse complement strand
CAGACCGCCAAAGCCTTCAAAGACCGAATCGACCTGGGGTACGTGCATGTCAAATTTACCGAAACCCGGGGAGGGACCGAACTCGGAGTGAGAATCGACCGGGACACCCTCGATTTAAGCCGGGCGGATTTTGGGACGCAGACCGGCACCGTGCATCTGGAAGGTAATCTGACGCTGGACTATGTCAAAGTCCGATGTATTGCTGAGATCGATTTGCAAACGTTGAGCGGCAAGGGACATTTAGTGCCGGTATAAGGGAGCGTCGGGAACAATCCTGAGAGTAAGAGCAGTCATCGTTTGATCATGGCCGTTTCGCACCCTCAACGCTCAGTAGCGGTTCAATGCGAGGAGCACGGAGGCCGCGGAACTCGGATTACAGATATGTTGATTCATCAAGCCTTAGAACGACAGGCTGAACTGCAACCCGATAAAATCGCCCTCGTTGACGAATCACAGTCCTTCACTTATGGAGAATTGAATCGATCGGCCAACTGCATTGGACGGTTGCTCAGAGACTACGGCGTCGGAAGGGGCGCGACCGTCGCCGTAAGTGGAAACGTCTCCCCGGACCTGGTGGCGGCGCTCGTCGGGATCATGAAAACGGGGGCCTCGTTTGTCTATGTCGAGCCCGCGCATCCCCCGGAAAGACGCCGCTCTATTTTCGAGAGCACCGGAGCGCCGCTTCTCTTAACGAACGGCGGGCGAGCCCCTAATTATGACGATTTTGCCGGTCGGGTGCTGGATCTCGGCGATCTCCTTCGCGACCGCCTGGCAAATGAGCCGAACTTAAACATCCCGGGTCATCCGCGAGATCTGGCTTTCGTCTGTTATACGTCCGGAAGCACCGGGCGCCCGAAAGGTGTCTTGTGCACTCATCAGACAGTGGTGAATCGGTTTGGGTGGTTCCAGGAGCAATTCCCGTACGCCCTGGATGACGTGGCGGGGCTGCGAGCGGGCCTGGGTTTCGTCATCTCCGCCTGGGAATTGTTCGGCCCCTTGATGGCCGGCCTTAAGCTGGTCCTCTTGCCTTCTCGCGCATCGCAAGAGCCGGCCTTGCTCCTGGGAATGATCCGCGACTACGGCATTTCCCATCTGGGGGTGGTTCCATCCCTGGCTTCTCTACTGGTCGAGCATTATTCGAATGAACTGGCGCGGTTGGCGACCGTTCGGCTGGTCGAGATCGGCGGCGAAACCTCCTCTCCCAGCCTGCTTGCCCGGCTCGCGAACGTCTTTCCGTCCGCGAAGATCCTCCATCGATACGGGTCGACTGAGATGCCCGCGGTTGTTTGCGGCGACGTATCCGCGTGCGATTTGAATGCTCGCCGCGCACCGATCGGCCGTCCGATCGCGAACACACAGGCGTATATCCTGGATGAAGATCACCGCCTTTTACCGGACCGCGCAATCGGGGAGTTATACCTCGCGGGATCGGGTCTGGCCTGGGGTTATCTGAACGATGCGGCTGAAACCGCTGCTCGTTTCCTTCCCAATCCCTTCTGGAAGCTCCCCGGAGAGCGTTTCTATCGCACCGGCGATCTGGCGGTCTATGGCGAGGGAGGCCGGATCGAACTGGTCGGCCGCGCCGATTTTCAGTTCAAGATGGCCGGCTATCGGATTGAGCCCGGTGAAATAGAGCGGGCGCTGCTCGAGTATCCGGGAGTCTCTCGGGCCGTGGCCGTCCCTTTCGAACGACAATCCGACGATGGTTCTTCCCAGAAGCTTCTGCTTGCTTACCTCGTCATTTCCGGCACTACCGAGACCGAGCGCTTCGGCGAAAGCTCGGCCGTTCGGCTTCGAGCTTTTCTCCAGGCCCGGTTGCCGGCATACATGATTCCCAGCCGATTTATCACCGTCCAGTCCCTGCCTCTTTTACCCAATGGAAAGATCGATCGCCAATCTCTGTCAAAACGAGCCTTACCTGAGACTCCCTCCCGCCTCTCGAAAAGTTCGGCGCTCAGGCCGCTGGAGAAGGATTTATTGGAGGCCTTTGCGGTCGTCATGGGTCTCCCATTCTCGGACGAACTCGAGAGGAATTGTTTCCTCGATCTCGGCGGAAACTCAATTCAAGCGACTCGCATCACTGCCCTGCTTCGATCGAGGTATGGGCTGGAGCTGACCGTGGTAGAACTGATGAGCGATCACACGCTATTGCAGATCGCCAATGAACTCAGTCTGAAATCGCGGTCCGCGAGGTCCGCGAGAGAGCCGGACTCAAAGTGAATCGTTGACCGAGAGGTTTGATTCTCAAATTCCAAGCAACTTACTTTTCAGAGTACTGAGAAGTACCTGTTGAGCGGAGAGCCGATGACTTATCGCGCGAATTGGAGAGATCAAGAGATGGACGAGCAGCAGCCGCAAAACGATCAGCCGGTCATTGCGACGGGGAGCAGGATAACTGGTCCAACCGAGAACCTCACCCCCCCCGAGGCCGAAGGTCTCGGGGACGGCGCGAACAGGATGCCGCCGCCGATTACCACCGTTGGACGCGACCGGCCGCTGCCATTGTCCTTCGCCCAGCAGCGGCTGTGGTTCCTGGCCCAGATGGAGGGCGTCAGCAGCGCTTATCATATTCCCATCAGGCTGCGGCTGACCGGAGCGCTCGACCGGGCGGCGCTGCGCAATGCTTTAGATCGGCTCGTCGCCCGGCACGAATCGTTGCGCACCACCTTCAGCCAGACCGATGGTGGACCGGTTCAGCGCATTGCCGCCGCCATGGGTTTTGATCTGCGGGAGCACGATCTGCGCCGACACCGCCGGAGCGAGGAAGGACTGTCCAGGTTGGCCGCCGAGGAGGCCAGCGCCGGTTTCGATCTGCAATCCGGTCCACTGATCCGCGGCCGGCTCATCCGGTTGAGCGATGACGAACATGTTCTGTTCATCACCATGCACCACATCATCGCCGACGGCTGGTCGATCGGAGTGCTGAACCGTGAGCTCGGCATTCTGTACCAGGCCTACCGGGAGGGGCAGGATGATCCCCTGCCGGAATTGGCCGTTCAGTATCCCGACTATGCCGCCTGGCAGCGGGGCCGGCTGTCTGACGAGATCCTGCAAGTGCAGGGCGACTACTGGCGACAGATGCTGGCGGGCGCGCCGGCCGTGCTGGAATTGCCCGGCGACCGCCGCCGTCCCGCCCGGCAGGATCACCACGGCTCATTCGTGGAACTGGAATTGGAAGAGGAGCTGACGGCGGGATTGAAGATTGTGAGCCGGCGGCATCGCACGACGTTGTTTATGACGCTGCTCGCTGGTTGGGCGGCTCTGCTGGCCCGGCTATCCGGGCAAGATGAGGTCGTGATCGGCGTTCCGGTTGCCAACCGCGGCCGGGCCGAGATCGAACCGCTGATCGGCTGTTTCGTCAACACTCTGGCGTTGCGACTGGACCTCTCCGGAGGGCCGACGGTTGGAGAGCTTCTCCAGCGGGTTAAGATCCGCG
>DATEFT010000524.1:0-14224 GCA_035280505.1 Blastocatellia bacterium | reverse complement strand
TGGTTCGCGGTTTTGATGATATTGATTATTCAGTTGCGGGCGATCTTACGATCGACATAACTACCGAAATTGGTAGTCCAGTACCACTTGTATTTCGTATCCTCGCCAAAAACGCGACTGATTCCGATCACCCGATAGTTGCGATTGAGCATATTGGCGTTGTGACCGGGCGACTGTTTCCACTGATTGAAAGTGCGGGCGGCGTCCGAGTAGCCGGCGGCCAGATTTTCACCGTTATATCCGGGAAATTTATAGCCGAAGGCCGTCATCCTCTCGACCGGCTTCCGCCCCAGGCTATCGACATGCCTGAAGTAGTTGTTGGCCGTCATATCCGTGCCCATCCAATTGGCGGCACGAGTCAGGGTGCTGGAGAATTTCAACAAAGTCAGACCGTTCTGCAGCCGATACTCATTGATCAATTTGAGCATCTCCCGCTCTTCCGGATCGATCGCCGAAATCTGATCGTCAGCCGACACTCTCCCCAGGCAGAGCGCCAAAATCACCAGACAGGAAAATATGAAAGAACCGCGAACCATCTTCAAAGGATCGTTTAACGAACTCATAGACTCTTCAATTATTGCGTTAGAGGGCACACATCATCGACTTTGACAGGCAATGGTTTAGCGAGTTTGAGCTCAAAAGGGGGGCCACCATCTATGTTCGATATCGTGTCAGGGATCTATCCGCGTTTAATTGATCGTAGGGCGTGCAATAATTATCACAGTCATAGATCGATGTAAACCCGCGCGCCGAATCGCGGGGAACGAAGCCTCGGCTACACAAATCTTCCGGATTCTCTGTATAATCGGGGTTTAAAATTTCACCAAAATCCATTGGGAGGCCCAATTCCAGAGCATGACAAAAACCGTCAAACGAGTCGCGTTAGCCTATTCAGGCGGTCTCGACACTTCGATCATCATCCCCTGGCTCAAAGAGAACTATCACTGCGAGGTGATCGCCATCGCGGGCGATGTGGGACAAGCCGAAGAGCTTGAGGGGCTGCGCGAAAAAGCCCTGGCCACCGGCGCGGCCGAGATCTACATCGAAGACCTGCGCCACGAATTCGTCACCGAATATATCTTTCCGACCCTGCGGGCCGGAGCGGTCTATGAACACAAATATCTGCTCGGCACCTCATTCGCGCGCCCCGTGATCGCCAAAAAACAGGTGGAGATCGCGAAACAGACGGGCTGCGATGCGGTGGCGCACGGTTGCACCGGCAAGGGCAACGATCAGGTGCGGTTCGAGCTGACCTTCAAAGCGCTGGCCCCCGAACTGGCGGTCATCGCGCCCTGGCGTGAATGGAAGATCGTCTCGCGCGAAGACGCGATCGATTACGCCGCCGAACGCCAGATTCCGATCACCGCCAGCCGCGAAAAGATCTACAGCCACGACCGCAACATCTGGCATCTCTCCCACGAGGGCGGGATTCTGGAAGATCCGGCCAACGAACCGGACGAAGCGATGTTCGAGCTGACGGTCTCTCCCGAGCGGGCGCCGGATCATCCCGAGTACGTGGAGATCCGGTTCGACAAGGCGACGCCCGTGGCCGTCAACGGCGAGCCGCTCGACCCGGTGCCGCTGATCGAAAAGTTGAATAAGATCGGCGGACGCCACGGGATCGGCCGCGTGGATCTGGTCGAGAATCGCCTGGTGGGCATGAAATCGCGCGGCGTCTACGAGACTCCCGGCGGCACCCTGCTCCTGACGGCCCTCCGCGAGTTGGAGTCGCTCTGCCTGGATCGCGAAGCGGCGCACTACAAAGAGATCGTGGCCCATAAATATGCGGAGATGGTCTATTTCGGCCAGTGGTTCACGCCCCTCCGCGAGGCGATCGATGCGTTCGTCAATTCCCTGATCGAGCCGGTCACCGGCGAGGTCCGGTTGAAACTCTACAAAGGCAACGTGATCGTGGCCGGCCGCACCTCTCCGACCACCCTCTATCGCCCCGACCTGGCCTCATTCACCATGGGCGCGAGTTATGACCAGCGGGATGCCGAGGGATTCATCAATCTGCTCGGGCTGCCGATCAAGGTCAAAGCCCTGACTCAGAAACACTGATCGACGCGGAAGGAAGGCCGAATGTTAATCGTCAATCGCCATCACTCCAAAGTGCTGCGGACGCCGCACGGATCGGAGATTCGCCCGCTCATCGACCGGACGACCTCTCCGATCACGCAGTGCAGCCTGGCCGAAGAACTGCTGCCGCCCGGCGCCAGCGTCACGCCCCATCATCACGAGGTGCTGGAAGAGGTCTACTACATCCTCGAGGGCGAGGGGGTCATGACCATCGATGACGAGGAGCGGGCCGTGGGCGCGGGCGACGCGATCTATATTCCGACCCATCGCCGCCACACGCTCACCAATACCGGTCCGGCCCCCATGAGGATCCTGCTCGTGTGCGGGCCGGCCTTCTATTTCGACGATCATCGGATCTAGGACACCGCGAAAGACGCGAAAGCTCGATGATTTCGCGTCTTTCGCGGTTTAAATCAAGAACCATGGGTGAAGAACAACTCTATGATGTCGTGATCATCGGCGGCGGGCCCACGGGACTGGCCTGCGCGATCGAGGCCGCGAGGGCGGGCCTCAAATACGTGGTGCTTGAACAGGGCTGCGTCGTCAATTCGCTCTATCACTATCCCACGCAGATGACCTTCTTCACGACGCCGGAGTTGCTGGAGATCGGCGACCTGCCGTTCGTCTGCGAACGCGAAAAGCCGAATCGCCTCGAAGCCCTCAAATATTACCGGCGCGTGGTCGACACCTACCGCCTGCAGGTCAACCAGTACGAGCGCGCCCTCCGCGTTACCGGATCGGACGGCGCCTTCCTGGTCGAATCCGCACTGACGACGACCGGCGAGCAACGCGCGTATCGCTCGCGCAAGATCGTCATCGCCATCGGCTACTTCGACTACCCGAACCTGATCGGGATCCCGGGAGAGGAGTTGCCCAAGGTCTCGCACTACTATCGCGACGCGCATCCGTTCTATCGCCGGGAGGTCGCCATCATCGGCGGGGCCAACTCCGCCGCCATCGCCGCGCTCGACCTCTACCGCAACGGCGCCCATGTCACCCTGATCTACCGCGGGGAGCAACTGCGCTCCGGGATCAAGTACTGGATCATGCCCGACATCGAAAACCGGATCAAAAACGGCGAGATCCAGGCCCATTTTCAAACCGTGGTCACCAGGATCGAGCCGACCAGCGTCCGGATTCGGAAGCTGGCGACCGGCGAAGAGCACGAGCTGCCCAACGATTTCGTCTTTGCGCTGACGGGATATCACACCGACAACGACCTGCTGCGCGCCATCGGAATCGAGATCGACCCCGAAACCATGAAACCGGCCTTCGATCCGGAGACCCTGGAGTCGAACGTGGCCGGAGTCTATCTGGCCGGGGTCGTGACCGCCGGCCATGAGACCGGCAAGATCTTCATTGAAAACGGCCGCTTTCACGGCGGACAAATCTTCAGAAGTCTAGAAAAGTCTAGAAAAGTCTGAAGAAATTCGAGTTTAACTGATCGAGTTTTTACCCGTCAGGGCGTTAAGTCCCCAAACTGCCTTAGACTTTTCTAGACTTCTCCAGACTTTCCTGGACTTCCTCATGTGATAAGATGAATGATGCAATTTTTATGCTGAAAGAGAGATAAATGAATGAAGAATGATCGCATGCTTCGCGCCTGCCGTGGCCAGGAGGTTGACCGGGCGCCCGTCTGGATGATGCGCCAGGCCGGACGCTATCTGCCTGAATATCGGGCGATTCGCAAGGATACCGACTTCATGACTCTGTGCAAGACTCCGGATCTGGCGGCGGAAGTCTCGATGCAACCGTATCGGATTCTGGGAGTGGATGCGGTGATCATGTTCTCCGACATTCTGATCCCGGTCGAAGCCATGGGCATGAAAGTGGATATCATCGAGAGCAAGGGGCCGGTGATCGAAAATCCGATTCGCAGCGAGGCCCAGGTCGACCGGCTCGCGATTCCCGATCCGGTGGAGAAGACCGGTTTCGTCATGCAGGTGCTCAAGTTGTTGCGCAAGGAGCTCAATCAAGAGGCGCCCCTGATCGGGTTCGCCGGAGCCCCCTACACCATCGCGTCGTACATGGTTGAGGGCGGCACCTCGCGCAACTACACCGAGATCAAGCGGATGATGTTCTCCAACCCGGCGCTCCTGCACAAACTGCTGGGCAAGATCGCGGAGACCGTCACCGACTACCTCAACGCGCAGATCGAAGCCGGCGCGCAGATCGTCCAGTTGTTCGACACCTGGGCGGGCGATCTGTCGAGCGCGGACTACCAGGAGTTCGCCTGGCCCTATCAGCAGCGGATCTTCGAGCGATTGAACCGCGGAGCCGCCAACCAGGAGGTGCCGGCGACCCTCTACGTCAACGGGTGCAGCCCGATCCTGGAGAAGATGGCCGAGACCGGCGCCAACGTCCTGAGCATCGATTGGCGGATCGACATCGCCGAGGCGCGCCGCCGGCTGGACCAGGCCGGATTCCAGCAGATCGCGCTCCAGGGAAATCTCGATCCCTGCGCGCTGCTCGGAACCCCGGAGACGATCCGGGAGGGAGTCCAGAAGATTTTGAGGAAGGTCGGACCGCTCAGACACATCATGAACCTGGGACACGGGATCATGCCGATGGTGCCGGTCGAGAATGCGCGCGCTTTTATCGAGGCGGCCAAGGCCGGAATCAGCCGGGCCGCTTGAGAGTAGACGAGAGGCTGCGAAACAGTTCAAGGCCATCAGCCAACTAACGACAGGAATCTATGTTTACCAAGATCACTCAGTACGAAGGCATCACCGAATACAAGCTCGATGCGAACGATTTAAAGGTGTTGCTCGTGCCGCGCCGGGCGGCGCCGGTCGCAGCCTTCATGGTCGTCTACCGGGTCGGATCGCGCAATGAGGCGGTCGGACACACCGGCTCGACCCATCTGCTCGAACACATGCTCTTCAAGGGCACCCCCACCTACAACAAGAAGAGCGGCACACAGATCGCCGCGATCCTGCAGCGACAGGGCGCGGTCTTCAACGCCGACACCTGGTTCGATCGCACTCGCTATTACGAGATGCTCCCGTCGGACCAGATCGAACTGGCGATCCATCTCGAAGCCGACCGCATGCGCAACTCGTTCATCGCCGACGAAGACCGCCAATCGGAGATGACCGTCGTCAGGAATGAACTCGAACGCGGCGAGAACGATCCGGCGCGCGTGCTGCACGACCGCGTCTGGTCGCTGGCCTTTCGCGAACATCCGTACCACCACCCGACCATCGGCTGGCGATCGGATGTCGAGGGCGTGCCGACCTCGCAGTTGAAGGAGTTCTACGACACCTACTATCACCCGAACAACGCGACCGCGATCCTGGTCGGCGACTTCGACGAGACGGCGGCGCTGGAGATGATCGGCAAACATTTCGGGCAGATCCCGGCCTCGCCGAAACCGATCCCGCCCATGTACACGGTCGAACCGGTCCAGGAGGGCGAGATCCGGTTCACGCTCCGCCGCGCGGGCCAGCTCGGCATCATCAACGTCGCCTGGCACATTCCGGAGATCACGCATGCCGATACGGCCGCCCTGACCGTGCTCGATCACATTCTTTCGGCCGGCGTCACGTCGCGGCTCTATCAGGCCCTGGTGGAGACCCAGTTGGCGGTCGATGCCGGCGCGCAGTCCTATCAATTCGTAGATCCGGGACTGTTCACCCTCGATATCACGCTGCGCCCGGGCGTCACCCATGCGGAGGCCGAACGGGTCGGGTTGGAAGTGATCGATAAACTGAAGACCGAAGAGGTTCCCGAGAAAGAGCTGCAGAAAGCCAAGAACATGATCGTCACGCAGTTGATCTACGTCCGTGACAGTCCCTTCGGCGTGGTCAACGCGATCGGCGAGGCCGAATCGGCGGCCGATTGGAAGCTCTATCTCGATCTGCCCCGGATGGTCGAGAAGGTCACGCCCGCCGACATCAAGCGAGTCGCCGGCACCTATTTCACGGAAGACAACCGTACGGTTGGATATTTCATTCCTAAAATCGCCGAACAGTTCTAACGTCCTATGAGCAATCTTTCGTTTGCCGCGCGCGCGCGGCGCCATCAGTTTCCTAACGGCATCAGCCTGCTCGTTCTCGAGAATCCAGCGAACCCGACGGTCTCGCTCTCCGGCTTCATCAAGGCCGGAGCGTTCTTCAATCCGGCCGATAAAGACGGTCTCTCCAGTATCACCGCCAGCATGCTCAACAAAGGCACGTTGAAACGCAGCAAACTGGAGATCGCCGAATCGCTCGAATCGGCCGGCGCGCGCCTCGGGCTCGGCTCCAACACCTTCACCGTCTCGATCAGCGGCCAATCGCTGAGCCGCGACCTCTCGTTGATCATCTCGACCCTCGCCGAGGAGCTGCGTGAACCGTCCTTCCCGGCCGAGGAGTTGGAGAAACTGAAACAGCGGGTCATCGCCAGCATCAAAGAGGATCAGGACGAGACTCGCGTCCGCGCTTTCGAGCGGCTGACCCAGATCCTGTATCCGAAGGGCAACCCTTTTCATCGAATCCCGGCCGAGACCCTGATCAACGAGATCGAGACCATCTCGACCGAGGATGTCGCCACCTTCTATCGATCGCGTTACAGCCCGAGTTCGGCCATTCTGGTGGTCGTCGGAGACGTGGTCGCCGAAGAGGTGCGCGCGTTGATCGAGAAACATCTGGGAGACTGGCAGGGCGCGCCCAAATCCGAGATCGAGTTCGGCGAGACGCCGCTGCAGACCGAAGCCCGGCGAGAGATCGTGCCGATCAAGGACAAGGCCAATTGCGACATCGTCATCGGTCATGCCTCCCGGCTGCGTCGGGTCAACCCGGACTACCTGGCGGCCCGCATCGCCAATAACGCCCTGGGCCAATCGACCCTCTCTTCGCGCCTCGGTCTGAAAGTGCGCGACGAGATGGGGCTGACCTACGGCATCAATTCCAGTTTCTCCGAATCCGGCATCGGCGACGGCCCGTTCACGATCTCGGTCACGGTCGCTCCGCAATCGATCGACCTGGCGATCGATACGACGCTGCAGATCGTCAATGACTACATCGCCAACGGGATCCGCGAAGAGGAGCTCAAGGACGAGCAATCGTCTTCGATCGGTTCATTCAAACTCGGCCTGGCCACCAACGGCGGCATGGCCGGCCAGATCGCGACCGCCGAGCTGTTGGGCCTGGGCGTCGGCTATCTGGATCAATATCCGTCGTTGATCGCGGGCCTGACGAAACCGCACATCGATGAAGCGATTCGTAAATATTTTCACCCGGAGGTGGCCACGACGGTCATCGCCGGAACCATCGCTTAGGATTCTGGAAAGTAAGTTCGTTGGAATTTGAGAATCAAACCGCGAAGTATGCGAAATGCGCGAAAGCCTGAAGGATTGATGATTTCGCGTGTTTCGCGTGTTTCGCGGTTTCGAACCTTATGAAACTCGGAGTTCTTCTCTTCAATCTGGGCGGACCGGAGACCCTGTCCGACGTGCGCCCGTTCCTGTTCAACCTCTTCGCCGATCCGGAGATCGTGCGCTTGCCGATTCGCGCCATGCAGAAGCCGCTGGCCTGGTTGATCTCGACCCGGCGCTACAAGAAGTCGTCGGCCTACTATGCGCAGATCGGCGGGGGCTCTCCGTTGCGCCGCATCACCGATGAGCAGGCGGCCGCCCTGCAAACCGAGCTGGCGCGACGCGGCATCGACGCGAAGCTCTATGTCGGCATGCGGTACTGGCATCCGTTCACCGAACAGGCGCTCGAAGAGATCGTCCGGGACGGCATCACCGAATTGATCCTGCTGCCGCTCTACCCGCAATTCTCGGTCTCGACCACGGGCTCGAGCTTCAAAGATTTCATCGCCCAGATCGATCGGCGCGGCGGACTGCGCCACATCCGCCGCCGCTACGTGACCCGGTGGCATACTCACCCGCCCTACCTGGAGGCGCTCACCGGACAGATCTCCGAGGAGCTCGCCAGGTTTCCCGATCCGAATCCCCGGCACGTGCATCTGCTCTTCAGCGCGCACAGCGTGCCGCAGAGCTATATCGACGGCGGCGACCCCTATCTGCGCCACACTCAGGAGACGATGCAACAGATTCTGGCGCGGCTCGGAAATCTGAGCCCGGCCCATCTCAGTTTTCAGAGCAAAGTCGGGCCGGTCAAATGGTTGGAGCCCTCGACCGACCAGAAGCTGCGCGAATTGAAGCGGGAGGGCGTCGAACAGGTTCTGGTGATCCCGATCAGCTTTGTCTCCGAACACATCGAGACGCTCTACGAACTCGATATCCTCTACAAAAAACTGGCGGAAGAGATCGGCATCAAGACCTACCGCCGGGTTCCGGCGCTCAATTGCGCCCCGGGCTTCATCGGAGCGCTGGCCGATCTGGTCTCTGAAAGAGTGAGCCTGAAAAAGTCCCGGAGAGTATAGCGGTTCAAGAAATAATGAACATTGACTCGATTATTATCGGCGCGGGAATTTCGGGCCTGGTCATCGCTCATCGATTGAAGAAGCTGGGCCGTCAGGTGCTCTTGATCGAGAGCACCGATCGGATCGGCGGCGTCATTCAAACCGAAGAGGTCGAGGGTTTCACCATCGAGCGGGGCCCGAACAGTCTGCGCGGAACCCACGAATTCCTGGACCTGGTCGAGGAGCTCAACCTGGGCGCGGAACTGGTCACGGCGAAGCCTCAACTGCCGGCCTATGTCTACGCGGATCAGCAACTGCACGCCGTGCCGATGAGCCCGCCGGCGCTCATCAAGACCCGATTGATCTCCGGCTCCGCGAAGCTTCGCCTGTTGCGCGAGCCGTTCGTCAAAAAGCGCCGCGAAAAGGTCGAAGAGAGCATCGCCTCGTTCGTCAAACGCCGGTTGGGTCCCGAAATTCTGGAGCGCCTGGTGGCCCCCTTTCTCTCGGGCGTCTATGCCGGCGATCCGGAGCGATTGAGCGTTCAGGCCTGCTTTCCGAAACTCGCCGGATTCGAATCCGAATCCGGCAGCATCTTCAGCGGAGCGTTGGGAACCTTTCGAGCCGGACGGGCGACCCGCCAGTCGCAACCGAAACCGGCTCGCTCGCTGCGCCCTTACCGCCTCTGTTCGTTCCGCCGGGGTCTGCAGACGCTGCCCCAAAGTCTGGGTCGAAGCGTCGGCTACGGGATTTTGACCGAGGCTCGCGTGACCGCGGTCGAGCGAATCACCCCCGGCCAGCTCGCGAGGGTGACGATTGAAGATCGTCATGGGCAGCGGACCTTCGAGACCCCGATCCTCGTGATCGCCACTCCGTCCTTCGCCGCCGCGCGACTGCTCCATCACTATGCGCCGGAGCTGACGCTCCTGATCACCGGCATTCAGTATGCGCCGATCGCCTCGGTGCCGCTCGCTTATCGCGCCGACCAGATCACCCGCCCGCTGGACGGGTTCGGATTTCTCGCGCCGCGCAGCGAGGGGCTGCGCATGCTGGGCTCGATCTGGAACTCGACGCTCTTCGGTGACCGCGCGCCGGACGGCTGGATCTGCACCACGAACTTCATCGGCGGAGCCACGGACCCCGAAGCCGCCGGGCTCGATCCCGACGAGTTGACTCGCCTGGTTCACCAGGACCTGGCCAGGGTCCTGAGCATCAAGGGGGCGCCCCGCATCCTGCCCGTCACCCGCTATGAACGGGCGATCCCGCAATACAATCTCGGACACGCCGCCCGGATCGCAAAAATTTCGACGGCCCTGGATAATTACCCCGGATTGCGGCTGGCCGGCAACTATCTGCCCGGCGTCTCTCTGGGCGACTGCATCAAGCAAGCCGAGCAGATCGCCTCCGAGATCCATGAAACTATCGGAGTGAGGCAGTGAACATGGCATTAATCATGTTGCTGATTGTGGCGATTCTCTGCGAAACGGCGATTCGCAATCCGGAGACTCAATACCGCGTGCTGGTCAAAAAGGGCGAGCGCAAACTGTACCTGCACCGGACCGAAAGCGGAAACGAGAAGCTGGTGAAGGTCTACCCGATCGTTCTGGGAAACCATCCGGTCGGCCCCAAACATCAACAGGGGGACGGCGCGACCCCCGAAGGCAACTACTACATCACCCACAAGAACCCTCGCAGCAAGTTCTACCTCTCGCTCGGATTGAGTTATCCGAACAGCAGCGACGCCGATGCCGGATTGAAGAAGAGCTTGATCACTCAGGCGGAATACCGGGCCATTCTCGAGGCCCTCCGCAAACAGGAGAAACCTCCGCAAAATACCCGGCTCGGCGGGGACATCTTTATTCACGGCGGCGGGACGGGAAATGACTGGACCCTGGGCTGCATCGCCCTCGAGAACAACGAGATCAAGGAACTGTTCGATCTGCTGCCGGTCAGGACGCCGGTCATGATCGTCCCCTAATTTTAGAATGTCACGAACACTCTATCTTGACTGTTTTGCGGGCGCGAGCGGCGACATGTTCATCGGCGCGCTGCTCGATTGCGGGCTCGATTTCAATCATCTGCGCGGCGAACTGGCGAAACTTGGAGTCGAAGGTTACGAACTGAGCCTGACCCGCGTCGACCGCAGCGGCATCTCCGCCTCGAAGTTCGACGTGCTGTTGACCGGCGAAAAACCCTCGGCCGGACATCATCATCATCACGACCATCATCACGATCATCATGACCACGCGCACCGATCGTTGTCCGGGATTCAACGCCTGATCCAGTCGGCCGGCCTCGAGCCCCGCGTTAAAGAGCGGGCGCTCACGATCTTTCAACGCCTCGGCGAGGCGGAAGCGAAGATCCACAACGTTCCGATCGAGGCGGTCCATTTCCATGAAGTCGGCGCCATCGACTCGATCATCGACATCGTCGGAGCCTGCATCGGCCTCGACGCGTTGCAGATCGATCGAATCATCTCGTCGCCGATTCATGTCGGTTACGGAACCTTCAAATGCGAACATGGAACCTACCCGGTTCCCGGCCCCGCCACGATCGAGTTGCTGAAGGGCGCGCCGATCTATGCCAAGGAGATTGAGGGAGAGCTGCTGACGCCGACCGGCGCCGCCATCATCTCGACCCTGGCCTCGGGTTACGGCCACCTGCCGTTGATGAGGACCGAGCGAATCGGCTATGGAGCCGGGACTCGCACCTATCCGAAATTTCCGAACGTCTTGCGAGCCGTCATCGGCCGGTTGGAAGAGGATGCCGACCGGACGCCCTCGGCCGTCACGGTGATCGAGGCCAACGTCGACGACCTCAGCGCGCAGATCTTCGGCCACCTGATGGAGAAGACGCTGGCGGCGGGCGCGCTCGAGATCTTCTATACGCCCGTCCAGATGAAGAAGAACCGCCCGGGCGTCCTCTTGACCCTGCTCTGCCGCCCGGAAGACCGCGAGCGGATGACCGGCATCATCTTCAGAGAGACCACGACTCTCGGGGTACGTTTTTATCAGGCACAACGCGAGATTCTGCCGCGCGAATACCTCACGGTCGAGACCGGCTATGGTCCGATCCGCATCAAGGTCGCGCGCGCACAGGATGGGCAGGTGATCAACAGCTCGCCGGAGTTCGAGGACTGCCGGGCCGCGGCCGAGAAAAATCAAGTGCCCTTGCGTGAAGTGCAGATGGCAGCCATGAGAGCCTATTCTACCCCGCAATCGATCTGATAATCGCGAAAGACACGAAACCAAACATCTTTCGCGTGCTTCGCGTCTTTCGCGGTTAAAGTCCGAGAGGCCGATCAATTGCCGTCTCCAACCACCACGAATCCTCCCCAGAAAAATGGATGCCGGTATTGTGGGTTGCGCATCAGCTTCAACGAGGCCTGTCTCATCGCCTCGGCGGTAGAGAGGGCGGACTTTGGAGTATCGAAGCGGGTCTTGAATCCTTGATGGAACTCGACCATTAAAGCGGTCGTGCTGGTGGACTCGACCTTCCATTGGCTGACGACGGTGGTCGGGCAGCCGGCGACGAATAAGGCCCAGGTCAGGCCGATCACGCCCTCACCCACACCGACGCGCCCGCGCGCCGTCTCGCAAGCCGAAAGGACGACCAGGTCGGCGTTCAGATCGAGATTCATGATCTCCCAGGCTTCCAGCAACCCGTCTTCTTCGCTCTTCCCGGAAGTTGTAGCCAACATCAGATGCGAATACATCGGATTGATATCGTTGAGAATGCCGTGGGTGGCCAGATGCAGAATGCGGTATTGCGAGGCCAGTTCCTTGACGACCGATTCGCTCGCCGACGCGCCGGTATAGACCTGGCCGCGCTTCGGGCCATACAACCGCCCGAGCGCCTCGACCTGGGCGGCAGCCTCCGGCAGCGGATCCAGCGCCTCACCCATCAGCGAGAACTTCGCCCGTTCGATGCTCTCCCGGCCGAGTTCCGGATTGCCCAACGCCAGGAGCCGAGCCCCGGCGCGCGCGGCGCGCTTCCGTCGCGCCAGTCGAGTCTCACGCAGGACCGAGAGCGAAGGGACGTAAGAGATGGCGGCGTCTTCGATCAGATAATGACCCTCCCGCGGCTGCAGGACCTGGAACGGCAGATCCCAAAGCGACCGATCGGGTGAGATGATCAGTGAGGTCTTGTTCCGCAACTGCGGTTCCGCCGGTTTCAGCAACAGCGTATAGAGTTCTCGGGCCAGTCCCTGATAATCGAAATCTTTGTTGGCCAGGCGGCGGCGGAATCGCTCGACCTTCTCGGCCAGCACCTTGGATTGAATTTCGACGGCGTAGGTCTTCAAAGTCACCGGGGCGGAACCGTCCCGGGTCAGGACGAAGAGATGAACCTGTGCATCGGTGACGACAAAGTCCAGAATCGCGGTCCTCCGATTCGGAATCAGGGCCGCGGCGTCATCGAGTGAGATCGGGCGCATCTCCCCGCGCTGCACCTTGAGTTCGGGATGAGAGGTGTAGAGAGTGGTCTGAAAGGCCTCGAATTCAAGACGGGCCTTTCTCTGGTCTTCTTCCAATCCGGTCAGGCGGGCCGGGTCCGGTTGCGATTTCGCGCGCTCTCCGGAGAGCTGGCGATTGAGAAGCACGAGCCGGCGGCTCAGTTGCTGTTCCTGTTCGCGTTCCGCCGGCGAGGCCGATTTGTCGATGTTGACCCGGCCGTTCTGTAACAGATCCAGCAGGATGCGCCCTTTCAGCCGTTGGGCGTAAGCGAAGGCTTCGGGGAAACGTTTCTCAGCGGTTTCCAGATCGACCATGGCCTGATAGGGAGAGACCTTGGATTCGAAGAACCGCTGTCTAGCCGGTCCGCCGCCCGCGACTTGCGTGCTGAGGGCCTCGATCAGGGCGATTGATTCCGCTAAAGAGCGGCGAGCGCGGTCGAACTGTTTGAGCGCGAAATAGGCCGGGCCGGCGAGGGCCTGGCTCTGTACGAGGATATCCCGGCGGCCGGTTTGCGTGGCGAGCTCAGTACTGCGCTCGCAATGCTCCGAGGCCCGCAGATAATCACCCTGTCCATAGTAAAGAAAAGCGAGACTCTGCATGATCAGGGCCACGCCGGCCTTGTCGCCGGCCTCCTCCGCGATTTTCAGGCTTCTCTGATACGGCTCCAGCGCCTCGGCATACCGGCCCTGCGAAATATAAACATTTCCGATGCTGGACAGAGTTCGAGACAGGCCGGGGCGGTCCCCCATCTCCTCCGAAATCTTCAGGCTCTTCTGATGCTGCTCCAGCGCCTCCGGATATTGATCCTGCGCATTGTAAAGATTCCCGAGGTTGGTGAGCGTGAAGGCAATGCCGAGCCGGTCGCCGAGTTCCTCTTTGATCTTCAGGCTCTTCCGATAGTACTCCAGTGCCTGCGCGTAGTTCTCCTGGTTTCTGTAGAGATTCCCGATGTTGTTGAGGATCATGGAGAGGTTGGGCCGACTGCCCAACTCTTCCGAGATTTTGAGGCTCCGCCGATAGTACTCCAGCGCTTGCGCGTAGTCGCTCTGCAATTGGTGAATGATCCCGATGTTGTTCAGGGTGGCGGCAATACCCGGCCGGTCGCCAAGCTCCTCCTTGAGCTTCAGGCTCTTCCGATAGTTCTCCATGGCCTCCGCATAGTTGCCCAGCGGCCAGTGAACGCTCCCGATGTTGTGCAGCGCCGTGGCGACGGTCGATTTGTCGCCGACCTCCTCTGAAATCTTGAGGCCCCGCTGATACTGCTCCAGCGCCGGCACGTAGTTGCCCTGCGCGCGATGAACGGCCCCGATGCTGATCAGCGTGCGGGCCACGCCGGTCCGGTC
>DATEFT010000523.1:0-15388 GCA_035280505.1 Blastocatellia bacterium | reverse complement strand
TTTCGACGTGGCGGAATCGACCGTGGCCAAATACCGAATCAAAAGCCGGAAGCATCCATCGCAAAACTGGAAGTGCTTCCTCAAAAACCATGCCGGTCAGATCGCGGCGGCGGACTTTTTCGTGGTTCCGACCGCCGGATTCCGTCTCCTTTACTGCTTCATCATCCTGCGGCACGATCGGCGGCGGATTGTACATTTCAATGTGACCGAGCATCCGACGGCCGCCTGGACGGCGCAACAGATGGTCGAAGCCTTTCCAGAAGACTCCGCGCCTCGTTTCCTAATTCGGGATCGAGATTCAATCTATGGATCGGAGTTTCGAAATCGAGTGAAAGGGATGCTGATCGAAGAAGTGATCACGGCGGCTCGAAGTCCTTGGCAAAATCCGTATTCGGAACGGGTAATTGGCACCCTGCGAAGGGAGTGCCTCGATCATCTGCTCATTATCAATGAAGATCACTTGCGCCGGATTTTACGAGATTACCTCGATTATTATCATAATTGCCGGCCCCATCAATCCTTGGAGAGAAACTCGCCGGTGCCGCGAGAAATCGATCCGCCGACGAATGGCCAGATCATTGCTCTTCCGCAAGTCGGAGGGCTCCATCATCGCTATCGACGGGCGGCCTGAGAGATCAGAGAGCCGTCGATTGAGTACGCTCGCTTCCAGATTTGAGTGCCTTACGGAGAGCGGTGTCGGCCGATAATCGTATAGCGTCTGATTGAGTGAGGCAGGGGCCACCTTCACCTGCAATGAACCCCTGATCTTGGCGGAAAGAAGCGGCTCTCACCAGTGGGATGGAATTTTCGGTAGGGACAGTGTTCTCACGGCGAATTTGGCTAATGAGATCAAATCATGGCCTGCCCGGCCATTCCTTTACCTTCCACTCCTCAATGAGCTGGTTTACTCTCTCTTCTGATAGTTCATCTTCGTAATCGAACCAGCCGCTTCTCATTTCATTAAAAAGCCCCATATCGTTTGGATCGTTTACCCATTCTCCGTTACTGCGCAACCTTTCCAATTTGCGCACGGTATCGATCTCAAGCTTTTCATCACTGTATGGGCGTCTGTAGATTTCATAGATTTCTTCGGGTCCGCTCGGACTCGGCCCACTGCGTCCATAATATTGCCATCGTGAAGACATGATTGACTCCTACGGAAAATTTTTAACGCCATCAATATTAGGCGGCCGAGGGATGTTGTCATTAGAGATATCAACTATTTGCTGCTTTAATTCTGCAGCCCTTGGAGAATCTTCCGGCAACAGTCGTAGCTCTTCATAAACCTCATGCGTCAAATTTTGCTTGACGTTGAAGCTTTCGGGCGTGTGCATTTGCAGCTCGAAAACTTGCCCTTCAGGTGAGCGAAAGGACGTATTAATCCCTTGGTATCGCTCATTCGGTCTAAAAGTATTTTTGACCTTTAGTTTCTCGTACCCTTCTCGCTCCAATGCATCAAGGACACGGTTCGTGTTTACCGATAAATTTTCATTATCGAAAATAATTGTATATCGAAGGGCATCTCGGATTCCATTGGGTGGAGTATCTTTAAGCTTGCGCGCCAGAGATTCCTCAGACTTCAACCGAAACTCCAATCCTTCCATTTTTCCTCCGGTCCCCTTTGCCAGTCGAGTAATGTCTGAAGTAACACGGGGCTCAGCCTTCCTGGCTTTTGCCAGGAGGTCTCTAGCCACAGCCAGGTTTGGATTAAGTTTCCGTCGCACAACCTTCGCAACCTTGCCCAATCCTTTGAACACAACTTTGGTGCCCAGACCCAGGGCTAGGCTCGTCAGCGACGGCATCGGCACTCCACCGATAATCACATTCGGGCTGGCCGTGACCGGGAACCCCACTGTCGGTCCCAGTGGCGGATCGGTCGGTCTCGGGACGCTGAAGATACAGTGCTTCGTCAGGTCCACTCCGAGCCTCGCGGCGCGGGCTCCCTCAATCCAGACATTCGATGACCCCAGGAAGATCTCGTAGAGAGGGAAATAACCGCCGCACCAGATTCCAATTCCCAGGTCACCGCATCGCCCCGCTGGTAGCCCGTTGATCAAGGTCTTGACCGCCCCGGAGAAGGCCGGAATCGGGATCACCGGCCCGATACTGGGGAATGGAATGGGCGGCGCGGGCGGAATCAGGTTCGGCGGGTGATTGTGCGCGTGCGGCAATCCAAACGACAGGTCGCTGATCCTCACCGCCGGTAAGGCCGGAAATGGGATCATCGACAGGGGGGACGACAGCACCTGTTCCAGACTCAACAGCAAGCCAAACGTGGCTCCGACCTTACCCAGCGCTCCCTCCGGCGCGGGCTGATCTCCGGCCCCGACCAGGTTGACCGCCTGTTGCGCGGCGGATTTTGCCTGATCGACCATCGCCCGCCCGACCTCACCAGCTCCGGAATTGGACCACCCCTCACTCTCGACCGCCGATTCCATTCCGGTCACATAGGCTTTGAGGCGATTTTCGACTAATGATCGATTGTGATATTCACTGGCCAGGCCCTGATGCGTATTCGTCACGACGTCCAGCACGCTACCCTGCTCACCGTCGCCGGTGGCCGCCTGGGGTCCCTGATTCTGTTGTTCGAGCGTCCGCGCTTTTTCGCCAGCGGCCCTGATCAGGTTTCCCACGCTCGAATCATTGCGATTCATAATAGTGATGCCTTCTCTCGCAAATGGAGAACCTTATGTGGCTGCCCGGTCTCGTTATAAAACTCCCTGAGTTTGCCCAGAATCTCCCGGCACCCGCCAAACCTGACGTCTCTCAAAGCCTGCCCATCCATACCGTCATAGACTGCCAGGGCTTCAAGCCAGGCTTTTTCAGCCTCAATCCTGCATCCGGATCGCGCCAGGACATACGCTTTACAGTCCAGGCTGTAGGCGACTCCCGCCGGGTTCCCAGTAGCCTGGAAGATTCGGCGAGCCGTATCGAAGCTCCCTCCGGCCTCGGCCGCATAACCTCGCCAATAGAGAGCCACCCCCAGATTGGTCAGGGAGATCGCCAGCAAGGGCTCGATCCGCGCTTCAAGACACACCTCGCCCGCCCTGGTGAAACATTGCTCCGCCAGCTCGAACTCTTCCGCGCCCAGGTAGGTGTTTCCCAGGTTGTAGTAGGCCAGGGCCTGTTCTCCGGGATCACCGGTTTCGCAGGATTGGTCCAGAACATCCAGTTGAATCCGTTCCGCTTCGTTGTAATCTCCGCGCACGAAGGCGAAGGCCCCCATCATGGCCGCATACTGTCCCCGTTCGGCGGAGTCCAACGAGGGATTATGCTCGAAGTCGTCGGCGATTTGGGCCTCGATCTGTTCAGGGGAGAGATGGAAGTCCTGGATCGAAATCCGGCCGGAATACCGATCAAAATCGGGCAGCAGCGGCTCCGGCCTCTGGTCAAGCACGAGATACCTGACCCGGCTCGATCCGGTTCCGTCAGCAAGAAAATAGAGCGCCTCTCGAAAATCGTAGACGTCGCTGATCTCTTCCGGGTCAATGACGATCACATACGCTCCAACCGAATCCGGCAGGCTCACCGCGACCTGATCGAGATAGGCGACAAACCGCTCGCCGACCAATCCCCGCTCTTCATTAGCTGGCGGCGCGGGCAGTTCGACTCCAAGCGCCGACAGTTCCGAACGGCGGCTCTCATTGGCGTCCACCAGTTCTCTCAGAATCTCCTGAAAGTATCTGGTCTGATGATCGAAGGCGGTCTCCGTGCCCCATAACAGATGCGGACTCTCCTCGTCCTCCTCTAAAACGGCCAAAATCCTGGCCACCACCGGCTTGAGATCGGTATCGTATTGGATGATTCGCATCGACGGGCCGGGGGCGTCGAGAAAAGACCGAAGCTGATCGATCTGCTTTTGAAATATGTCTTTGAGCGGCATTGGACTCTGAGGAGTTTTTCAATGTTATAGACTTTACCTGGTCTCTCCGAACACACTACTGCCTTGAGATGACCTCTCGAGCGATCACCTCAATAGATGATTATTTGTTTTTATCTTGAGCCTCGTTCCCTACTACGATGGGAACGCAAGAAACCGATTCGGCCTGACGGCGCGATGAGCAGCTAATTCCATCCTGGACAAAGTATGCTACGAAATAGGAGCAGCGAATTGTAACCCCAATTTAGATCCCCCTTCCTCAAACCTGAAGCTGTAATCGATCGCGCAGTCGCCATCGACTTCCTGCCTAAGATCCGAATCGAAATAGCCCTGCAGTCGCCGGTTCCGGAATCGATCCTCCACGATGAACCTCTTACCCGGATAGTGCTCATCCCAGAAGGCCTGAGCTGCCAGCAGTTCAGGCCAATCCCGGTTCTTGAAGGTGAGTTCAAAAGCTTCAAAGGGCAAGCCGCCTTTGTCTTTCACTCTGGCCGATCGGGAACGGTCCTCGGCCTTGCTGATCAGCACGGTGTCTATCCCCAAAACCCAATTCGCATTCATTTTCAGCAACTTACCAAATCGCGTGTAACATTGTCGTTATGCCTTACTTAAGGCGCTCGGGTTGACTGGGGGTCGTTTTTTGTAAAGTAGAAGCAGATACATCAAAATCTCCTGAAGTTATTACGAAATAAACAATTAGGAGAGAGAGACGGATCTGCGGAAAGTAACATATCAACTCGGGCTCCGGCTGAAAAGGCTGATCCCGTGTTTCCACAAGTCGCATCTGGAGAATCTGGTCATGCTGGTAATCGGGATTGCCTATAGCCGAAGCGTGTGGTTGCCGAGAGCGGCTCAAGCCGTCCACTACCGGCGGATTCAGGTTGAATCGCGCGTTCAACGCTTCGAACGTCTGGTGCGGTGCCAAAAGCTGGTGCCGCTGGAGGCCCTCAAACCAGTCGCCCGGAAAGTTCTGAAGAGTCTGAGCCGTCGTGGTCGCACCGAAATTCATGCCTTGATGGATCGATCGATGATCAACGACACCATCAATTTGTTGTTTATTTCGGCCGCCTATCATGGGCGATCGTTGCCGCTCGGCTGGGTCCGAGTTCCGCACGAAGGCAACAGTGATTTGAAGCTGCAGCAGGAATTGCTGAGCTGGTTCAAGGAGTGTCTGCCCGCGGGCGCACTGGCGACGATCGTGGCCGACCGTGAGTTCCATTCGATTCACCTGGCAAGTTGGATTGAACGGGAACTCGGTTTGAACTTCGTCTTGCGGATTAAGACCGGAACCGGCATCGAATATCGAGGACAACAATATCGAGCCGGCGAATTGGTCCGCAAGGGCCGCGCCCACCTCTACCGATCGGTTAAAGTCACGGCGGATCGGCAGGCGACGCATCGCGTCAATCTGGCGACGATCTGGGACCAGGAGCAGGAGGAACCGTGGTTGTTGATCACTAATCATTAAGATGGTCCGCTCGTCCGCCGGATTTACGAAGAACGTTTCTGGATTGAAGAGATGTTCTCGGACCACAAAAGCCGCGGCCTCAATCTGGAACTAACCCGACTGACTGATCCGGATCGAATCGAGAGATTACTGGTCGCCGTCGCCCTGGCGTACTTGTGGATTATGGAAGTTGGGGCGTTAGTGGTCATTCGCGATCAATGGCGCCAGGTTGACAATCGTGGCGCGGAGCGGAGCGCGAGCCTCTGTCAAATTGGCCTGCGTTGGTTAAAAGAAAGCTTCAACGAAGGCTTCTCGCCCCCTTTATTTACAGGCGTTTTCAAACCGCTGGAGGGGTCTTGAAAAAAGCGACCCCCAGTCAAGGAGCCAGACTTAAGTTGCCTTAGCCATAAGGCAGTCCGACCGTAGAAGGGACACGTTCGCTCCAATTGCTATCCAGACGCTCTACAGGAAAACCAAAATGCTCACCGCCGTTTTCCATCAGCTATCTGAAATGCACAGGACCGATCAGAATACTGCTCCAGAACAAATATATTTTTGACTCCTTAGCCATTTGGGTAGTGTTTCCCGCATTAATTAGGGAGAATCATTTCGGAGATTACTTGCAAAGGGATGGTCAGTTTCCGCTCTTCACCTTCATCCCTACTCCGACTCGCCATAGCTTGGAAAGGAGAATCTATGTCTATTTTGAGGATTATTCTTGTTGCCACACTCGGCCTTTCAGCCTTCGCCCAGGCGCCGACCAAACCGCGAGTCTTTATTACTAATAATTACTTTTGGGAAATGTTGTGTAATCTGGGCACCACCGGCGATACCGGTGCCGTGTCTCGGCGTGGCGACAACAACTTGCCGGTCTCCAGGATCGTGAGTAGCTTCAGCGAGAAATGTCCGGGGTTCACCGTCACAGTGAAAAAGGAGAAGGCAGACTATGTTCTGGTGGTGGAGGGTGGTGAGAACTCTAAACATGGCTACGCCGTCTTCGATAAGGAGGGCGACGCTCTCGGGAGCGGCTCGACTCTTATTATGGGGACTGCCATAAAAGAGGCATGCGATGTATTGGGAAAGGCGCAGGCCGCTCTTGCAGGAAAAAACCAGAACCCATAGGTGGATCGATTTCAAATGGAGTGTGCGACACCCGAAGACACGCGAAATGAAAAAGGGGCCCCCTTTCAGAGGCCCCCAGTGATCGGCCTGGCTATTTACCAGGCCCTACAACTTGACCCCGCTCATCCCCTCTAGATTAATCGGCCCCTTCGCCGGGTCATTATTCCAAAGAAGCCGTCCGGGGCCACGATCGGATCCATCAACACCAAATCCATCTCCTCCAATTTCCCTTTCACATTCCATCGGAATACGCACGAGACGCGGATGGGGCGGTTGACACTAACAAAAATCATTAAGTATCAGAACGAATTTCAGGGCGGGCGACTTTTCTGCGGCCTCAAGTAACATCGAGCGGCAATATTACGTAACGTTTTGTAAATTGTTGAGAATGGATAAGAATGAGGTTTTGGCGCGGCGCAAGCCCGCAGAAAGGCAAACCTGAGAGTTGTGGAAGTAGCAATCTCTGCTAAAACCTCCAGGTCGCCTTTCCACAAACGCTGCGCCTCGCTTGGCCTGTGATGACCGTTGCATCCTGTCCGTTATATTCCGGGTGCCGGTCGTCAAGTAAGTTTTGCAGGTTCAGGCTAAAATCGAAGTTCTCTCTTATTTTCCACCCGAACCGCACGTCGAGGCGCGTATAAGCCGAAATCTGCTGTCTTGGCAGGCGAGAAACATGATAGAGCGCGGTATCTAATTCCAGATTGCGGGCCAATTTGAAGTAGGAATGAAACTGGTATTGGTGTTTGGGATTGCCACCCTCGATGTCCTCCACGTTCGCATCCTGGCCCAGCAGCTTGTGACTTAAGCGCAGCCCCAGGTATGAGTACCCTCCGCTGATTCTCCAACGTCGGGTGAGATTCAAGTTGGCGGTTGCCTCCAGACCATAGGTCTCGCCGCGCATGAAATTGTTGAAACGGAGCGGAATGACCAGATGCGCCGGCTGCGGATCAAATTCCGGGAATGGCTCATCCGGGTCAAGCGTCAGCAGGCGATCGTAGAAATTATAGAAAGTCGCGACATCAAAGAAGAGTTTTTTATTCGGCTGCACGCGATAGCCGAATTCGTAAGCCCGAAGCTCTTCTGATTTAAGTTTCGCATTGCCTAACAACGCGATCACAGTTGGACTGCCGTCCGGATCAGGAACCGCCGAAATGTTGACCCTTAAACCGCGGTCGGCGCGCGAAGGCGTTTTAATGGCGCCCGAGACGGCAGCCCACACCGTATGATGGGCACTAGGCGTCCAGAGCAGGCGGGCATTAGGCTGCACCTCGAAGCCGGTGTAATCGTTGCGCTCCAGCTTGGAGCCGATCGTCAGCCGCAGCCGGTCTTTAATCAACGTTAATTCGTCCTGCACGAAGCCGCTGAAGATCTGTACAGTTCTCCCCTTCGGAGTGATCTGAACAGGAGTCCCGCTATTACTATTGTTCGTGTCTGCAATCAACCGGTAGCCGAGCCCCCAGATCAGGTCCTGCCGACCAAAAGCGAAGCGATGTTGGAGGTCCACATCGAACGTGTCGACCCGCTCGCCCATATCAAAGGGTTCGTAGCGCGACCGGTCGAAGTAAATTTGCAGCCCCAGATCTGATCGATCTGAGAAGATGTGTGTCCATCGCCCCAGCGCATTCCCGCCCATGTACTCAACTGGTGTGAGGGCTGGTGGCGCAAAGGGGGTGGAGAGCGCGCGGTTGAGTGAGGTCTCTCTCAAACCAGTGTCGTAGATGTTTCCATGCAGTGTCAGCGTGTCACGGTCGGATTTATTCCAATCCAGCCGCCAGCCGCCACTCGCCCAGTTTTGCCAATCATGGAGATTGAAGCCATCTGCGTCGACCAGACCACCACGATTGAAATACTTGGCGTAGATGCGATAGTAGGCGTTAGCTCCGATCACTCCGCCGTAGCGGGCGCTCGCAAACCCTTGCTCTTCTGAGCCGCCGCCCGCCGTCACCAATCCGCCCTGCGAATCTTTGGCATGCTTGGTGATGACATTGATCACGCCATTGACGGCATTGGCGCCCCAGAGCGTGCCACCAGGGCCGCGAATGACCTCGATCCGCTCGATCTCCTCGAGCGGGAAATTCTGGATTTCCCAGTAGACGCCGGAAAATTGCGGCGTATAGACGCTGCGTCCGTCGATCAGGACCAGTAGCTTGTTAGCGACGCGGCCGTTGAATCCGCGCGCACTGATCGCCCATTTATTGCCGTCGATCCGTGCCACGCTCAGACCCGGAGCCAGCCGCAGCAACTCGGGAATGCTGGTCAGGCCGGAGCGTCGGATCTCCTCCTGGGTGATGACATAGATTGCAGCGGCGCTCTGGAAAAGCTTCTCTTCTTTCTTCGAAACGGAAGTGACTTCGATGTTCATCAACTCCTCCAGCGTGGCCGTCGTCAGATCAGGTGCGGGATCGGGAGACTGGGCGGAGATGGAGCTGTCGCCAATCATCATCGTGATCGCGATTAGCCAGATAGATATTATGCTTTTCACGGGGGTCCCCTTTAAGCCGCACGAATCATTCATCGAGCGGCGATTTATTGATTGGAGAGATGATGGGGAGAGATTAGAACAGCCTGGTCTGAGATCTATTTTGGATGCCTGGATTGGTGAATAGGGCCTCTGCACCAGGGAGGCGTTCGGCTGGCGAGCACGCGATGGCTGGCGACTGGCCGTCTGTCAGTAGCGCCTGCGTTAGCCAGAAAGCTCCTCTGGCAGTCGTTGTGCAAGCACGATCAACACACGCGCCAGCCACATTGTCCATGATCTCAGGCTTACCGGCAAGCCATTCGGCACCAAGTTCGAGTAGCGGTTGGAAACGTAAACGGTCTCCGGAAAATCCGGGGCGGCTCACTTTCGCCCGATGACGGCGGACCCTGGGCTTTAACGCGAAGGAGGTCTGTCAATGAAAGACCATCGCTCTTCAACTTCGTGACGGGCACGATTCACCGGACTCCGCCCGAATCCTGGCCTCATCCAACGGATCATTCGATGATCAACATGACCCGCGGGAGACGGGGCGAATCGTGCCCGTTTTCCATCCCAGCTCAGCAATCCCAGCTCAGCAACCGTCCGGCCCCACCGAAGTGACGCCGATGAACGTTTTGAAGAGGTTGAAGTAATTGATGCGGCTCTGCACCTGCGGCGGATTGCCGCCGTTGCACTCTAACGCACTGTTAATCGAACGGATCGTACAACCGAAGTCGTGATTGTTGATTCGGATTCTGCTCCACCAGGTTCGGGTCCCGTTCGAGGAACTGACCCGCGCTGCATTGAAAGGGCGGGAACGCTCTCCGCAACCATGCTCCCGCCCCTTCCTCCCTCCGACCGTCTCCTTGATGGGGGACGTTTCCTCTACTCTCTCCCGCGGGCAGCAGCGGAGGGATTCCAGCTTTGGCTACTACTGCCGCAAAGTGCGGGAGAGAGAGAGCTTTTTAGATGTGGCGAGAGATCTCTGGGTAATCATCCATCGCGCACGTTTCACAATTGGCGAAAAAGAAGATGAGCAGCCGCCGCCCAGGGTACCCCTCCCAAAGCGCCCCGCCCATCTTCACCCGTTAATGCAGGCAGGCATCCGGCCTGGATGACGGGATTTGTTGTTCATCGCTTTCACTCCCCGATTCTTCGAACTTCGATCTTCTCGACAGGTCAGGCCCGAGCTGACAGTCAGGTAACAGTTCTCCGACTCTTCCCTTTAGAACTGCAACCTGACGACCAAGGCAGATAGCCGAGATACTCGTAATTTTTAAACATCGCCGCTACAACCGCTTGAAATCGCGGAATAGACGAGAGGCCAGCGGAGAGCGTTATTTCGGGATCTCGGCAGAACCCGTCTTAACCGGAGTGGTCGCTTAACGACTCACTACGGGTGGAGCCGAAAAGCGACCACTCTCACGACGATTACCTGATCGGGATCACAATGACATTTACGGATCTGATCGATTTCGCTCCCGAGGAGTCCGTGACCGTCAGGGTGATCGTATAGGTCCGGCTGGTATCGCTGCCGGGCGTCACCCTGGCCCGCACCCGGACGTGATTCGAGTCGATTACCTCCCAATCGGGCGGGGCGCCGGCCGGAGGAGCCTGATTGCTGCTGACCGTGAGGGCCGATGCCAGACCGGTGTCGCAGTTGTCAGTCATGCTGTAACTGAGATTGACATCCACCATCCGGTTGTTCGGGGGATAGATATAAGTCCGATCGGCCGCGAAGGAGGTGATGACCGGCGGCGGATTGGAGGCCCGAACCATGATGGACGCGCGGTTGTTGGGCGCCAGATTCGGATCTCTGGACGCCGAGGTCGCGGAGACCGAATTCATGATCGGCGTGCCGTCCGGCGTCGCGCAGGCCAGAGCCACGGTGAGCCTGAACTGCGCCGAAGCGTTGACATTCATGGAATTGGTCAGGCAGGCCACCTGCCCGGCCATGCCGGCGGCCGGCGTGGTGCAGGACCATCCCGGCGGAGCCGCCAGCGATTGAAAGACGGTTCCCGCCGGAATCGCGTCGGTCATCGAGACGTTGGCGGCGGGATCTCGCCCATTGTTGGTGACGGTGATGGTATAGGAGGCGAGGCCGCCGCTCTGCGCCGTGTTGGAATCCGCGCTGATACTGGCCGCGAGGTCGGCCCCCGGAAGCTGCAAGGGATCAATAATGCCCCAATACGAATGCTTGGCCTTGAGGCTCTCGTCGAAGAGCAGCGGCAGGTCGAGCCGCGTGATCGGGAAGCCCTTCAGCCAGGTGCTATCGTCGGCGAGCCCCCAGATCGTCACCGAACTGACCTTGCCCTTCAACTGCTTGAGGGCTTCCCAGATGTCCCGATACTGATATCCCTGCCTGATCAAGATCTCTTCGGGCACCTCGGAGTACATGTCGGTGCTGTTGGTGTAGACGCTCATATCGAACTCGGTGATCTGCTGATCGATGCCCAGCCCGGCAAACAGGTTGATGGTTTGCACCATCGAATCCACCGAGGGAAAGTTAATATTGGAGTGCATCTGATGCCCGACGCCGTCGATCGGGACGCCGCGAGCCCGCATGTCACGCACCAGGTTGTAAAGAGCCGTCCGCTTGTTCGGGATGGTGGTGTTGTAATCGTTAATATAGAGCTTGGCGTTGGGCGCCACCTCCCTGGCCACCCGAAAGGCGGTCTCGATAAAGTCCGTGCCGGTCAGCAGATACCACTGGCTGCGGCGCAGTCCATCCGGTTGACCTTCATCGATCACTTCGTTGACCACGTCCCAGGCGTAAACGTCATCCCTGAAATGCGAGACGACCCCGCGGATGTGAGCCTCCAGTCGACTGAGCATCAGTGCCTTGCTTTCGGGTGAAGGCTGGAGCGGGGCTCCGTTGGCGTCCAGAAAGAGCCAGTTCGGATTTTGACTATGCCAGACCAGCGTGTGACCGCGCATCCCGATGCCGTTGGCCCTGGCGAAATTGACGAGGGTATCGGCCGGACCGAAGTTGAAGACGCCCTCGGTAGGTTGCATCGGGCCGGGTTTCATGGCGTTTTCGGCGGTGATGCTGTTGAAATGCTTCTTCAACAGTTCGGCATGGACGCCGGTGGTCTTGACCGGTTCGATCGCCGCCCCCATCCGGAAGTAGTCGGCGTAAGTCTGATAGACCGAAGGGATGGCCGGCTCGATCGCCTGCGGAGCGAGAGGGGTCAGAGAGAAGTCGTCGAGGTAGAACGAAGGGGCGCGAGCGGGCGTCACGCTGGCCGTCTCGACATAGAGAGTCAGCGAGGTATGGCTCAGATTATAGTCGTAGATGTTCGTCAGCGGCACCCACTGGTTGGCGGTCACCATGGTATTGCCGATGACATTCTGGATGGTCGTCGTCGAATCGAGGGTCCGCTGCAGGCTGACCCTCACGTTGATGGGCGCCTCTCCCGCCGCCAGTTTGACCCAGGCCGTGATCCGATACCGCGAGCCGTTGGACATCTGACTGGTGACATCGAGGCCGGCGCCGTCGGATGCTTGCTGGCGGCCCGTAGTCAAGATGCTGTAATTGCCGCCGTGTTTATCGGCGGAGGTAACGGTCACCGACTCGTTGCCGAGGCGCGGCCCCCAACCTTCAGCGCCACCGGTCTCGAAGTTGGTTGCAAGCCCCGATCTGTCCTGTCCCCCCCCTGTCTGTGCCGAGGCCCGACTTGGTACGATCGTGGTCGGAATGCAGGTCAAACCGGCAAAGAGCAGAAAGAGCCAGATGAGGTGTACGTGGTGCCGGACTCTATCGAATGCGGGCACGCGCTGGTGATGAAACATGTGCTCCCTCCTTTGAAGAAAGTGATCAGTGAATAGTTGTAAACTCCTATCAGTTACTGATCTCCGGAATGCAAGCTCGTGTCCACACGGATCAGATCCGGGTCTGAGAATTCACCGGGTTATTGAGCTCGAACTCCATCAGTTAATGTTGAATACCATGATTTTTGATAGACAACCTTCACTAAAACTGATGCGCAAAAGAGCAGATAGAGATGACACGAAGCGATACTTTTTTCGAATCTTCGCCGAGGCAATCTGAAACCATGGGTATTATCCATTGATGCAGACCTCGCCTTATACCCGGCTAATTATTGAAGAGTTTCGGCGCGAACTCTGCGAGCGAGCGCCGCCAGGTCTGCCATTCGTGCGACGTGCCGGGCGATTCGTAATAGATGTGTTTGATGCCCGCCTTCTCCAGCGTTTGGTGAAAGGTATTGACGCTCGTGTACATCCGCTCCGGTTCTTTCGTGCCGATTCCAATCCACACCAAGCGCACTTTCTTATTGAAAGCCGCCGCGTCGCTCAGGGCGCCTCCGAACGCGGTCTTGAGATCGAGGGGCGAGGTCGCGCCCCCGCCGCCGCCACTGAATCCCCCGATGTGGGAAAAGAGATCGAGATGATTCAGCGTGATCTGAAACGCCTGCATTCCTCCCATCGAAAGACCTGCCATCGCCCGGTGATCGCGATCGGAAAGCGTTCTGTAGTTCTTGTCAATAAATGGAATCAAGGCCTGCGTGACATCGTCTTTGAACGTTGACGTCATGTTCTGCATCGCTTTCATTCTCTCGGCGGGATTGGCGGGATTTCCGGTCAAATCTGGCGCCGCCTGGCCGGCACGCCGGGCGTAACCATACGCCATCACGACGATCATGGGTTTGCACTTTCCCGCCGCGATCAAATTATCAAGGATGAAGTTGGCATGCCCCTGGCGAATCCACCCTGTCTCGTCCTCGCCGCCACCATGCTGCAAATAAAGCACGGGAAAGCGCTGCCTGGTTTGCGTTTCGTAACTCGGTGGCAGATAGATCACGGCGTGTCGCCAACCGCCAGTGACCTTCGAGTTATACCAAACCTCCCGCACCTGGCCATGAGGCACATCTTGAATCGAATAATAGGTCGAGCCCGGCTCCGGGATCTCAACCGCACTTGCGTGTTTGCTTCCTCCGAAAAAGGCCTGGCTGTTCGGGTCACTTACTTCCGCACCGTCAATTACGAATGTGTAGTAATGCAGACCGGGAACCAGAGGCGGGGTCGTGAGCGTCCAGAAACCGTCCGCCTGTTTCACCATCTCCTCTTTGGGACCACTCCAGAAATTGACCTTGACTTTGGTGGCGTCGGGGGCCTTTACGCGAAGCTGAACCCTCCCGGCACTATCAACGCGTGGATACTCTGCCCCCCAAACGTTGGTCGTGGCGGGCTGAAAATTGTCCGCCTCTTGTGCGCAACAGAGGCCCGCAAAAAGCGTACACCAGAGACCCGCAAATAGAATGATCCAGGATCGTTTCATCTGTCTTCTCCTTGTTGATTTATTTAATTGCCTCTCTCTCATCGAGCTCAAGGGATTCGCGTTTTTGCGGATGAAGGCGTTGCGCGAACGTCGTCGAGGCTCACGGTAATCGCCTTCGGCGGTTTACATCGATGAGCGCCACGCCGCCGCTCATCGATTCGACAATGTCCTTCTTGTCCGGGAAGAAGACGTGGGAGAACTTGATACCCGTGGATTGGGAAATATCAGTCAATTGAGGGAGGGCTTCCGCCAAATGGTCTTGACGAAAGCCGCTCCATGAACCAAGCGGCATCACGGCCACAATCAGATGGCCCCACGCTGTTGTCGAATCAGACCATCTATCGTTCAATAGTGAGGCCCCCCTGACCACATCGTTACGTTACTGTGACCATACTGTCAGGTTAGATCTCCCGCTGCTTTGAAATCCCTCTGTGGCCATGATCTGGTAAACATGGCTCCCCAGATTCAAGCCGACATTCCTCCACGCGTTAACGTGATTGGCAAAGGTGATGGTTTGGTTGACCCCGGTCGGTCTCTTTGACGTCCGGACGCTCCAGTACTGATAAAAAGTCCTAGTGCCATCGATGGAAGGCGCGTTGACTCGCTGGGTCCGATATATGCTGTATGTACCACCATCAGTGGTAACGGTGCCTATTGACGTTCCTCCGGGCGGCCTGAAAGTGCCCCAGCTATCAACAACGTAATATTCGATCAGCGGGTTTCTCGTCCACCCATAGAGAGCCAAATATGCATTACCGGACGGCTGCCAGACGCCGGCATTGTAGCCCACTCTCCTGGTTGATGATCCGGTACTCCAGCCTTTGCCGGTCACCATATTCCCGGAACCCAGATTCCAGGTCACATCGTAGTTGCCGCCGGAACCCAAAGTTATGCATGCTGACCCGGTGTCCTTCCAAAACGAATAGAAGAAACCGTTGTGGGTGCCGGTTTGATTGCCGCAGATGGTTTGGGCATTCGACTGCTGCACCACACTAAACAACAGCACAGACGAGAATACTAGTAGCAGTGCTTTTCTGGATAGTTTTTTCAACTCCATGTGGATCTCCTTTCAAATACAAAAAAAAAATACCGGCGACTCTACCCTGGAGCCACCCTCGTCGTTACAGATGCCGGCCGCCACTCAGGTAGAGTGGCGGCCGGCAGCCCATGACCTGCCGCGCG
>DATEFT010000522.1:0-27082 GCA_035280505.1 Blastocatellia bacterium | reverse complement strand
ATCCTGCAATGTTGACAGCGATCAGGATTGCAATACGTTTTTTCAAGCCATCACTCCTTTTCTTAGCGTTAGGACTCTGTTAATCAATTCAACTCAAAACCGCGAAACACGCGAAACACGCGAAAATCAGTGGTTTCGCGTGTTTCGAATTGGAATATCAAACAACTCAGCGTCTCAAGGGCCAGTGGTTATTGCGCAAATTTGGCGTAGCGCTCCTTGAACTCCGGAACACTCAGGCGCGCGGCCGCGGCCAGTTGTCCAACCCAGGCCTCGTCGGCAAAATCCTTGCGATCCAATCGAACCATGTAGTCCCGCGCCACTTGATAGCTCTCGGAACGGAGATCGACGGGTCTCAACCGGCCCTGACCGGTCGTGGGATCGAGGACGTCAGTTAAAGGAACCGGGGTGATCTCGCCGTTCTGCATGGTGATCATCACCCCGGAGCCGCCGGATTGCAAATAGTGGACGGCGGCGTAGCCCAGATCCCGCGCATGTTCGGCATCGTACGGGATCGGCGGCGCGCAACGCAATTCATAGCCGATGGTCTTATCGACGATCGTCACCTTGACGCCCAGCTTTTCGAGTCGCGCCTGAATCTGGCTCTTCACCTTGCGGCCCAGATCGATCTCGGCCACGCGGATGTGGCCCTGCGCGTCGCGATCCACGGTCCGCAACTCGGTCACCTCTTCCGAGCTGAAATGCTCCGAGATCGCTTCGGAGAGGAGGGCGACGCCATAGCTCTTGCCCATGGCCAGGCGTTTGATGATCACCCCCTCGACGATATCGCAGAGGTCGGACAGCCCGATCAGTCCGGCGGAGAACTCCTCCGGGATGATGGTGCAGGTGGCGCTGGCGGCCGCGCCGATCCCGAGCGTCAGATGGCCGGTCGGGCGCCCCATGGTGACGCCGATGTACCAGCGGCCGGTCGTCTTCGCATCCTCCATCAGGTTCTTGACGATCTCCACGCCGACGTGGCGCGCGGTCTCGTACCCGAGCGTCGTCTGCGACGCGGGCAACGGCAGATCGTTGTCGATGCTCTTCGGAATCTGGACGACCTTGATCGAGCCTTCCGACCGGCGCGCGATCGCCGCCGAACTGGCGACCAGGTCGTCGCCGCCGATCGTGACCAGCGCCTCGATCTCGAGCTTCTTCAGCGCCGCCACGGCATTGTCCAGGCCCTGCGAATCGCGGGTGACATCGATCCTCGAAGTCCCGAGGAAACATCCGCCGTCGAGATGGATGCGTGAGACCTCCAGGCTCTCCAGTTCATGTTGCTCGTCGGTATAGCGCTGCGACAACCATTCGAATCCGTCGTGAAAACCGATCGCCGTGCACCCCTTCTCATGCGCGGCCAACGCGACCGCCGCGATCGCGCCATTCACGCCCGGCGCCGGACCGCCCCCGACCAAAATGCCAAGTTTTTTGATAGACATAATTAGCTCTCAGTTCGAATCATGCAAACCTTTGCTTTAACTGCTCCGGGGTGAGGTTGCCCGCCTGCGCCAGTTTCTCGACCCAATCCCGATGGTTGAAGTCGGAACCGTCCATCCTCAACATGTATTCGCGCGCGACCAGGAAGTTCGGGCTCGAGATCTCGACGTTGCGAACCCGGGTCTTACCCGTCTGCGGGTCGCGAATGTCCTCGAAGAGCAGTGGCACCAGCTTTCCGTTCTGCATGCTGACCATGGCGCCGCTCCCCCCGGTCACCAGAAACCTGATGGCCGCGTTGCCGAGTTCCCGGCAGTAGGCCATGTCGAAGGGGATCGGATCCGCGCAGCGCAGCTCGTAACCGATGTTCTTGTTGCTGACCTTGAGCCGGATGCCGCGCTGCCGGAACCGGCCTTCGAGTTCCACCTTGACCTTGCGCGCCAGATCGACCTCGGCAAACCGGATATGGCCGTGATCGTCCAATTCGACGTCCTGCAGCTCTTTCAGTTCGTTCGGATCGAGCTTTTCGATCAGGCCCTCGGCCAGAATCGCGATTCCGTAGTGGAACCCCTTGGCGCGGCGTTTGATGATCGCGCCCTCGAGGATGTCGCAGATCTTGGCGAACGGAACGATCTCCTGGTTGAACTCTTCGCGGATCAGGGTCAGGGTGGCGCCCGCCGCCTTGCCGATCCCGAGCGCTAGATGTCCCGCCTGGCGCCCCATCGCGATGATGATGTACCAGCGTTTCGTGGCATGCGCGTCCTCCATCAGATTTCGGACCAGCTCCGCCCCGACGTGGCGCGCGGTCTGAAAACCGAAAGTGGGGATGTGCGCCGGCAGCGGCAGGTCGTTATCGATCGTCTTCGGCACGTGAACCGTGCGGATCGACGAGCGCGCGGCGACGGCGCTCGAGGACAAAGCCGTATCGTCACCGCCGATCGTGACCAGATGCGTGATGCCCAGCCCCTGCAACGTCTCGATGACCGCGGTCATCGCCTCCGGCGATTTGGTCGGGTTCTCGCGCGCGGTGCCGAGCACCGACCCTCCCCGCCAATGAATCCGCGAAGCTTCGTCGATACTGAGTTGGTGCGCGTGCGGCTCACGCCGAACCAACCACTTGAACCCATCCTGGATCCCGATCACATCAAAACCTTCATTAATAGCCTTGATCGTCGCTGCCGAGATGACCGAGTTAATGCCGGGGGCAGGCCCGCCGCCAACCAGGATTCCCAATTTTCTCGATGACATGTCAAATTCTCCTCAAATAGATGAACAAGCGGCATGAGATTCAAAGCGGGATTTTACTCAAGATGATTTGGTTTGACCAGTTCTCTTTTTCCAAAATCCAGACACGGCTTCTTGATCCTGGATTCGCCGGCGCCGCGGGTTGACCGTCCTTCATGATCCCACGCCAAAAATTGCTATCGGCATTGCGCTTACCCCGCACCCGGCGGTTTGGGGAGTCTGGCGCGAGACTTGCTCGATGGTGGTGGGAGCACGGCCATCTACCCTCGGATCGCCGGAAATTGATAATCGATCGGCAACAAAGATTGGCTTGATGGCGGAACTACTACTATGAAATTATCGATCAAACAACTGAACAATTTGGGAGTGGGACTGGTCCTACTGATCCTGACCGTGATTATGGTCGCGGCGGCCGGCGTGCTCGGCGGCGTCGTGACCTTGTTGTTGATCGCGGTGGCGGGGTTGGTCCTCAATCGAGATCTGACCGAACGCCGGAAGGCGGAAGCCGCGCTGAGAGAGAGCGAAAAACGCTATCGGGGGCTCTTCGAGAATTCGCCCCTGGGCATGTACCGGGTCTCCCCCCAGGGCCGGGTGCTGATGGCCAACCCGGCCTTTGAACGAATGATGGGAGTTTCGGACGAACGACTGCTGCCCCGCAGCGTCGAATCGATCCGCACCCGCCGCAACGGAACCAAGATCATCGTCAGCGAGAACACCACCGCCGTGCGCGATCAGGACGGCAAGGTGGTCTATTACGAAGTCACGGTCGAGGACATCACCAACCGCAAAGAGGCGGAGATCACCCTCCGGGACAGCGAGGCCAGATTCCGCGACCTCTTCGACGAAGCGCCCGTGGGTTACCACGAGATCGACGCCGAAGGCCGAATCATCCGCATCAATCACACCGAACTGGAGATGCTGGGCTACACCGCCCAGGATGTCGTGGGCCGGCCGATCTGGGAGTTCAGCCCGGATCAGGAGGCCACGCGCCAGGAGATCGCGACCAAACTCTCCGGCGAGGCCCCCCTGCACACGACCGAGGGCACGATCTGGCATAAGGACGGCGCCGCCATTAAGGTGCTGGTCCAGGAGCGGCTGGTCCGCGCCCCCAACGAACGGATCACCGGCCTGCGGGTGATTCTGCAGGACATCACCGAACGCAAGAAGATGGAGGCCGAACTGCAACAGGCCCGTGATGCGGCGCTCGAATCGGCGCGGCTCAAGTCGGAGTTCCTGAACAACATGGGCCACGACGTCCGGACGCCGATCAATGCCGTCATCGGCATGGCGGGGCTCCTGCTCGATACCCCCCTGACCGGCGAACAACAGGAGTATGCCGACACCATCCGGTCCAGCGCCGATTCCCTGCTCTCGATCGTCAACAACATTCTCGACTACTCCAAACTGGAGAAGGACGAATTCGAGTTCGATGTGGTGGACTTCAATCTGCGGACCGTGGTCGAGGAGACGATCGAATTCTTCGCCGAACAGTCCGAGAAGAAAGGGATCCGGCTCGCCTCGATCATCTACAGCGACGTGCCTCCGGTGCTCCGCGCCGACCGGGCGCGGCTGCAGCAGGTCCTCTACAACCTGATCGACAACGCCCTCAAGTTCACGGAACGCGGCGAGATCATCATTCGCGTGTCGAAAGAGAGCGTCCAGGTCGCGCCGACTCCGAATCCGATCGGCGACGTGCTGGACGGCTCGTTCGAGCTGAACGGATCGGGCGAACCCGGGGTCCGGGAACTGATCCGCTTTGCGATCACCGACAGCGGAATCGGGATTTCCGAGGAGACTCAACGGAGACTCTTCCAGGCCTTCACCCAGGCCGACGGATCGTCGACCCGGCGGCACAACGGCACCGGACTCGGGCTGGCCATCTCGCAGGAGATCGTCGTGCGCATGGGCGGGCAGATCGGCCTGGAGAGCCAGCCGGGCAAGGGCTCCACTTTCTGGTTCACGATCTGGCCGGAGAAGTGGCTGCAAGACGTGCCGGCCGAGAGCGATCTGCGCGCGATCCGGGTCCTGATCGCCGCCGACGGCGCGGAAGAACGCAAGAACCTGATGAAACAGGCCATCTCGTGGGAGATGTCGCCCGAAGAGGCCGAGAGCGGAAAACAGGTGCTGGACCGGCTGCGCGGCGCGGCCCAGTGGGGAGAGCTGCACGATCTGCTGATCGTCGAGGCCAGACCCAACGGCATCGACCTCGGCGAACTGTTGAACGGCATCAAATCGGATTCGTCCCTGGCCTCGGTGCGGGTGGTCGCCCTCTTCACCCCCAACTTTCAGGGTCAGGCCCGCCTGGGCGGGGATCCGGCGATCTCGGCCAGCTTGACCAAGCCCGTGCTGCCGTCCCGGCTCTATGATTGCCTGGTCAACGTCGTCAAGAACGGCCGGATCGCGGAGCTCAATCCGTCGGCCAATTCGAGGCCGGTCACCAGACACCTGGTCCAACCGGTCACCGTGGGGCGGCTCCTGATCGTCGAAGACAACATCGCCAATCAGAAGGTGACCCTCCGCCAGATCGAAAAACTCGGCTATCGCGCCGACACCGTCGCCAACGGCCGGGAGGCGCTCGAGGCGATGGAACGCTATCCGTACGCGCTGGTCCTCATGGACTGCCAGATGCCGGAGATGGACGGCTTCACCGCCGCGACCGAGATCCGGCGGCGCGAAGGCGAGCAGCAACACACCCCCGTCATCGCCCTCACGGCCAATGCCGTGCGCGGCGAACGCGAAAAATGCCTGGCGGCCGGAATGGACGACTATCTCTCCAAACCGGTCAACATCGAGGAGCTGGCCGATACGCTGGCCCAGTGGCTGTCCATCGGGCAGAGTCATTCCGCCCCGGAGGCCGCCGATGACGATGACGTCCTCGACCCGCAACTCATCCAACCCGGAGTCGATGCGGGCGACGACAACAACACCAGGATCCTGATGTAGAACGAAGATTCGAGATTTGAGATTTGAGGTCTGGATCTCTGAAAAGCGGCATCACCAGGAAGAGAAGATTGTGGTTTTGAGTTTGGTGGACCGGACCGACAGTCCGGTCCGGTTGGAAAGTCTGAAATCTGGAATCTGAAATCTGTTCTTTAACAGGAGGGGTCATGAACTATAGAAATCTGCTGAGGCCAGTTGAAATTCTGCTGGTAGACGACAACCCGGGTGATGTGCAACTGATGATGAGTGCGTTGCGCGAAGCACAGGTGGTCAAAAACGCCTTGAACACCGAACCCGCCGCGCCGTCCCCCGCCGGTCCATCTCAGAAAGCCGAAGCCCACCCCCTCCCGACCTCCGATCTGGTCCTCCGCGATCTGAACCTGCCCAAGAACGACGGGCTGGAGATTCTGACCGAGATCGAGAACGATCCGCATCTGCGGCAGATGCCGGTCGTGATTGTGACCTCGTCCGGCGCCCGGCAGGTCAAAAACCACCCGCCCCGCGCCAATTGCTATCTCACCCAGCCATTAGATCTCGGCCAATTTATCTGCACGATCAATGCTGTCGATAACTTCTGGTATACGGTGGTCCATCTCCCCACGGAAGAACCTGACCGAATCAACTGATAAATATGCGTAGCGAGCGTGTCCAAATACTGTTAATCGAAGACAACCCGGGAGATGCCCAGTTGCTCCGGGAAATGCTGATTCGCGCCGGAAGTATCGGACTGGTCAACACCGAGTTCGAATTGATCTGCGCCGAGAGACTGGATCATGGCCTGACTCGGTTGGCGGAGATCAAGACCGATGTGGTCCTCTTGGATCTCTCGCTCCCGGAGTGCGAAGGGTTGGATGCACTCCTCAAGATACGCGAACAGTCGCCCACGGCCGCCATTCTGGTCCTGACCGAATTCGACGACCACGAACTGGCGATCCGGGCGGTCCAATCCGGCGCCCAGGACTATATGGTCAAATGGGATTTCGCCGCCGGAGCGGTTCTGGTGCGGGCCATCCGCTACGCCATCGAACGGCAGCGGTTGCTCCATGAGCTGCGCCAGACCCGCGACGCGGCGCTCGAATCGGTCCGGCTGAAGTCCGAATTTCTGACCAATATGAGTCACGAGATCCGGACCCCGATGAACGCCGTCATCGGGATGGCCGGTCTCCTGCTCGACACCAGATTGACCATGGACCAATACGAGTACGCGGAGACGATCCGGACGAGCGCCAACGCGCTGCTCAAAATCCTCAACGACATTCTGGACTTCTCGAAGATCGAAGCCGGCAAGTTGAAGATGGAGATCTGCAGTTTCGACCTGCAACACGCCATGGATGAGACCGTCGAGGTCCTCGCCGGCCAGGCCACGTTGAAAGGGCTCGAGCTGGTGTCGTTGATCTACAGCGACGTGCCCAATTCCCTGCGCGGCGACCGGGGACGACTGAGACAGGTGCTCGTCAACCTGATCGACAATGCGCTGAAATTCACCGAACGCGGCGAGGTCATCGTGCGGGTCACCAAGGAGAGCGAGGATGAGAACGACGTGCGGGTGCGGTTCGCCGTGACCGACACCGGAATCGGAATCTCCAAAGAGACCAAGTCGCTGCTCTTCCGCGCCTTCACCCAGGTCGACGGCTCCGCGACCCGCCGGCACGGCGGCACCGGGATGGGCCTGGTCATCGCCAAGGAGCTCGTCGAATTGATGAAGGGCGAGATCGGTTTCCTGAGCGAACCCGGCCGCGGTTCCACCTTCTGGTTCACCATCCCGCTGGAGAAGGAGCGGCTGGAGGCCGCGTCGGCTTCGGGCCGCCACGCTTAGGGCTCTTGAGATTCAAACCGCGCAACACGCGCAAGATTTGATTTCGCGTCTTGCGCGGTTGGTCAACCGGTTTCGTTGACAGAGCGGCTATTTCGAGCCCTGGGCGCTCGACTTGTCCGAATTGAGATATCGCTCGATCCATTCGAACTCGCGGTACATCTTGTCGAGCTGATAACTCGGCACGGCCAGCCGATGGCCCTGATCCGGATAGACGACCAGTTGCGTGGCGAGCCCGAGCCGCTGGAGCGTGCGATAGGTCTCCTGCGATTGGCCCAGGGGCACCCGTTCGTCCTTCTCGCCGTGGAAGATCAAGACCGGAGTCTTGACCCGGGTCAGGTAGGTCAGGGGTGATTGCGCGTCGTAGAGCTGGCGGGCGTCCCAGGGCGTTCCGCCGTGCAGCCGCTCCCGCTGCTCCGTCAGGTCGGCGGTCCCCCAATAGGAGACGGCGTTCGAGAGGCCGGCGCCATAGGCGGCGCATTTGAAGCGATCGGTATGGCCGACGATCCAGGCGCTCAGATACCCGCCATAACTCCATCCGGCCACGGCCAGCCGGTTCTCATCGGCCAGGCCGCGTTTGAGCAGCTCGTCGATCCCGCTCATGACATCTTCGTAATCGACCTGACCCACCCGCTTCGCGTTGGCCTGGGCAAACCGCGCCCCATAATTGGCCGAACCGCGGAAATTGGGCATGAAGACGGCGTAGCCATGCGCGGCATAGGTCTGGGGAAACGCGGACCAGCTCGCGTTGAAGCTTTTGACATAGGCGCTCTCGGGCCCGCCGTGCAGATAGGTCACCAGCGGATAGCGTTTCCCGGTCTGGAATCCGACCGGATAGACCAGCAGCCCCTCGATCTCGGAACCGTCGTTAGATCTCCACTTGATGGTCTCCACCTGACCGAAGATGAAATTGTCGAGTTGCGGATTGAGCTGGGTCAGAAAGATCGGGACCATGATCCTCGCGCTCAAATAGGCGACCTCCGTGGCCAGCCGCGGATCCTCGTAGATGAAAGCGATGTTGAGACCGTCGATGGTGGCAGAGAAACCGGTCGCGACCCCGTCATCGCGAGTCAGCGCCTGGGGCGGTTGATCGAGCAGAGAGATCTGATAGATTCGCGAATTGACGCCGAGCCCGGCCAGAAAGAGCAACCGCTGGCTGTCGAAGAGCCATCGATAACTGGTGACGTAACCGTCGAACTCCTTGCCCAGCACCCGCGACTCGTCTCCGGCGATGGAACGGAGATGAATCCGCTGCGGCCCGACCGTCGCGTCGCCATCCGTCCGCGCCAGGTATGAGATCCAACGCCCATCGGGCGAAAAGCGCGGCTCCGTCTCGGCCCCGTTCCCGGTGGTCATCTGGCGCGCGCGCCCGCTGTCGGACGGCGCGTTTCTGAGATCGGCGGAGATCAGATAGACCTCCGTCGTCCGCTCGTCGCGCAGCCGGGGCGTGGCCCGGGCGGTGAAAGTGATCCAATTGCCGTCCGGCGACCAGTTGAAAGAGGTGACGTGCCTCGGCCCCCTGGTCAACTGTCGGATCTGGCGGGTCGCCACCTCGACGATCCAGATCTGAGCGTATTGATAATCGGCGTCGACCACGACCGGAAGCTTTCGCTTCGACACCGGGCGCGGCTCTTCGGCGAGAAACGCGATGAAGCGGCCGTCGGGCGACCACTCGAAATTTTGAATCCGGGTCTGGTGAGCGGTCAGCGGCGCGGGTTCCCCGCCCTGCAGGTTGAGCAGGAAGATCTGCGCGCCGGAGGCCCCTTCGGACGACGGCTCCTCCGCACTCTGCCGCTCGGAGAGGAACGCGAGCCGGTTCCCGTCCGGCGCCCACCGCGGATGATCGTCACGCTTCAGATGCGACGTCAGCGGCACCGGCGACTCGCGGGTATCGTAAGCGACCCAGATATCCGAATTGAACTGATCGTGCTCCCGATTCCACGACTCCACCACAAAAGCGACTCGCCGGCCGTCCGGCGAAATCTGCGGATCGGTCGCCCGCTTCAATCCGACCAGATCCTCGAACATCATGGGCCGCTTCACCTGCGAGTAGGCCATGGTGAAAAAGATCAGGATGATTGGGAGAGCGGATAACGGATAGAGCCGAGCCTTGGCCTCTTTTTTCAATCTATTCATTTGTCCTAATTGTCACTTGCGATTTCTGTTTCTTGAACGACCGAATAGTCTAAAAGCAAAGAGAGGATGAAACAAACGAAACCAGGCGAAAAATCCCGGGGCGACCGGCCGTTTCCGTTATCGGCGTGGGTTTGATATGCTCTGTCAGCATTCTGTAAACATGATGGATGATAGATCCTGCCGTCCCAGGGCACTCAAACTTACGCTAAATCAGTCGAGGGAAACAGTGATGAAAAAATTCGCGATCATCTGCTGGTTATGGCCTTCACTCATCTTTACTCTCGGGTTCACCGGCATCGGAGAAAAGCGCATGACGGTTGAAAGCAGTATGGCGATCAAACAGGTCGGCGCTCCGCAACTCTCTCCGGATGCCAAATGGATCGCATACACCATCAGCGAATGGGACCGGAAAGAGAATCGGCGAATCTCCCATATCTGGCTGGTCTCGACCGAAGGCGGCCGTTCGGTCCGGTTGACCAACGGCGATAACGGCGATTCGGCTCCGCAATGGTCGCCGGACGGCACCCGCCTGGCCTTCCTCTCGGACCGCGACAAGAACACCCAGATCTGGGTCATCCCGGCGTTCGGCGGCGAGGCGGAGAAATTGACCTCGGAAGAGAACAATATTCAATCATTCAGTTGGTCTTTCGACGGCAAGCAGATCGCCTTCGTCTGCCGCGACGTCCCGAAGGATAAGACCGAACGCGAGCGCAAGCGGAAAGACAAGTTCGACACCATCGTCGTCGACGCCGATTTCACCTATTCGCACCTGTGGACGATCGACCTCGAGACCAGGGAGAAGAAACGGCTGACCGAAGGCAGCTTCAGCGTCAGGGATCCGCAGTGGTCGCCGAACGACAAGCAGATCGTCTTCGTCATGTCGCGCGGCGGAACTCAGGAGAGCAGCTTCGTCGATATCTCGGAAGACCAGAACACCGATCTCTATCTGGTCTCGGCCGACGGCGGCAAACCGCGCCAGTTGACGACCAACCCGGCGGCGGATACCAATCCGCACTGGGCGCCGGACGGCCAGTGGATCGCCTACTTCGCCAACTCCGAACTCAACTCGTGGGCCGTCAAGAACGACGTCATGATCATCTCGCCCGAGACCGGCGCCATCCGCAACCTGACCCGGGAGTTCTATGAATCGGCGGGATCGTCGGTGCAATGGTCTCCCGACTCTCGAACCGTCTATTTCACCAGCGGGATCGGAGTCTATACCCATATCTTCATGGTCCCCAAAGAAGGCGGCAAGATCACGCAGGTGACCCGCGAGAACCGCAGTTACAACACGCTCGACATCGCCGGTCCGGCCCAGCCGGCCCAGCCCGCCGAGACGGGCGAGGCGCCGCGCGCCCAACCGGCCCGATCCGGCGTGCGCAAGATCGCCTACACGGTCAGCGATAGTTTCGCGCCGGACGAGATCTGGGTGGCGCCGATCAACCAGATCGAAGCCGCCCGCAAGGTCACCTGGGCCAACCCCGAGATTCGGGACTTCGCGCTGGCCGAGACCAACGTCGTCAAATGGAAGGGCCCGGACAACCTCGACATCGAGGGGCTGCTCGTCAAACCGCTCGGCTATGAGGAGGGCAAGCGTTACCCCTTGATCGTGCTGATTCACGGCGGGCCCTATGCCCGGTTCACCGACGTCTTCAACAGCCGCGCCCAGCTCTGGGCGACCAACGGCTACGCGGTGCTGATGCCCAACCCGCGCGGCTCGACCGGTTATGGCCACAAGTTCACCACGGCCAACGTCGGCGACTGGGGCGGCAAAGACTATCAGGATATTATGGCCGGGGTCGATGCCATGATCGTGAGAGGCATCGCCGACCCGGAGAAGCTGGTGGTCATGGGCGGCAGCTATGGCGGATTTATGACCTTCTGGATGGTCACCCAGACCGACCGCTTCAAAGCCGCGATCGCGCATGCCGGAATCAGCGACTGGTACAGCTTCCACGGCCAGAGCGACGTTCCCGGCTTGATGGAGTACGGTTTTACCGGCCATCCCTGGACCTCGACCGAGACCTACCGCAAGTACTCGCCCATGACCTTTGTCGATCGCGTCAAGACTCCGCTGATGATCACGCACGGCGAACGCGATCTGCGGGTGCCCATCGCCCAGGCCGAACAGTTCTACCGCGCCCTCAAGAAGCGCGGGGTCGTGGTCCTCTTCCTGCGCTTTCCGCGGGAGGGCCACGCGATCCAGGAGCCCAATCACATGATCGATCTCTTCAACCGGCAGCTCGAATGGTTCGACTCCAACCTGGACCTCAAACGCTCCAAACCGCCGGAACCCAAACCGGTCGCGGAGCTGGAAAATAAGAGGTGATCTCAGATTTGAGATTTGAGATTTGAGATGGGACGGATGGTCGGGATCAGCACCAGCCTATGAAACGTGACTCGTTGAAACGCGAACTATACGCGGAATTTCTGGGCACTTTTGTGCTCATCGTCTTCGGCGCCGGTTCGGTCGCCCAGGTCCTCTTGAGCAAGCAGCAGAACGGATCGTACTTTTCGATCAATTTCTCCTGGGGGCTGGCCGTCACCATGGCCATCTACGTGGCCGGCGGCGTCAGCGGCGCGCACCTGAATCCGGCGGTGACGCTCGCACTGGCCTGGCGCCGCGGCTTCGCCTGGTCGAAAGTCCCGGCCTACTGGCTGGCCCAGACCCTGGGAGCCTTCGCCGGAGCCGCCACGGTCTTCCTGGTCTACTACGAAGCCTTCGATGCCTACGACGGCGGCACCCGCATGATTCTGGGCGAGAAAGGGACGGCCGGGATCTTCTCCACCTACCCGCAACCTTTTCTCTCGGTCTTCGGCGGGTTGGTGGATCAGGTCTTCGGGACGGCCATCCTGGTGCTGATCATCCTGGCGATCGGCGACACCCGCAATCAGGCCGCCGGTCCCCTGGGACCGATCGTGGTCGGGTTCCTGGTGACACTGATCGGGATGACCTTCGGGTTCAATTCAGGCTATGCGATCAATCCGGCGCGGGATCTGGGGCCGCGGCTCTTCACGGCTGTTGCCGGCTGGGGTCCGGAGGTCTTTCGCGCGGGCCATTACTGGTGCTGGATTCCGATTATCGGACCGTTGACGGGAGGACCGCTCGGGGCCTATCTCTACGATGCATTCATCGGCAAACATTTCCCGGACGATCAGGAGAAAGGGACTTGAAGATTTCAGGATCAACCGCGAAATACGCCAAACCAACAATCTTTCGCGTCTTTCGCGGTCTGACTCTTAAATCCTCAGGTCTGTCCCTTCTCGATGGACTTGGTCATGGTGTCGGCGGCGGTCTGGCGCGGGACGGTGATCACGGCCTGGATCCGCTGGCCGGTGTGTGAGACCTTCAAATTGTTGAGCATGATCATCGCCGCCGGATCATCGGCCTTTCTCATCTTTCCGAAGAAGACCGCGGCCTGGGCCGCGCCGACCAGATTGCTCGCCTCCTGCTCGCTGCTGGTAAAGCCGACCACGTGGAGTTGGGCCTCTTTGTCGATATCCAGGATCATGCTGAGCGAGGTCAGGCTGTGAAGCGGTCCGAGCGCGCGGCTCGCACTGACGGCGTCGAGGATCGCCAGCGCCGCGCTGTCGATCTCCTTGATTCCAGAAGGAATCGTGATTCGGCAGTTCGCCAGGGTGCCGTCGGGCCGGATGTTGCCGCTGACCCCCACTTTCAACTTCCCTTCGGGAATGACGATCTTCCCGGCCTTCTTGGCTTCGTAGAGCCGCATCAACTGGTCCCTGATCGGAGCCGTATTGATCTTGCCGAATCCTCCCGGATAACGATCATTCTTCTGATCCGGAGTCGGCTCCGGGGTCGGCGTCGGCTGAGCCTTGGCGATCTCCGCGGCGGCGGCGGCGGCTTTCTCCTCCTCGCGGGCTCGAGCCTCCTCCTCCGCGCGTTTCGCCGCCTCTTCTCGTTCCTGCTGTCGCCGGCGCCTCGCCTCCAGGCGCTCACGGCGCTCTTCCGCCTTCTTCATCTCGTCGAGTGAACGGGTCTTATCCGGTGGACGGAATCCCATGTACCCGAACGGATACTGAAGCGGTTTGGAAAAGTTGATCAGAATGCTCGTATCGTACTGCTCGTCTACAAACTCAATCCCCCGCATGCTCATGGCAAAGCCCACCAATGGAATGTATTGGAGGAAGACATAGAGACTGAAGTGCAGCACCAGTGAAAGCACGACCGTCGCCAGCAGCTTCCACCTTCGTTTCGGATATTCAATCGGACCGATCATCTTGCTCCTGTAGACCTGCGCGCTGAGGTTCCGAACCAAACCTTTTGCCGTGGGGCCTCTTGCCAAGGGGCGTTTGATGCGATTAACGCCGCCTATTCTATCACATAACCCTTAACGAAATTGACGAGTCCCGGACCCTCAAATTATATGTAATTAACAGACGAGATGAAACCGGAAATGGCCGGACCATCTCCGCGCGGGGGAATTTAACTCTAAGCTAAAGTTAACGTCCGGTTTCGATCTGCTGCTTGAGCGCGAGGGCTTCGCGGTTCTGAGGATCGATCTCCAGAGCCTGTTTGGAGTGGGCCAGGGCCAGCGCACGGTCGCCCCGCACCAGATACATCTGCGCCAGTGAGATGTGCGCTTCGATCAGGCGTGGGTTCCAGGTGACCGCCGACTGGAGGGCCTTGATGGCGGTCTCGGTCTCGCCGCGGCGATAGAGGATCACTCCCCGGATGTAGTGCGCCTCGGCGTTGGTCGCTTCAACCGCCAGCACGCGCTGGACTTCGGCCATGGCCTCTGGATCCTTGTTGGCCATGACGAACTGTCGGGCGCGGTCGAGGATCTGCCGCCGGGAGATCTGTTGCGGAGTCGTCCCCGGCGAGACCTGGGTCACGTCCTGCGGCTGGCGTTCGAGTTGGTAGAAGGCGGCGCGATTGAACTCCTGCTTCAAACGCACCAGGAGCGGCATGCGCTCCGGCGCGACCGCCCACTTGGCATAGTTATCGAGGTAGCGCTTGGCATCATTATCGATCTGGGTCGCTTCGGCCTGCTGCCCGGTCGCGGCCAGACAGCGGGCCAGCAGAAATTGCGCCTCGCCGTCGCGCGGATTGGCCTTCACCGAGACCCGTAAATGCTGCGCGGCCTCCTGGTAGTTCTTGTTGCGCCACAACGCATAACCGTAATTGAATCGATAGAACGGATCGTTCGGGCTGTTGGCCACCGCCCGCCACAGCATCTGCAGCGCATTGGCGTTGTCGCCCTTGGCCAGCATGAGCACGCCGACGTTGTTGAAGACCTCGAGCATCGGCAGGATGTCGACCAGTTTCGTATAGGCGATCAGCGATTCGTTGGTATCGCCCGACTTGATCGTGGCCAGGCCCAGATAGAAGAGCCCTTCCGCATAGTTGGGATCGTTCGGGTTTAAATCCTTGAACAACTTGGTGGCTTCGGCAAAATCGGACTGGCGATAGCTCAACATGCCCAGTTCATAGATCGCCTGGGCGTAACGCCCGGTGCCGCCCTCGCCCTCATACTCCTGAATGGCGCGGCGCAGAAACCCCTCGCGCAACTTGACGTCCTGGGTCTGGACCGCCTTGACGTAACTCTCATAGGCGCGACCCGGAACGTTGGCCGATCGACGCAGCAGTTGCTCCTTCGAATAGGAGATCGAGGGATTGCGCATGTAAAGGATATTCCAGGCGAGCTGCCCCTGCATCTGCTGCAAGTCCGACAACGGTCCGCTGAAATTGAAGACCTTGTTGCCGACCAACCGCCCCTCCGGGGTCTCGACCAACCGCGCATTGATCGCGATCGACATATTGCCCCGTTCGCCGCCGATGTCGAACTCTCCCAACAGCACCAGATTGGCCTGTGCCGTCTCGGCCACGCGGATCATCGCCGCCCGAGTCAACAGGTCGGAGGGATTCAATCGCAATTTCTCGAAGGCCATATTCCGCTCTCCCGCCCCGATGATCACGACCCCCGGCGCGTCGAGCAGATCCGCCATCAGGATCACGAAACTTTCGCGAATCCAATTGTACTCGGGCTGCTGAGATCGGTTCTCAAACGGCATGACGACAATCTGGTCACCCGCCCTCGCCCGAACCGTGAAGCCCAACAGAATCGTGGAGAGTATGACAAAGCTGACAAACCTGGTTTGCAATTTAACAAATCTCATTAACACCAATCCAACTGAAAAAGTCGCCCGCCAATTACATGCAATCGCCGTGAAATTGCAGGCGATCCCGGCAAAGTCCTCGAAGTTTTCGGTTTTCAATTCTGATCTGATTAATCGAACGAAACTTCCTGAATCACAGAGTTTAGAGTTTAGCATGTCACGGAAAGCTCGAACAAGACGGCTCCGGTCCAGACCCCTCTCCCAACTCCGCCCGCTCCACCTAAATTAGCTTCAAAATTGACTTTCGCCGATCGATCGCCGCACATTCAAAATATTAATTACCCGTCTCAAGAACAGATCAAAGAACAGTCGTTCCGGAGAAGAACACTCTGGATTCCAGATTCCGGATTTAAAGCCAACGCCGACGAGAAGTAACGGCGGCGGCCACGTTGACGCCAACTTAAAAGAATGGTACAAGCAAGTTGCGGTTTAATTATGGCGGCCTGCCACGTTGAGCGAGCAGAAGTGGAAGATGGAACGGTGATCGATTATCCGGCAGGATGCCACTCAAATCCCATCGACTATTACACATCAACTGAGCCGAAGCTGAACAGTAAAGACCGTAGCTGAGAGCTGCGACTTTCGAGTCGCAAACCTGTATCTAGTGAGTCTCTTTCGATTCAGTTATGGCGTTGCATCAATCCAAAGTTATCGGTTTCCCGCAAGCCGCCTCGCATCCGTTCGCCCATTATCAGTTGGATCAGGCCTATGATGAGATGTTCGATTCGACGGGCCATCCGAGGCTGCAATATGAGTCGATCCACCAGCGGTTGCTCGAGTTGCCGGCGGAAGAGATGAAAGAGCGGCAGCAGACCGCCGACATCGCCTTTCTCAACCAGGGCGTCACCTTCACCGTCTACGGCAGCAAGGACGGAACCGAACGGATCTTCCCCTACGACCTGCTGCCCCGGATCATCACCGCCGAGGAATGGGCGACGCTCGAACGAGGGCTCACGCAACGGATCATCGCGCTCAACCTCTTTCTCAAAGACATCTACCACGACGGAAAGATCCTGAACGACGGCGTGGTGCCGCGGGAGCTGGTCTACAGTTGCAAACACTTCCGGCGGGAGATGCGCGGAGTTCGGGTGCGGCGCGACATCTACGTGTCGGTCGTCGGGACCGATCTGGTTCGGCTCAACGACGGCCAGTTCGCGGTCCTGGAAGATAACTTGCGGGTGCCGAGCGGCGTCTCGTACATGCTCGCCAACCGGCAGGTCATGAAGAAGGTCTTCCCCGGCCTCTTCGGCAGCTACAACGTGCGATCGATCGACCATTACGGTCAGGCCCTGCTGGCCACGCTCCGGGCGCTGGCTCCGTCGTACCGTCCCGATCCGACCATCGTCCTGCTGACCCCGGGCGTCTTCAACTCGGCCTATTACGAGCATACCTTCCTGGCCCGTCAGATGGGCGTCGAACTGGTCGAAGGCCGCGACCTGATCGTGCATAACAATATCGTCTATATGCGGACGACGGCCGGGCTGCGCCGGGTGGATGTGATCTACCGGCGAGTCGACGACGACTTTCTCGACCCGCTGGCCTTCAAATCCGATTCGATCCTGGGGGTCGCCGGCCTCTTCAACGCGTACCGCGCCGGCAACATCGCCCTCGCCAACGCCATCGGGACCGGCATCGCCGACGACAAGGCGCTCTACGCCTACGTCCCGGCCATCATCAAATACTACCTGGACGAATCTCCGATCCTGCCGAATGTCGAGACCTATCTGCTCAGCGACGATCTGCAGCGCAAGCACGTGATCGACAATATCGACAAGCTGGTGGTCAAAGCCGTCGGCGAATCGGGCGGCTACGGAATGCTGATCGGACCGCACAGCACGGCCAAGGAACGCGAAGAGTTCAAACAGCGGATCATCAGCGATCCGCGCAACTACATCGCGCAGCCGACGCTGGCGCTCTCGCGGGCTCCCTGCTACATCGACGGCCGGGTCGAAGCGCGTCACGTCGATCTCCGGCCCTACATTCTCTACGGCGAGCAGGTCATGATCGTGCCCGGCGGGTTGACCCGCGTGGCGCTGCGGCGCGGGTCGCTGGTCGTCAACTCCTCGCAGGGCGGAGGCAGCAAAGATACCTGGGTGCTCTCATAACGTCGCCCCACTAACCGACATCAACCTATGCTTTCACGAGTCGCCGACAGTCTCTACTGGATGAGCCGATACCTGGAACGCGCCGAACATACGGCGCGGTTGCTCGAATTGAATCTCAACCTGACGCTCGATCAGTCGCCCGAAGTCTACCGGCAGCGATGGCAATTGGTGCTGACCAGCCTTCGCATGACGGCGCCGGAGACCTTGAACGTCGATCAGCTCACCCATCGCCTGACCTTCGATCTGGACAACAAGAACTCCATCGTCTCCTGCATCACCGCCGCGCGCGAGAACGCGCGGCAGATTCGTGAACAGATCAGTTCCGAGATGTGGGAACAACTCAACCAGCTCTATCTGACCGTTCGCCGCGCCGGGATCGAGGAGATCTACGTCCACCCGCACGAGTTCTATCATCCGATCAGGCAGGGCTCGCATCTGTTTCAGGGGATGACCGATTCGATGATGAGCCATGGCGAGGGCTGGCACTTCATTCAGCTCGGGAGGTTCATCGAACGCGCGAGCGCGACGGCGACGCTGCTCGACGCCAATCTGACCGTCCTGCACGACCATTCGAGCCAGGCCCGCGTCGGGCTCGACTACATCTCGTGGGTGGCGCTGCTCAAATCCTGCAGTTCGTTCGAGCCCTACTGCCAGTTCTACACGGCCGATCTGCGGCCGGAGCGGATCACGGAGTTCCTGCTGCTCAACCCGGAACTTCCCCGCTCCGTGCGGTTCGCGGCGGAGGTGATCCAGTCCTCGCTGCAGACGCTGGCCAAGATCACGGGAGCGGCCAAGACCGGAAGGGCGGAACGATTGGCCGGCCGGTTGCGCGCGACCCTCGATTACGCGCAGATCGATGAGATCATGGCCGACAACGTCCATGCATTCCTCGAGAGCATCCAGCGCCAGTGCGCCTCGATCCACACCGCCGTGCATCAACAATATATCGCCTATTCGATCGAGCTGGCCCTGGCCTCCTAGGGCCGCCCGATCTTCGGTTCAACCATGTTCTATTCGATTCGTCACACCACCCGGTTCATCTACAGCGCCTCCGTCGCGGAGAGCGTGACCGAAGTGCGAATGCAGCCCCGGAGCGAGGGGCTTCAACGCTGCCTGAAGTTCGAGTTGGCGACGCAGCCTCGCGCCCAGATCCTGGGCTATCGCGACTACCTCTCCAACCTGGTCCACCATTTCGACATTCCGGGTCGTCATGTGCAGTTGAAGATTACGGCGGAATCGACGGTCGAGGTCACGCCGCCGCCGCCGTTGCCGGAGCGCTTGCCGGAAGACTCCTGGCAGGCGGTCGATGAGACGGCCAATTCCGGCGAGTTCTGGGACTATCTCTCGCCCAGCCGATTCGCGGAGCGGACGGCGCTCCTGGATGAACTGAGGAGTGAATTGAAGATCGAACGCCTGGGCGATCCGCTGAGCACCATGCGCCGGCTCAATTCCACGATCTACGAGAGCTTCGATTACGCGCCGCAGACCACCAGCGTCGATTCGCCGATCGACGACGCGTTGCGCGCCCGCCACGGCGTCTGCCAGGACTTCGCCCACATCATGATCGCGCTCGGGCGCCGACTGGGGATTCCCTGCCGCTATGTGAGCGGATATCTCTATCACGAAACGGAGAGACGCGATCGCTCGCAGGAACGGGCCACGCATGCCTGGGTCGAGGCCTACCTGCCGAAACTGGGCTGGATCGGTTTCGACCCGACCAACAACCTGATCCCCGGCGAGAGGCACATCCGCACCGCCATCGGCCGCGATTATGCCGATGTGCCGCCCACTCGCGGCGTCTTCAAGGGCGCCGCCCAGAGCGAACTCAGCGTCAACGTTCAGGTCTCGCCCTCCGAAGCCCTGCCGCTGCTGGAAGAGGAGCCGGTGCTGATGGCCACCTGGAGCGGCCCGCCGCCGCACCACGACGATCAGCAGCAACAACAACAGCAGCAACAACAGTAATAGCCGAAAATTTTGATCGCTTCGGTAACTAAATACTTGGCTTACAAAACGCGAAAGACGCGAAAGGCTGATGATTTCGCGTCTTTCGCGTCTTTCGCGTTTTGCATTTCAAATTCCAAAGTACTTAATTTCCAAAGTACCGTTCATTTAGTGAGGCCCTGAATCGCCTTGACCGCCTTTTCGACCCGGTCGTTGGCCTTGGCGGTGCCGCCCTTAAGCAGGCGCAGGGTAACCGCGTCACGCTGACCGGCGGCGAACCAGACCTGACCGGCATCGGCGTCTTCGATCAAGAAGGGTTCCGGCTCAGCCTGTTTGGCTTCCGCCGGGAGGCTCGTCCCATCGCCGGTCTTCCGGAAAGTATATTGACCTTCCGCCTGCCAGACTTCTCCCGTCTCGGTCATCAAGGCGGGTTTTCCGTTCTGCAGGTCGGCAGCGAACCGGGCCGAGAAGGGGGCGCTGACCTGCGCGACCTTTCTCCATTGATTCGGCGCGACGGTGCGCGGGCGCTCCTTCTCCTCATCGGCGGCCAGGCTTTCCCAGTTGTTGCGGCTCTCGAGTTCCCAGATCGCCAGCGATCCCTCGGTATTGATGAAGAGCGTCAATTTCTCGGCTTCATCGATCAGGAAGTCATACCAGACCGGCTCGTCCCACCGGGTTTTATGGGCCACATCCTCGTTTTGCATGGCGAAGGCCTGATTAAGCGGTCCGACTTTCATGATCTCGGCCCGCGGCCAGAGCACGATCCCGCCCAACCGTTTGGCCTCTTCCTCGGTCGGCGACGCTTTCAGGTCTTGGACCCGAACCTTCACCAGCAGATGACCCATCCGCTCCGCACCCGGCATGAGGGAGAACACATACAGGTAATCGCCCTGAATTCTCCAGCGCGGAATCGGGCTGAATGGATCAGCAAAGATCGGCAATAGATATTCACGATTAGCCGTCGGATCCTCTGACAGTCGGCGAAGAGTTTTAGCTTTCACCTTACTGCCTCCATCCAGATACCAGGTCGTCCCCTTAACGATCCGAGCGATCTTCAACGAATTATCGGTCGATGGCCGAACCGGCTGTTTCGGCTCCGGCGCCGGCTGGTCCTGGGCGGAAGGCGACTGCGAATTGGCCGGGAGCCCTCCCCCTGTCATCAGAAAGAGGATAACCGCTAAGGAAAAAATCATCTTCATGCTTTCACTCCTTTGCTCATCGACGTGAGCGAATGGTCGGAAAGTGACTCGAAGGTCGATCTATATTTAATCATCTTTTGCTCGAAATCAAACTCGGCATCGGTTCAAGACCAACCCGGGACTTCACCAGGTGGAGTACGTATGTCCCAGGAACGAGGTCGTCGGCCTCTTTTTGATCATCAGACTCAACACCCCCGAGACCAGATCCGTTTTGTCTCCATCGCCATTCAGATCGCGATCGACCGCCGACTCGGAGACCGTCAAGACCGTTAATTGGAATAGCCCGTCAATCGCGGCCTCGACGCTGGATAGCTTTGCGGGAAAGTCCGCTCCGGGATAGGTTACCCCATAAGATGGATCATACCAGTTGCCGTTGTACTCGACGAACTGGTGATTGCCGAAGAGCGCAGAGGGATCGGGGCTGCTCTGTCCCGGAATTCCCGCTCCGTCGGCCACGTCCGCATACAGATAGGCGTGGAGCGCGCTGTTGATCGTGCTTTGACTGCCGGTCTTCTCCGGCTCGAGAATGATATTCAGATACGGATATTCGCTGATTCCGGATTTCCCCGGCAGCGAGGTGAAGCTCCAGTTCTTGACCATAAAGCCGGCGGTACCGGCGGTCGAATCGGTCCGAAGCACAAAAGTATATTTGGTATCGACGATCCCGTGGACCTTGAGCGTGTCGATCAGGAGCTTCGCGAAGGATCCGCACTGACCGTTACCATCCTTGATCAACTGCACCGGGAAGATGTTGACGGTGTCCTTGGGATTGTAATACTTGAGCGTTTTCGATCCGTCAGCCGTCGTCAGCGTCCTGGTGGCGAACTGGGCCCAGATCCCATTGAAGACGTCGGTCGGAGCCGTCTTACCTTTGGCTCCCTTGCAAGCCAGATGCACGATCGTGTAAAGGAAGGGGCTGGTCGTCACCGGGTCGGCCAGCGTGACATACACGCGATTACTGCTGGTGCCGGCGCCCCACCAATCGACCGCCTCCGGAGGCTGATACTGCCAGGCGAGGTTCAACGGATCGAAGAAATCCACGGTCGCCGAGAGATTGACCGCGCTCTTGTAATCGCCGATGACCAGTTCGGTGGCTGAAGCGCCGGTCGTGACGCTCCGCTCGGCGAAATCGAGGCTCTCGGGCCCGTCGCCTTTGACCTTCACGGTCACGCCGTCCAGAGAAACGCTCGGGGAGGTGACGAGTTTGATCGAGACCGTGGCGGTGTTGCCTTTGACATAGGCGACCGGAGAACCGGCCGAACCGTCGGTCCAGTGCGGAGCCGTATAGTCCGCGCTGTCATCGTCTTTGCGCACGGCCTTCATCCCCGTTCCGGAGAATGACACCTCTTTGAGTTTCAAGGAGGCAACCGTGAACTTCTCCTCGAACTTCTTCGGACCGAATTCGGCCGTCAACGAGACGCCGTCCACGCTCTGGCTCGCCGTGTTGCCCTTGACCGCCAGCATCGTATCGCCGGTGCCGACGCCGGTCACGGTCGAGTTATTGTTGGCGAAAGTGGCCCCGCCCGAGACGGATCGGAGATTGATATTGACCTGTCGGCCCGGGACGATTGAATCGACATGCACGTTGACTCGGCGGGTTCCGCCGACGAGGACCGAATTGAACTGTTGAAAGGTAACCGACGGAGTGCCGACTCCGAACGCGACGCCGTTGCTGGTCGGCACCGAATTGCTCGTCGGCGGCCATTGTCCTGGCACCTGAACCGGAGCCGGGATGAAAGGATTCGAGCCGTAACCATTGGAGATCGCCGTCACGGTCCGACTGCCCTCGGGAGCGGCCGCATCGATCGTAAACTGGCATCTGATCTGGGAATCGGAGGCGCTGATGATCGTGACCGAAATGCCGGTCCCCGTGATGTTGACCGTCGGCTTGGTCCCGAATCCCGTCCCCGTAATCACAACCTCCTTTTGGGTCCCGACCTCCCAGCTCGACGGGCTGATCCCCGTAATGCGCGGCGTCGGATCGCCGACGACCAGGTCGTCCGGATTACTGGTCCCGAATTCGTTGGTCAGCGTCAGGCCCCGCGTTCCCGTCGACGTGTTCGAATCGATCGTGAAAGAGAGATTGACCTGGCCGTCCGAGACGTAGACCGGGCCCATGGAGGCTCCGCCGCCATTCAACTGGGCCGAGGTCGTGCCGAGCATGTAGCTGCCATACAACGCCAGATAACCGCTGTTCCCTCTCACGACCGCCTCCGGCTGAATGCCCTCGATCGCCGGAGGCGAAACCGAAATCCCCACGGCCGTGGTGCCGAGATACTGATATTGCGTCGAGACATAGGTCGGCGCCGGCCCCGGCAGGAACTCGTAACCGCTCGGCCACCACGATCCATCGTTGCTGGCGAATCCGTAACCATACGGATTGTAATAGGAGTATCCGTAGACCGGGTCATAGACATAGTAATAGGAGACCAGATAATGGTCGCTCTCATGCTGGTAGGAGCTCCGGATCTCCGTCGGGGCGCTCATATAGCCGTCGGCGAGATCGGATGACCCACCAGAGGCCGAGCCGCTCCGGATCAGTTGCCAGTTCAAAGAAGTAAAATATTTCCGGTACAAATATCCTTCCACATAGGGGTCATAATAGTAGTTAGCGATCGGGTCGAGTTCGGTGGCCGAATAGGTATCGACCGTTTGGGAATTGGCGGCGATCGCCGAGGTCCCGATTGCGTATTGCGCCTGCGCCGGAACGCGCTGAACGACGATCAGAAAAGCGAATGTCAGGATGGCGAACCAGATCGGCCTCGAGGATGAACCGAAGCTCCGGCCCTGACCGGATCGAGGCCCTTCCGCCGACACAGAGATGATCTTCATGGATTTCTCTCCTTGATCGATTGAGTGTAGAGATGTGGCATTTTTCTAAAGAGAGTTATTGTTCAAATGCCGGTGGTTTCTGCTTCTCGGGGGCCCGATCGCGCGGAACGTCCACTTTCAAAACCTGAATCTGTGACCCGAACGTCCGTTTGAGCACCGCGTCGATCTGATTCATCCTGGCCGGCGTGAACTCGCTCTTCAGCCGGTTGGCGTATCTCGAGAGCATCTCTTCATACTCTCGCTGCAGTTGTTTGATCTCTTCGGGGAGCGGGGGGAGTTGATCCCTGGAAGCCAGCCGGCGGTCGGGGGTCCGGGCCCGCAGCCGGTTGATGGTCTCCAGCCGACGAGTCAGATGCGTGCGCATCTCGTTCTCGCGATCGGCGGCGATCTGGAGGCACTTCTGATACTCGCTCTGCGTCAACTGCAGTTTCTTCTTATAATGCTCGCTGAGCAGATCCTCACCCGGTTTCCGGTTCGGATTCTTACTCTTGTCATCCAGATGTTTGAGATGAGCGAGAAATTGCCCATAGATCAGGTACTCCGGAAAAGTTTGCACCTGTTCCAGGCGAGGGAGGCCGATCGCGGCTCGGTCCCTGGCCTGTCCGTGGACGGGCAGGGCCGGCCAGACGACGGCGCTACTGAACAATAACAGCAGTGAAGCAAGGCGGTGATACTTGGTCATTGGTTGATTCTCCGCGGGTAAAGAACGTTCAATCCCGGCTCGAGCGTTTCGAACGGATGTTTCGCGGGGCTGGAGCCGTTGAAAAACGCCGAAGGCGGCACGTTCATAAAACACACCTCCCCCCAGTCCCTGACCGAGGGGCTTCCCATAGCGACTTTTCAGGTCATTCATGTGAAGAAGATGCGGGCCCGCGGAGCATATTCCCGGCGGCGTACAATTTTTTCTCGGGTGGTTGGGAAAGCGGAAGAAGAGTGAGGTGGAGGCGATTCGAGGGGTTGCCGAAACAGCTCGCGAAGCGAACGCCTGATCAATTCCCAGGGTTCAGCTCGGCAAACGCCTCGCCTCCCCCTGGACTGTAATCTCAAGCACCCACTTCGTGGGCTCAGAAATAGCTCGAGGCAGCTACCCCAATCCGACCTTCTCCTTAACCGATTTCAAGACCCGTTCGGCCATGGGGCGGGCCTTGGCGGCGCCTTTGGCCAGCAAGGAATCGAGGTGTGAAGGGTCCGCGACGATCTCTTGATAGCGGGTCTGGACGGGGCGCAATCCCTCGACCACCAGGTCCGCCAGCTCGCGCTTGAAATCGCCGTAGCCTTTGCCTTCAAAGCGGGCTTCGATTTGGGGTCGCGGCAACCCGGAGAAGATCTCATAGATGGTCAGCAGGTTGTAGATTCCGGGGCGATTCTCATCGAAGACGATCTCGCGCTGGGAATCGGTGGTGGCCCTCATGATCTTCTTCCGCATGGCCTCCGGGGTATCGAGCAGGTGAATGGCGTGACCCTCGTGGTCTTCGCTCTTGCTCATCTTTTTGGTGGGATCATCCAGCGCCATGATCCGGGCCCCGGTCTTGGGGATCACCGGCTCCGGCAGTTTGAAGGTCTCCCCATACAGCGAATTGAACCGCTGGGCGATGTCGCGGGTCAATTCGACGTGCTGTTTCTGATCCTCTCCCACCGGCACCAGGTCCGTCTGATAGAGCAGAATGTCGGCGGCCATCAGAGCCGGATAGGCGAAGAGACCGACGCTCACCTCCTGTTGCTTCTGGGATTTGTCCTTGAACTGGGTCATGCGCATCATCCAGCCCATGGGCGTAAAGCAGTTGAGAATCCACGCCAGCTCCGAGTGCTGTTCGAGATGCGATTGAATGAAGACCGTCGAGAGATCCGGATCGATTCCGGCGGCGAACAAGAGCCCCGCGACCTCCCGGATCTTCTGCTTGAGGACCTGCGGATCCCTGGGGATCGTAATGGCATGCAGATCCACGATACAGAACAGATTGTCGGACTCCGCCTGGGACGCCGCCCAATTGCGGACCGCGCCCAGATAGTTACCGAGATGAATATCGCCGGTGGGCTGAATTCCTGAGAAAACTCTTTTTTTCATTGAAAGCTATCGATCGCTCCGTTCCTGATTGGCAACTTGGTCCGCGCGAAGCCCTTTTCCAAGGGCCTCCGCGAAGGCTCATTCTAAGCTCGGGCTATTGAGAAAGCCAGTAACGAAGGCGGTCAGTCGCGGTTTCGCCGTTTGACCTCCAGCGCGTAGGCGGCCAACCCTGCTTCCCAGGACGGAAGCAGAAACGACGAGTCGTGCAGGGTGGTCAGCACCGAATAGGGCGGGCGTCTGGCCGGTCTGGGGAACTCCGCGGTGGTCACCGGATGGACCGGCGTCCGGATGTCTAGCAGTTGATAGAGGCGGCGCGTCAGTTCGAACCAGGTGGTGCCGCCGTTTCCGGCCAGGTGATAGATGCCGTAGGCTCCGGTCTCCATGAGCTGAGCCAGGGCCGCAGCCAGATGCGGCGCGTAGGTCGGGGAGCCATGCTGATCGTTGACCACCCGGACTTCGTCCCGCGCGGAGAGCGCGATCATAGTCTTGGGAAAATTTCTGCCCGCCGCCGGTTCCGTATGGTAGAGCCAGGCGGTCCGCACGATGTAATGGCGCGCATTGAGCGAGGCCACCGCCTGTTCGCCCGCCAGTTTGCTGCGGCCGTAGATCGCGAGCGGGCGCGGTTCATCGAACTCGTGATACGGTCGCCCGCCCAGACCGTCGAAGACGTAATCGGTCGAGACCTGGACCAGCGGAAGATTCGAATCGGCCGTCGCCAGCGCCAGATTCCGGGGGCCCAGGGCGTTGAGCCGATAAGCGCCCTCCTGATCGTCCTCGGCGCCATCGACATTCGTGTAGGCCGCCGCGTTGATCACGAGGTCCGGGCGATGATGACCGACGGCGGCGCGGACCTCGGAGAGGTTCGTGATATCGAGCTGTGAATGCGTGAGCGGGACCAGTTCGTGACGGACGAGGGCCGCCGATAAGGCGTGCCCCAGTTGCCCGCCCGCTCCGGTGATCAAAACTTTCATCGGAGAACCTCAATCTCTCTGCTCTTCAAACCAGGGCAGGACATCCATGAGCTCCCGCAACGGCTTGGCCGCCAGCTCCTTCTTCGACAGGATCGCCATGGAGGCGATCTCGGAGGGCCAGGCGATCTCCAGATCGGGATCGTTCCATTTGATGCTGATCTCGCTCGCCGGGTCATAGTAGTCGGTGCATTTATACTCGACCTCGGCGATCTCGCTGGTCACGCAGAACCCATGCGCGAATCCGGGAGGGACATAGACCTGCCGGA